>NZ_LAVK01000004.1 GCF_001083795.1 Streptomyces sp. SBT349
GGGGGCGAGGAGGATGGGGGGATGCGACTGGAGGCGATCAGCTGGGAGCGGCTCACCGGCGAACTGGTGGACCGCCTGGCAGGGGTGGCGACCGGCCCCGGTCCCGAGTGGGCGCGGGTGCTGATCGACGGGGCCCCGGCGGCCGGGACCGGGGCGCCGGCCCGGTGGATGGCCGAGGAGCTGAGGCTGCGGGGGCGGCCCGCGCTCGTGGTGGCGGCCGAGGGGTTCCTGCGGGCGGACTCGCTGCGCTTCGAGTACGGCAGGCGGGACCCCGACGCCTACGTCGACCTGTGGCTCGACACCGGCGCCCTCTGGCGCGAGGTCCTCACGCCGCTCGACCCCGGCGGGACGGGGCGGGTGCTGCCCGACCTGTGGGACGCCGAGCGCGACCGCGCCACCCGTTCCCCCTACACCGAACTGCCGCCGGGGGGCGTGCTCCTGCTGCACGGCACCTTTCTGCTGGGGCGGTGGTTCCCGGCCGATCTGACGGTGCACCTGAGCCTGTCGCCCGGCGCGCTGGCGCGGCGGACGCCGGAGGGGGAGCGGTGGACGCTCCCCGCGTTCGCCCGGTACGAGAGCGAGGCGCGGCCCGTCGAGGAGGCCGATGTCGTCGTCCGCGTGGACGACCCGAGGCGGCCCGCCTGGACGCCCCCGCCTGACCGCCGCCCCCTCCCGCCCCTGACCGAAACCACATGCGAGGGGCGGCGTTGGGCTGCGAACGGCTGCCGCACGCCGTCGAACCTGCAACACTGGGTGCTCGAATGATCGGCGGACAGTGACAGGGGCGGTGGCTGGTGGACGACTCGGGAAAGCCGTATACCACTGACGAGGTGCTGCACGCGGTGGCGCTGATCCAGGCCCACCTGGCCGAGGACGAGGAGGCCGTGCAGGCACTCCAGGACGAGACCGAGGAGAGCGCCCGCCAGTGCGCCAGGTCCATGTTCGCGCTGGCCCACGTCATCGTCTTCGGCCAGATCATTCCGGAGATGTGGGTCATCAAGCAGAACCTGGACTTCGGTCACACCAGCCGCGTTCCCGAGCTCAACCTGGCCATCCACGTGCTCAAGCGCATGGAGGAGCGGATCGGCCTCGCGCATGTCCACCCGGTGGTCGGCGCCCTGTCCGCGGGCGATGTGATGGACCTGATCATCCAGTGCACCGGGACCACGATGGAGGATGTGCCGGGCTTCCTCGACACCGTCCGCGAACGGACCCTGCGCACCGCCCAGTTCTGAGCCGGGCCTCAGTCCCCGGCCATCGTCAGTACCGCGGCCCCCCGCACCCCCCCCGCGGCCAGGTCGTCCAGCGCCGCGTCCGCCCGTTCGAACGGGTAGGGCATCACCGTCGTCCGGATCCGGTGTTCCGCCGCCGCCGCGAGGAACTCCCGCCCGTCCTCCCGCGTGTTGGCCGTCACGCTCCGCACCGTCCGCTCCCGGAAGAGGAGCGCCTCGTAGTCCAGCGGCGGGATCGCCGACAGGTAGATGCCCGCGATGCTCAGCGTTCCGCCCGCGTCCAGCGCCGAGAGCGCCACCGGGACCAGGTCCCCGACCGGCGCGAACAGGATCGCCGCGTCCAGCGGCTCCGGCGGCCCCGCCTCCGCGTCCCCCGCGGAGGCGGCGCCCAGCTCCAGGGCGAGCGCCGGCGCCGCCTTCGAGCGCGTCAGCACATGGACGCGCGCGCCCCGGCCCACCGCCACCTGCGCCGTGAGGTGGGCCGAGCCGCCGAAGCCGTAGATGCCCAGCCGCCCGCCCTCGGGAAGGTCGGCGCGCCGCAGCGCCCGGTAGCCGATGATCCCGGCGCAGAGCAACGGGGCCAGCTCCTCGTCGGTGAACCCCTCGGGTAGCGCGTAGGCGTACGCCGCGGGCACCGTCAGGTACTCGGCGTACCCGCCGTCCTCGTCCCAGCCGGTGTACCGCGAGTGCGGGCACAGGTTCTCCTGGCCGCGGCGGCAGAACCGGCACCGGCCGTCGGTGTGCCGCAGCCAGGGAACGCCGACCCGGTCGCCCACCGCGTGCTCACCGGCCCGCGGGCCCGCCGCCACCACCTCCCCGACCACCTCGTGCCCCGGCACCACCGGCGAGCGGTGAGGCGGCAGGTCGCCGTCCCTCACATGCAGGTCCGTGCGGCACACTCCGCAGGTCCGCACCCGGACCAGCAGCTCGTCGGGCGCCGGGCTGGGCACCGGCAGCCTCACCAGGTCAAGACGTCCCGGGGCGCGGACCACCCAGGCGCGCATCGTGTCACCGGCCATGGCGACACGGTAGCGCCGCGGGGTACCGGCGCCCGTCAGGCCAGGCGCCGTATCTCCCCGCGCACCCGGTAGAACCCGCCGGCCGAGGCGTGCAGCCCGTCCACCACGTACCGCGCGCCGGGCTGGCGGATGTGCCGGGGGAACTGCACGTTCCACCCCGGGTCGAACCCGGCGGTGCTCACCCGCATCCGCAGCCGGGAGCCGTCCTGGACGCACTCCACGATCACGCCGCCGCTCGGCACCGCCGCGACCGTCTCCACCGAAGCGCCCGGCGTGTACGTCGGCAGCGCCGCCGCCGACTTGACGTCCACGGCCCGCGGCACCGTCCCGGCCTGGGCCGCCGCGATCGCCGCCTCGCTCGCGTCGACGCACGCCAGCGAGCCGTCGGTGGTGACGACGAACAGCTGCTCGCCGAGGTACTGCATCGACAGCGCCGAGCCCGCGCCCGTCCCCAGCTTCCACAGCCGGGTGCCGTCCTTGGCGAAGCAGTACACCGAGGACGAGCTGTCCCCGGCGAACACGTAGCGCCCGTCGGGGGCCGCCGCGCAGGAGTACACCACGGAGTCGCAGGCGTACGTCGCCTCCACGCGGCCCGTCGCCTTCGACAGCCGCTGCACCACCCTGCGGTCGGTCCCCGCGTAGACCGCGTCGTGCTCCTGCCAGCCGAAGAGCACCGCGCCGCGGGTCGGCGTGTGCCACAACTCGCCGCGGCTGTCGGGCGTGTAGGCCGTCACGCCGCGGCTGTGCCCGTGGTAGACGGCGGACTCGTCGCGCCGCACCATCCACGCGTGGTCGCCCAGGCTCCGGCGCGACCATTTCAGCTCGTCCTCGTGGTCGATGACGGTCAGCCGGCCCTGCCGGTCCGAGACGTGCAGGACGCCCTCGTGGATGTCCAGCCAGAAGATGTCGACGTCCTCGGCTATCGCGTAGGCCGCGAACGGCAGCTTGGACGACAGGTCGTACACGGTGCCGTCGTCGCACCCGGCGTAGATCCAGAAGTCGTCCGCCACCAGGCACTTGACCCCGTCCGGCAGCCGGTAGCGGGCCAGCACCTCGCCGTCGTGGGCCAGCGTGTAGACGTCGCCGCTCTGATTGCCCACCCAGCAGCGGTCCTCGTCGATGTGGATGCCGAACGCCGAGGTGCCGGTGCGGAAGCGCCACAGCACCGGCGCCACCGCCCGCGCGGTCGAGGGGGCGGAGGTGACCTGGCGGCGCGTCACCGACCTCGCGGCCCGCTGCCCCCGCACGGCCGGCGCGTACCCCTTGCGAACCTTCTCGTCGATCTTCCGGTCCGCCGCCGCCCGCGCCTTCGCGGCCGTCGGGAACGAGCTCGTCTTCGTCTGGCCCCCCGCCCCGATGCGTCCGTAACGAACGGTCACCGCCGTCCCGTTCACCGAGATCTCGTAGAACTTGTGCGCGCCACCGCCGTCTTCCGACAGCTCCAGATAGGTCGTGGCCTCGGGCACGGCAAGCTCCTTCCCCCCGGCCCCGATGGCCCGGGTTCATCTGTGCGGAACGTTAGGCGCCGCCACTGACAGTCCGCGTCGAGTCCCCGTGCGCGGGCCCGGCCGAGGGACCGCCTGTCAGTGCCCGGCGATAGCGTGTGCGCATGGATCGCATCAGGACAGACCAGATACCCGGACGCGCGGGCCTCTCGGCGACCGTCGAGGTCGAGCCGCGCGAAGTGGGGCCCGTCCGCACGCAGTACGCGCCCGAGCCCGACGGCGATCCCGACCCCGGCGAGGTCGTGTGGACCTGGGTCCCGTACGAGGAGAACGACGGCCGCGGCAAGGACCGGCCCGTTCTGGTCGTCGCGCGGGAGGAGCGTCGCGAGACGCTGCTGGCCGTTCAGCTCACCAGCCGCGACAGGGACCATGACGACGAGTGGATGCCGCTCGGCTCGGGACCCTGGGACCGCACGGGGCGGGACTCGTGGGTGCATCTGGACCGCGTCCTGCGCGTGCACCCCGAGGGCATGCGGCGCGAGGCGTGCGCGCTGGACCGCGCCCGGTTCAACCGGGTGGTCCACAACCTCCAGCTGCGGCACGGCTGGCGCTGAGGCACCGATGACGGCCGACATGCTCCCCGAGTCGCCTGCCCTGCTCGGGGACCGCTTCGTGGTGCTCGACTGCGAGACCACCGGGTTCAGCCCCGAGCGTGGCGACCGCATGGTCTCGCTCGCCCTGGTGACCGTGGAGGACGGGCGCGTCACCGACCGGTGGACGAGTCTGGTCGACCCGGGGCGCGACACGGGCCCGGTCCACATACACGGCATCACCAACGCGGAGGCCGCCGCCGCCCCCCGCTTCGCCGACCTGGTGCCCGAGGTCCTGGCCCGGCTCGAAGGCGCGGTGCTGGTCGCGCACAACGTCGGCTTCGACCTCAGGTTCCTGGCCATGGAGCTGGAGCGGGCCGGCACCGGGCGGCTCCCGGCGACCGCCCTCGACACCCTCCGCCTCGCCCGCCGGTTCCTGCCCGAGCTGGACAACCACCGGCTCACCACCTGCGTCGCCGCCCTCGGCATCCCGCACCGCGCCCACCGCGCCGACTCGGACGCCGAGGTCACCGCCGCGCTCCTCACCGACCTGCTGCGCCGCGCCGCGCGGGACGGCCACACGGACCTGACCCGCCTGAGCGCCCCCGCCGCCGACCTGCTCCGCGAGGAGCGCCGCAAGCGCGTGCGGTGCGACGCGGACACCGAGGGCCTCACGCAGGGCCACCGCGCCGCGCACCTGACCATCGCCGGCTGGCACGGCGGCGCGGAGGGCTGGCGCGCCGCCCTGGCCAGGCTCCGGGACGACGGGTGCCCGGAGGCCGGGCGGCTGTGGGGCCTCTTCGGCGGGATGCTGTGCGCCGAGACCTCCGTCTTCGGACCCGCCAGGCCGGAGCTCGCCAGGGACGCGCTGCTGAGGGGCCTGCGGCTCCAGCTCGCCGAGGAGGGGGCGCACCGCGAGGACGTCGGGCAGATCGTGACCCACCTGGCCACCCTCGACCGCGGCAGCCGCGCCCCCGCTCACCTCCTGGGGCTCTTCCCTTCCGCCGCCGCCGCGATCGCCGCGCTCCCCGGCTGCCGGAGCTGCTGGTCGTGCGATGCCCTGGGGCTGTGCGACACGGGCAGCGCGGGCGGCGCGCTGGTCTCGCACTACGGCTCGGCCACGCCGTACCCGGACGACCTCGCGGCCCGGCTGCCGCTGCTCGCCGCCGCCGGGGACCTGGCCGCGCTGGGCCGCGGCGCCCGGTACGCGGGGCAGGTGTGGGAGCGGCAGGAGCGCGTGGACGACGCCGTGCGGCTGTGGCAGTGGGCCGTGGACCAGGGCGCCCGCGACGCCGCCCTGTTCAACCGGCTGTCCCTGCACCACGAGCGGCGCCTCGGCGACCACGCGACGGCCCTCGCCCTGTGCGAGCGGGCCCTCGCCGCCCGCCGCGGCGGCTCCACGGCCGCCTCGTCCTCCTGGTCGGCTCTCGCCCGCCGCGCCGAGCGCTGCCGCCGTCGGCTCTCGGGCCGCCTGCCGCTGGGACCGGTGGGACCGGTGGGGCCGGTGGGACCTGATGGTGCGGTGGGCCGGACCTCGTTCGGCGAACGGCAGGGGCACCGCTGACCGCCGTCCGGCGGCCCGGCTCGTGCCCGGGGGCGGCGCGTGCGCGGACGGAGCGCGTCGGCCGCTCCCCAGGCCGCGGTCAGCCACCTGCGCGGGCGAGGCGATGCTTCGGCGATGATGGTGCCGCGGTCGCCGAGGGCGGACGCGGCGAGATCGGGACCGGCGAGGAGACCTGCGGTGACGGACCAGTTCACACCCATGCCCACCGACTGGGAGCGGGCCCTGGCGATCGTCGCCCACCCCGACGACCTGGAGTACGGCGCGGCGGCGGCCGTGGCCGAGTGGACCGACGCGGGGCGTGACGTGGCGTACCTGCTGGTGACGCGCGGCGAGGCGGGCATCGACACGCTGGAGCCCGAGGAGAGCGCGCGGGTCAGGGAGGGCGAGCAGATCGCGAGCGCCGCCGTCGTCGGCGTCGACTCCGTCACCTTTCTCGGGCACCGGGACGGCGTGATCGAGGAGGGGACCGCGCTCCGCCGCGACCTGGCCGCCGTCATCAGGTCCCACCGGCCCGAGCTGCTGATCACGCTCAACCACCGCGAGACGTGGGACTGGGGCACCCGCGCCTGGAACACCCCGGACCACAGGGTCGTGGGACGGGCCGTGCTGGACGCCGCGGGCGACGCGGGGAACCGGTGGATCTTCCCCGAGCAGCTCGCCGCGGGCGGCGCACGCCCCTGGGACGGGGTGCGCTGGGTGGCCGTGGCCGGCTCCCCCGAGGCGACCCACGCACAGGGCGTGAGCGAACGCTCCGTGGAGCGGGCCGTCGCCTCGCTCGCCGAGCACCGCGCCTATATCGCCGCCCTCAGCGATCTGGAGCCGGTCGCCTACGCACGGGAATTGCACGCCTCCATGGCGGAGATGACCGCGCCCCGATTCGGCGGCGCCCCCTGCGTTCCCTTTGAGCTTTTCACCCGCTGATCCCGCGCCGACGCGGCGGCGAAAGTGACGCTCCACACACGCGAATCCGGGCCTACGAAGCCCGATAGGATCGAGGATTGCCAAAAGTCCGGGACTTTGGTCCCGTGCGGCCGGGTATTCCGGCGGGAGCGGCGGCAGACCTCGGGGAATTGACGGGTGGACCCACGATCCGTCCAGGTCAAAAGCACCCTGGTCACGACGTTGAACGTGAAAGAACCCGGTGGGAGAGGTGTTCTCCGCCGGTGACCCATGCCTTATTCCGCCCCCGGTGTCTACGGGGTCGTTTCGTAGGAACGGTGCTTGTGGCGGCCTGAGCCGGCGATTATCCATGAGGGTGTCCGGCCCGATTGGCTGGAATCTCCCCCACATGCAGAGGTAGTCCAACCATGCCGAACACCAGCACTTTCTCCACGACGCTGAACCGCGCGAAGAAGAATCTCCGCACCCGCACGGGCGCCATGGTCGCGACCGGTGTGTGCGCCTCGGTCGCCGTGACCGGCGTCTCGGTGGCGGCCGGCCAGGACGGCGGCGGCGGAAGCCAGGGCACCTTCTCCCCGCACACCGTCTCCGACGTCGCCAAGGCGACCGGCGACCAGGTGAGCGCCCAGAAGGAAGCCGCCAAGAAGTGGGTCTCCCCCATATCCGACGACTACTCGCTGAGCGCCTCCTTCGGCAACAGCGGTGACCGCTGGGCCTCGGGCCACAGTGGCCAGGACTTCGCCGTGCCCACCGGCACCGACGTCGACGCCGTCCACGGCGGCACCGTGGTCAAGGCGGGCGGCAACGGCGCGGGCGACGGCCCCGCGTACGGCAACGCCGTCGTGATCAAGCACTCCGACGACACCTACACCCAGTACGCGCACCTGTCCGAGATCGACGTCGACCAGGGCGAGACCGTGACCACCGGCGAGCACATCGCCAAGTCCGGCAACACCGGAAACAGCAGCGGCCCGCACCTCCACTTCGAGGTCAGGACCACGCCGGACTACGGCTCGGCCATCGACCCGGTCGCGTTCCTCAAGGACGAGGGCGTCAGCCTGTGACACCCGCAGCCTGTGACACCCGCGGCCCGTGACTCCCCCGGCCGGCCTCAGCCGGCCGGCGCGGTGGCCCGCTGCCTGCGGCACTCCGCGCCCAGCGCCGGGTAGGCCGCCGCGATGGCGCCGAGCACCCGCTCGGTGAGCAGCCGGCGGCCCTCCGCCCGGCAGCTCCCCGGCGGCAGCGCCTCGACCAGCAGCGCGTGCCGCGCCAGCACGTCACGCAAGTACTCGACCTGCCAGCGGGCCAGCTCCGCGGGGACGGCCGACTCGGCACTGACCGGGCTCGGCCGGTGCCCCCACGAGAGCGCGGCCCGCCGCGCGTCCCGCAGGTTCCTGTGCCGGACGGCCCGCTCGACCAGCTCGGCGGGGGAGAGCAGCGGCAGATCGAGGCGCACGGTCCTGATCGCGTCCAGGGCCCGCTCCCGCCGCCGGGCGCTCGCGGCCCGCAGGGCCTCGGCCCGGCGGCGGCGCAGCGCCACGGCCGCGGCGAACTCCGGCGTTCGCTCGGCCCCGCGCACCCGCGACGTCAGATAGAGCGGCTCCCCGCGCACCGTCAGGTCGGGCTCCATGAGGAAGGCCCGCACCAGGAACGGCGTCCAGCCCCGCTTCCGCAGCGCGTCGGACGAGCAGTAGGAAACCGGCTTGCGGTCCTCGTGCCAGGCCATGAACGGGCCCCCCCGGGCTCGGTGACGTTGTCCCCTCACCCGGGGTGATTCCCTGGATACGCTCCCGTCATACGTTCCCCACCGGTCCCTCCGCCCGCGATCCCTTCGGGGGCGGGCCGGGCCGCGGCCCCTCCCAGGGGCGCCGCGATGCCGGTCAGAAGAGCGGGGCGGGCAGCACGCCCTCCAGGGCCAGCAGGGTCCGTTTGGTCTCCAGGCCCCCGCTGAACCCGCCTATGCCCCCGTCGGAGGCCACCACCCGGTGGCAGGGCACCACCACCGGCAGCGGATTCGCCCCCATCGCCGCGCCCACCGCGCGGGCCGCGTCCGGGTCGCCGACCCGGCCGGCCAGCGCGCCGTACCCCACCACGCTGCCGAACGGCACCGAGGCCGCCAGCTCCCGCAGCACCCGCTCGGTGAAGCCCGAGACCAGTGACCAGTCCAGCGGAACCGTGAACCGCCTGAGCCCACCCGCGAAGTACGCGTCGAGCTCGGCCGACGCCCCGGCCAGCACGGGGTCGTCCGCCACGTCCTCCACCTGCCCGGGACGCGCCCCCAGCCCCGCCGCGAGTCCGGCCAGCGCCCGCCGTCTGGCCCGCTCCTCCGCGTGGAAGACGACGCTGACCAGCCCCGACGCCGTGGCGGCGAGCAGCAGCGGGCCGACCGGCGACCGCCGGACGGCCCACGCGCACCGTGTGTCCCCACTCATGCCCGGCAGCCTAAGGGCACCCACTGACAAGCGCCGCCGAGCCCCGCCGAGCCCGGACAAGCCCCGACAAGCCCTGACAAGCGCTGACCAGCGCCCCCGCGGGCCGCCGGGCCCGGCCGTCAGCCGGCGAGGGCGTCGCGCACCACGTCGGGGTAGTTGCTGATGACGCCGTCCACGCCGAGCCCCGCCACGCGCACGGCCGTGGGCCCGTCGTTCACCGTCCAGGTGTGGACCTCGACCGGCTCGCCCTTCGGCCCGTCCACCGCCTGGAGGGCCGCCACATAGTCCGCCGTGAGGTCGCCGTACCGGGGGTTGATCTGGTCGGCGAACGCCGCGTACTCGGGGATGTCCGCGACGGCCGGGGTGCCCAGGAACCCGGTCTTCACGCGCGGTGCCAGCTCGTGCACCGTCCGCACCGACTCGGCGCCGAAGCTCTGCACGACCACGCGCTCGCCGGGCAGCCGCTCGTCCAGCCAGCCCAGGGTGCCGAGCTCGGCCAGGATCTCGCCCTCGATGCCCGGGTAGAGCTCGGGGGCCTTGATCTCCAGCAGGAGCCGCTGGTCGTGCGTCTCCATGCGCTCCACGAAGTCCGCCAGCGTGGGCACCGGCTCCCCGGCGAACGCGTCGCCGAACCAGCTGCCCGCGTCGAGCCGCGCGATCTCCTCGGCGCTGAAGTCGCCGACGTTCCACGGAGCGCGGCCGGGGAAGACCTCCTCCGCGTCCGTCGTCCGCTCCAGCGTGGTGTCGTGCATCAGGACGAGCTCGCCGTCCGCGGTGCGCTGCACATCCGTCTCCACCCACGTGATGTCCACGTCGGCCGCGGCGTCCGCGGCGGCCAGGGTGTTCTCCGGGGCGTACCCGGAGGCGCCGCGGTGGGCGACGACGACCGGCGCCTCCGCCGTGCCGCCGGCGGGGACGACCCCGGCCGACGCCGTCCCGGTCGCGGGCCCGAGCCCGAAGGTGGCGAGGGTGACGCCGAGTAGCCACCCGGCCCAGGTGGGGGTGGGGAGGTACGGCATGGGGGGCTCCTTGCTATCCGCGATCCGGCCGCAGGCAGGCTGCCCGCGGCCGGGAACGGAGGGGGAGGAGAACGGTTACCGAAAGTTGAACATGGGGCTACCGTCCGTCGGTGCGGCGACGTTGTCAGTGGGGGGCCGTACGGTTGATGGCATGCGGCCCGTCTCACACATCGAACGCACCACGGCGCCTTTCGAGGTCGTCAGTGCCTATCAGCCCAGTGGCGACCAGCCCGCGGCCATCGCGGAGCTGGAGAAGCGCGTCGCCGGGGGGGAGAAGGACGTCGTCCTCCTCGGCGCCACCGGCACCGGCAAGTCGGCGACCACGGCGTGGATGATCGAGCGGCTGCAGCGCCCGACGCTGGTCATCGCACCGAACAAGACGCTGGCCGCCCAGCTGGCGAACGAGTTCCGCGAGCTCCTCCCGAACAACGCGGTGGAGTACTTCGTCTCGTACTACGACTACTACCAGCCGGAGGCGTACGTCCCGCAGACGGACACCTATATCGAGAAGGACTCCTCGATCAACGAGGAGGTGGAGCGGCTGCGCCACAGCGCGACGAACTCGCTGCTCACCCGCCGGGACGTGGTCGTCGTCGCGTCGGTCTCCTGCATCTACGGCCTGGGCACGCCGCAGGAGTACGTGGACCGCATGGTGCCGCTGCGCGTCGGCGAGGAGATCGACCGGGACGCCCTGCTGCGCCGCTTCGTCGACATCCAGTACGTGCGCAACGACGTGGCGTTCACCCGCGGCACCTTCCGGGTGCGCGGGGACACCATCGAGATCTTCCCGGTCTACGAGGAGCTGGCCGTCCGCATCGAGATGTTCGGCGACGAGATCGAGGCGCTCTCCACGCTCCACCCGCTGACCGGCGAGGTCATCTCGTCCGACGACCATCTCTACGTGTTCCCCGCCTCGCACTATGTGGCGGGGCCCGAGCGCATGGAGCGGGCCGTCTCCGGCATCGAGGCGGAGCTCGCGGAGCGGCTCGCCGGCCTGGAGCAGCAGGGCAGGCTCCTGGAGGCCCAGCGGCTGCGGATGCGCACGACCTACGACATCGAGATGATGCGGCAGATCGGCACCTGCTCCGGCATCGAGAACTACTCGCTCCACATCGACGGCCGCGACACCGGCTCCCCGCCGCACACGCTGCTGGACTACTTCCCCGACGACTTCATGCTGGTCATCGACGAGTCGCACAACACCGTCCCCCAGATCGGCGCCATGTACGAGGGCGACGCCTCGCGCAAGCGCACCCTGGTCGACCACGGCTTCCGGCTGCCCTCCGCCATGGACAACCGCCCGCTGAAGTGGGAGGAGTTCCAGAAGCGCGTGGGCCAGACCGTGTACCTCTCGGCGACCCCGGGTCCCTACGAGCTCTCGCGCGGCGACGGCGTGGTCGAGCAGATCATCCGGCCCACCGGTCTGATCGACCCGGAGGTCGTCGTCAAGCCCACCGAGGGGCAGATCGACGACCTGGTCCACGAGATCCGCGACCGCGCCGAGAAGGACGAGCGGGTCCTGGTCACCACGCTCACCAAGAAGATGGCCGAGGACCTGACGGACTACTTCCTGGAGCTCGGCGTCCGCGTGCGCTATCTCCACAGCGACGTGGACACCCTGCGCCGCGTCGAGCTGCTGCGCGAGCTGCGCTCCGGCGAGTTCGACGTGCTCGTCGGGATCAACCTGCTGCGGGAGGGCCTCGACCTCCCCGAGGTGTCGCTGGTGGCCATCCTGGACGCCGACAAGGAGGGGTTCCTGCGCTCGGGCACCTCGCTGATCCAGACCATCGGCCGCGCCGCGAGGAACGTGTCGGGTCAGGTGCACATGTACGCGGACCGGATCACCCCGGCCATGGAGCGCGCCATCGAGGAGACGAACCGGCGCCGCGCCCGGCAGATCGCGTACAACGAGGAGCGGGGGATCGACCCCCAGCCGCTCCGGAAGAAGATCAACGACATCGTGGCCACCATCGCCCGCGAGGAGGTCGACACCCAGGCGCTGCTGGGCTCCGGGTACCGGCAGCCGGGCGAGGCGAAGAAGGGCAAGGCCCCCGTTCCCACCGTCGCCCAGGGCGGCGGCAGGAAGGAGCTGACCGACCGGCCGGCCGCCGAGCTCGCCGAGACCATCGAGCAGCTCACCGAGCGGATGCGGTCCGCCGCGGCCGAGCTCCAGTTCGAGATCGCCGCGCGGCTGCGCGACGAGGTGTCCGATCTCAAGAGGGAGCTGCGCCAGATGCGCGAGGTGGGCCTACGGTAGCGGCATGCACAGCACTGATCACGGGGACGCAGGGGGGACGGGCATGGGTGTGGAGCTGGCCCAGGGCGAGGAGTTCAGCGTTCAGGACTCCGAGGGCGGCGGGCTGAGCCTGATCCGGATGGGGCTCGGCTGGCGGGCTTTGGAACGGGGCGACGGCTTCCTCTCCAAGATGTTCGACAGCCGCCGTGACATCGATCTGGACGCCTCCGCCGTGCTGTTCGCGGGCGAGAGCGCCGAGGACGTCGTCTACTTCAAGAAGCTCACCAGCGACGACGGGTCCGTCACCCACAGCGGCGACAGCCTCACCGGGGGCGCGGGCCACGAGGACGACGAGTCCATCACCGTCGACCTGCGCCGGGTCCCCGAGCGGATCGACCAGATCGTCTTCACGGTGAACTCCTTCACCGGCCGCAGGTTCAGCCAGGTGCGCGACGCGTTCTGCCGGCTGGTCGACGCCGCCACCGGCGAGGAGCTCGCCCGGTACACGTTGACCGGGGGCGGCGCCTGGACCGGCCAGGTCATGGCGAAGGTGCGGCGCCGGGGCGCCGGCTGGCAGATGACCGCCATCGGCGCCCCGACCTCGGGCCGCACCATCCAGGACCTGCTGCCGGCGATCCGGCCGCACCTGTAGCGCGCCGGCCTCAGGGGGTCACGCGCAGCTCCACGCTCCGGGTCTCCCCGCCGACCGCGACCTGAAGGGTCACCGTCCCCGGCCGCAACCCGGTCAGCTCGCCCGTCGCCGGGTCGAACGCCGCGACATGGCGCGGGCGCGCGTCCTCGGCGTCCCCCACGTGCAGGCCGCGGGAGCCCGCCCAGTCGGCGCTGACGGGGAACGCGACCGGCACCTCACGCGCGCCCTCCCCCTCGCCCTGGGTCACGGACGCCCCGGCCTCGGCCGTCTCGCCCACCGCCAGCGCTCCGGGGGCGTCGAGCGTCAGCCCGTCCACATGGGGCCTGGTCTGCACGGAGAGCCAGTCCGGCAGCACCGCGTGCGGCGCGCGCCTGGCCTCGGCCTGCTCGCCGGAGGAGATCCGGTCCACGCCCACCAGGGCCCAGCCGGAGAAGCCGCCCTCGTCCGGCGGGGCGGCCGGCGCCTTGCCCGCGTTCCCGCCGATGAAGAACGGCACCCCGTCCAGGTGGTAGGAGTCGAAGACCCCCACATGGGCGCCGAAGTACGCGGCGCCCTTGCCGGTCTCGCGCCGGAAGTCGGCCAGCCACCGTTCGATCAGGGCCGCCTCCCACCGGTCGCTCAGCTGGCTGGCGGGCTGCGCGGTGGTGTCCCGCGGCGGCACGTGCGCCATCACCACCACGGAGTCCACCCGGCGGTCGTCGCCCGCGGCGTCGAGCTGCGCGCGGAGCTCCTGGAACTGCTCGTACCCGCCGCCGCGGATCGTCAGCGAGGAGGTGTCCAGCGTGAGGAACCGGGTCCCCCGATGGTCGAACGTCCGCCTGCTCGCGCCGAACTCGGCCTCGAACTGGTCGATGGAGCCACCCATCACCTCGTGGTTGCCCGGCACGTAGTACCAGGGCAGCGCGTCGCCGAGCTCCTCCTCGATCACGGTCCTGGCGAACGCCAGGTCGGCCGGCGACCCCTCGTCCACCCAGTCCCCGTTGATCACCACGAAGTCGGGGTCGGCGGCCCTGGCCTCCCGCAGCGAGCGGCGGGCGGCGGCCACGATCGCGCTGTCCGGGTCCCGCGCCACGAACTGCGCGTCGGAGACCACCGCGAAGTTCCAGTCCCGTTCCGCCGTCTCCTCGGCCGTCGCGATCAGCGGGTCCCGGTCCGCCACCGCCGGGGGCAGCGCGACGTCCGGCGGGGTCTGAGCCCGCAGCTCGTCGATCGCGATGTCGCCGGTGTAGCCCTGCTCGGGCCGGGTCTCGGCCACGTAGAAGCGCCGCACCGACAGCGGGTAGGCCACCCCCTCCGGCACCTCGAAGGTGATCTGCCGCCAGCCCTCCCAGTCGAGGTGGTCGCCGCGCAGTATCTGGTCGGTGCCGCGCGCGTCCACCAGGTGGAGCGAGGGCCAGGCGCCGCGGGCGTCGCCGTCCACCCACAGCGTGAAGCTCTGCGGCTGCCCGGGGACGGGGATGTTCCCGCCCGCGGGCGTGGCGTACGCGGCCCGCGTGGCGGTGGACAGGCCGAAGTCGTAGGTCATCCGCAGCGCGGCGCCCTCCTGCCCGGCCGGTTCGGGCAGCAGCTCGCCGCCGGCCCTCGCGTGGCTGAACTCCCACGCGTCCGCGTCCTCGAAGTCCGCGACCACGGTGTCGTCGAGTCCCACGGTGACGGCCACCGCCGCGGTGACCCCGCCGGCCTCGACCGAGACCAGCCCGGACGTGGAGGCCGCGTCCGAGGCGGCCCGCACCCGGAAGCCCCCGGCCTCGGCGTCGGGCTCGACGGTGAACAGCGAGGCGTCGTAGGTGAGGTGGGCGTCGGCCGGTTCGATGGGCGCCGAGTTCCCCGCCGCGTCGTAGCCGAGGAGGCCGAACGCGCCCGACGCCTCGGGGCCCGCGAGCCCGACGCGCTGGGTGGTGGGAACGATCCGGTCCAGGTCGCCGAGCACGGTGAGGTCCGTCCAGCCCTCGGCGCCGCGGTGCGACGCCGTGACCCGCGCGGTGCCGGGCCGCTCGGCGCGGAAGACGCCGTCTCCCGTGACGCCGTCTCCCGTGACGGTACCGACCCGCCGCCGGTCGCTGTGCCACCGGGAGGGCTCGGCCTCGGCGGGGCCGAAGGTCTCGTCGTAGCCGGTGGCGGTCAGCCGCCGGGTCAGCCCCGGGAAGACGCGGTCCGGCCGCCCGCCGGGCACGGCGCCCGCGGTCGGCGCGGCGGCCGGGTCGGCGGTGGGCTCCACCCGGAAGCCCGCCACCTCGCCGCTGCCCTCGGGCGCGGTGAGGGCGAGGCCGTTGGGCACCTCGCGCTCGGCACCGTCCGACGGGCTGTTGATCACGTGCGGCGCCTCGTCGCCCGCGTCCCTGGCCAGCAGGGTGGAGGAGCCGCCGCCGTCCAGGTTGAGCGCGCTCCAGGCGCCGAGGTCGGCCATCATCACGGCCAGCTCGGTCAGGGTGGCGCCGCCCGAGTGCGGCTGCCGCCCGTCGACGGTCAGCACGTACATGTCCTGCCCGTCCCGGGAGAAGCCCACGGCGGTGCGGGGGGCCGTCGGGTTGTTCGGCAGGCCCTCCCAGTTCTGCGGCTCGCCCTCGGACACCAGGACGCCGCGCCCGCCGACCGCGGTGGTGGGCAGCGGCGAGCCGTCGCCGGTGAGCGGCGCGTACTCCAGGGCGACGGGGTCGCCCGCGGCGAGCGCGCCCAGCGTCGCGGCCCCGGCGTCGCGGCCGAGGAGAACGGTCGCGCCCTCGGGTATCGGCCCGGCGCCCGGCTTGTCGGCGACGGCGGTGACCGCGCCCTCCTCGACGGTCACCTCGGTGACGTCACCGGCCCCGGCCACCGCCGTGGCGCGGTCGGCCTCGCCCCACTGCGGCGTGTAGACGCCGATGCCGTCGGCCGGGACGCCCGGCGCGTTGAACGTGTCGAGGCCCGCCTCGCCGCCGGGGAGGGTGAGCGTGCCCTCGAAGTAGAGGTCGAGGATCCGGCCCGCGTTCTCGGGCCCGATGCCCACGGCCTGGGTGACGCCGTCCGTGGGGGACTGGACGAGCTCGCCGCCGGAGATGCCCGCGCCCAGCGGCGCCTTGCTGGCGTTGATGTCGAAGAAGTCGCCGTTGAGGGCGGCGACGGTGGTGCGGCCCTCGCCCGCGTCGTGCCCCGCGACCAGCTCGCTCACCGGAGCCGCGTCGGCTACGTCCTCCGCCGCGAGGTAGTCCACCCGCAGGTCGCTGGTGAGGTCGATGCTCAGCGCCTGGGCGCTCAGCCACTTGTCCGATTCGAGCCGCTGGAACGTCGTCAGCTCGGCGCCGGGAGCGATCGGTTGCTCGGTGCGCGACAGCTCCATGCCGTCGCGGTCGACCACCCCGGCGGGGACGGAGGCGAGGACGGCCGGCGCGGGCGCGGCCGGAGTCCGGGCCGCCCCCGGCGGCGCCAGACCGAAGGTCAGAACGGACGCGGCCCCCACCGCGATCAGCGAACGTGCGCACAGCCTTCTGCGCACCGCGGTTCCTGGCACGGGTACTCCCTCGAAACGCTTGCCCTGTCTGCGCGTTCAGCGCATCCAGCGGCACAGCGTTCCAAGGGAGAGGGGGCGGCACCAGAGGGCCGCCGAGAACTTCCGGGAAACAACTCGCCGGAATCAGCGGTCCCGTGACGCCCCGGCACGCGCGCGCTTCACGGTGGCACCGGCCGCCGCCCCGGACCTCGTGGCCTTGCGGCCCGACCGCGGGGCGTCGCTGACCGCGTCGCCCAGCAGGTCCCGCAGGAACTTGCCCGTGTGGCTGGCCGGCTCCGAGGCGACCTGCTCGGGGGTGCCCTCGGTGATCACCGTGCCACCCGCGTAACCGCCCTCGGGACCCATGTCGACCACCCAGTCCGCGGTCTTGATCACGTCGAGGTTGTGCTCGATGACGATCACCGTGTTGCCCTTGTCGACCAGGTCCGACAGGACCGAGATCAGCCGCCGGATGTCCTCGAAGTGCAGCCCGGTGGTGGGCTCGTCGAGCACGTAGACGGTGCTGCCGGTGGAGCGCTTCTGGAGCTCGGAGGCGAGCTTGACCCGCTGGGCCTCGCCGCCGGAGAGCGTCGTCGCCGGCTGGCCGAGCCTGACGTACCCGAGCCCCACGTCCTTGAGCGTGCGCAGGTGCCGGGAGATGGCGGGCACCGCCTCGAAGAAGTCCGTCGCCTCCTCGATGGGCATGTCCAGCACCTGGGCGATGGACTTGCCCTTGTAGTGCACCTCCAGCGTCTCCCGGTTGTACCGGGCGCCGTGGCAGACCTCGCAGGGAACGTAGACGTCCGGCAGGAAGTTCATCTCGATCTTGATGGTGCCGTCGCCCGAGCAGTTGTCGCAGCGGCCGCCCTTGACGTTGAACGAGAAGCGGCCCGGCAGATATCCGCGGACCTTGGCCTCGGCCGTCTCCGCGAACAGGCGGCGGACGTGGTCGAAGACGCCGGTGTAGGTCGCCGGGTTCGACCGGGGGGTGCGGCCGATGGGCGACTGGTCGACGTGGACCACCTTGTCCACCAGGTCGTCGCCCGTGATCCGGGTGTGCCGTCCCGGCACGCCCTTCGCTCCGTTCAGCTCGCGGGCGAGGTGGGTGTAGAGGATGTCGTTGACCAGGGTGGACTTGCCCGAGCCCGAGACGCCGGTGACCGCGGTCAGCACGCCGACCGGGAAGGAGACGTCGATGTCCCGCAGGTTGTGCTCGCGGGCCCCGTGCACCGTCAGCTGCCGCTCGTCGTCCACCGGACGGCGCGCGGGCGGGATGGGGATGGACCGCGCCCCGGAGAGGTACTGCCCGGTGAGCGACGCCTCGTTGGTCAGGAGCTCGGCCAGCGGGCCGCTGTGCACCACCTCGCCGCCGTGCTCGCCGGCGCCGGGGCCGATGTCCACCACCCAGTCCGAGGTCTTGATCGTGTCCTCGTCGTGCTCCACGACGATCAGCGTGTTCCCCAGGTCGCGGAGGCGGACCAGGGTCTCGATCAGCCGGTGGTTGTCCCGCTGGTGCAGCCCGATCGACGGCTCGTCCAGCACGTACAGCACGCCGACCAGGCCGGAGCCGATCTGCGTGGCCAGCCGGATCCGCTGGGCCTCGCCGCCCGAGAGGCTGCCCGCGGCGCGGTCCAGCGAGAGGTAGTCGAGGCCGACGTCCACCAGGAAGCGCAGCCGCTCGTTGACCTCCTTGAGCACCCGCTCGGCGATGGCCTTCTCGCGGGGGGACAGACTCATCCCGCGCAGGAAGTCGGCGCACTCGCTGATCGACATGCCCGCGATCTCGGCGATCGACCTGTCCTGCACCGTCACCGCGAGCACCAGCGGCTTCAGCCGGGTGCCGTGGCAGGCCGGGCACGGCGCCTCGCGCATGTACCCCTCGAAGCGCTCCCGGCTGGAGTCGGTCTCGGCCTCGGCGTGGCGGCGCCTGATGAACGGCAGGACGCCCTCGAAGGCCGTCGTGTACGCCCGCTCCTTCCCGTGCCGGTTCTCGTAGCGGACCTCGATCTTGGTCTTGTGCCCGTGCATCAGCGCCTTGCGCGCCCGCTGCGGCAGCCCCTGCCAGGGGATGTCCGTCCGGAAGTTCAGCGCGTCGCCGAGAGCGCCGATCAACAGGTTGAAATAGCCCTTGGTGTGGCCGTGCGACCACGGGTGGATGGCGCCCTCGTCCAGCGTCTTCTCCGGGTCGGGGATGATCAGCTCGGGGTCCACCTCCATCCGCGTGCCGATGCCGGTGCACTCGGGGCAGGCGCCGAACGGCGAGTTGAACGAGAACGAGCGCGGCTCCAGTTCCTCGAACGACAGGTCGTCGTACGGGCAGTACAGGTGCTCGGAGAACATCCGCTCGCGCTGCGGGTCGTCCTCGTCCAGGTCCACGAAGTCCAGGACGACCATCCCGCCCGAGAGGCCGAGCGCGGTCTCCACCGAGTCCGTCAGACGCCGCTTGGCGCTCTCCTTGACGGTCAGCCGGTCCACCACCACCTCGATGGTGTGCTTCTCCTGCTTCTTCAGCTTCGGCGGGTCGGAGAGCTGGACCGTCGCGCCGTCCACCCTGGCCCTGCTGTAGCCCTTGGTCTGGAGGTCGGCGAACAGGTCGGCGAACTCGCCCTTCCGCTCGCGCGCCAGCGGCGAGAGCACCTGGAAGCGGCTGCCCTCCTCCAGGGTCAGCACCTTGTCCACGATCGCCTGCGGCGACTGCCGCGCGATCGGCCGCCCGCACTCGGGGCAGTGGGGCTTGCCGATGCGGGCGAAGAGCAGCCGCAGGTAGTCGTAGACCTCGGTGATCGTGCCCACGGTCGAGCGCGGGTTCCGTGAGGTGGACTTCTGGTCGATGGAGACCGCGGGGGACAGGCCCTCGATGAAGTCCACGTCGGGCTTGTCCATCTGCCCGAGGAACTGCCGGGCGTACGCCGAAAGCGACTCGACGTAACGGCGTTGGCCCTCGGCGAAGATCGTGTCGAAGGCGAGCGAGGACTTGCCCGATCCCGACAGCCCGGTGAAGACGATGAGCGAGTCGCGAGGCAGGTCGAGCGAGACGTTCCGGAGATTGTGCTCGCGAGCGCCACGAACGATGAGTCGGTCGGCCACGCCGGATGGCACCTTTCTTTTCACGGTGGAGCGGGTGGATCACTGGATCCCGCGGAGACGCCGGGCGGGCGCACCCCTTCCACAAGACTAGGGGCGGCCTCTGACACTCGGAGTCGAAAGCACCGGGCCGCGCGCGCTCCGCAGCCTATAGTACGCGCGTTCGATTCCCGGCACTCCGCTCTCATCTTCACTCGATGGAGTGGTCCGGATAGCGTGTGATCATGAGCCGACCCGAAGCAGACCTCGCCGCCCTCCAGGACGCCACGGACCACCTCCTCGAAGGACTCGCCGCCCTGGACGACGCCCGCGTCGCCGGCCCGTCCCTGCTGCCGGGCTGGACCCGCGGCCATGTCCTCGCCCACGTGGCCCGCAACGCCGACGCCCTCGTCAATGTGCTGAACGGCCGCCCCATGTACACCAGCACCGAGGCCAGGGACGGCGACATCGACCGCAACGCCCCCCGCTCCCTCGCCGACCACCGCGCCGACGTGCGCGACAGCGCCGCCCGCCTCGCCGACGCCGCCGACGGACTCACCGACGAGCGGTGGAAGTCCACCGTGACGCTGCGCGGCGGCATCACCGACCGTGCCGACACCATCCCGCTGCGTCGCTGGGTCGAGGTCGAACTGCACCACCTCGACCTGGACATCGGCCACACCGTCGCCGACCTCTCCGGCGCCTTCACCGACCGCGCCGTCGCGTACCTCACCGACCGCTTCGCCGGCCGCCCCGGCGTGCCGCCCGTCGAGCTGCGGGCCGAGGACGGCCGCGTCTGGCGCACCGGCTCCGGGGACGGCGCCCCGCACGTGATCGTCGGCACCCCGCCCGCCCTCGTCGGCTGGCTGAGCGGACGCACCTCGGGCAGCGGCCTCACCGCCGGCGCCCCCCTCCCCACGCTGCCGCCCCTCTGAGCCCACCCGGGAGACCGCCATGTCCTACACCGGAAGGGTCACCGTCGGCGGCCCCGCCGACGCCCACGAGCTCGGGCAGCTGATCATCTCCAAGGCCGCCGTCGGCCCGATGGAGAACAACGCCTACCTCCTGCGCTGCCGCCGCACCGGGGAACAGCTCCTCGTCGACGCCGCCGCCGAACCCGGCACCCTCCTGAGCCTGATCGGCGAGGACGGCATCGCGGGCGTCGTCACCACCCACCGGCACGGCGACCACTGGCAGGCGCTCGACGCCGTCGTCCGCGCCACCGGCGCGCGCACCTACGCCGGCCGCTACGACGCCGAGGGCATCCCCGTGCCCACCGACGTGCCGGTGGAGGACGGCGACGAGATCCTGGTCGGGACCTGCCGCCTCACCGCCCGCCACCTCGTCGGCCACACCCCGGGCTCCATCGCCCTGGTCTACGACGACCCCGAGGGCCACCCCCACCTCTTCACCGGCGACTGCCTCTTCCCCGGCGGCGTGGGGAACACGCGGGGTGACCGGGAGGCGTTCACGCGGCTCCTCCACGACGTCGAGACCAAGCTGTTCGCACCGCTCCCCGACGAGACCTGGGTCTACCCCGGCCACGGCGCCGACACCACCCTCGGCGCCGAACGCCCCCACCTGCCCGAGTGGCGCGAACGCGGCTGGTAGCACCGGCGCCGCCCGCCCGCCGCCGGCGCCCCCCGGGGCGCCCACCGAGAGCGGGGGAGTCACTCACTGTCAGTTGCCGGCAGTAGGGTTGCGTCCATGGCCGACCCCTCCAGCTACCGCCCCAGGCCGGGCGAGATTCCCGACTCGCCCGGGGTCTACCGGTTCCGCGACCAGCACCGCCGGGTGATCTACGTCGGCAAGGCCAAGAGCCTGAGGCAGCGCCTCTCGTCCTACTTCCAGGACATCTCGGGGCTGCACCCCAGGACCGCCACCATGGTCACCACGGCCGCCTCGGTGGAGTGGACGGTGGTCTCCACCGAGGTGGAGGCGCTCCAGCTGGAGTACTCCTGGATCAAGGAGTACGACCCCCGTTTCAACGTCAAGTACCGCGACGACAAGAGCTATCCGTCGCTCGCCGTCACGCTCAACGAGGAGTACCCGCGCGCCCAGGTGATGCGCGGCCCCAAGCGCAAGGGGGTGCGGTACTTCGGCCCCTACGGCCACGCGTGGGCCATCCGCGAGACCGTCGACCTCCTGCTCCGCGTCTTCCCCATCCGCACCTGCTCCGCCGGGGTCTTCAAGCGCGCCAGGGCCGTCGACCGCCCCTGCCTCCTGGGGTACATCGACAAGTGCTCCGCCCCCTGCACCGGCCGCGTCACGCCCGAGGAGCACCGCGAGCTGGCCGAGGAGTTCTGCGATTTCATGGCGGGCCGCACCGGCACCTACCTGCGCCGCCTCGAGGAGCGGATGCGCGAGGCGGCCGAGGACCTGGAGTACGAGCGGGCCGGCCGCCTGAGGGACGACATCGAGGCGCTGCGCCGCGCCATGGAGAAGAACGCCGTCGTCCTCGCCGACGCGACCGACGCCGACCTCATCGCCCTCGCCGAGGACGAACTGGAGGCGGCCGTCCAGATCTTCCACGTCCGCGGCGGCCGGGTCCGCGGCCAGCGCGGCTGGGTCACCGACAAGGTCGAGCAGGTCACCACCGCCGACCTGGTCGAGAGCGCCCTCCAGCAGCTCTACGGCGAGGAGAGCGGCGAGAGCGTGCCCAAGGAGGTCCTCGTCCCCGCCCTCCCCGAGCCGCCCGGGCCCGTGTCCGAGTGGCTCGGCGAGCGCCGCGGCTCGCGCGTGAGCCTGCGGGTGCCGCAGCGCGGCGACAAGAGGGACCTGATGGCGACCGTCCAGCGGAACGCCGAGCAGTCCCTCGTCCTGCACAAGACCAAGCGGGCCTCCGACCTGACCACCCGCTCCCGCGCCCTGGAGGAGATCGCCGAGGCGCTGGGCCTCGACTCCGCCCCGCTGCGCGTCGAGTGCTTCGACATCTCCCACCTCCAGGGCGAGGACGTGGTGGCCTCCATGGTCGTCTTCGAGGACGGCCTGGCCCGCAAGAGCGAGTACCGAAGGTTCCAGATCAAGGGCTTCGCCGGGCAGGACGACGTCCGGTCCATGCACGAGGTCGTCTCCCGCCGCTTCCGCCGCTACCTGCGAGAGCGCGAGCAGACCGGGGAGTGGGCCGTGGAGGAACCGGAGGAGGAGGCTCCGGCGTCCTCACGGACGGACGACGGCCGCCCGAAGCGTTTCGCCTATCCGCCGCAGCTCGTGGTGGTGGACGGCGGGCAGCCGCAGGTGGCCGCCGCCCGGCGGGCGATGGACGAGCTGGGGGTGGACGACGTCGCCGTGTGCGGACTGGCGAAGCGCCTCGAAGAGGTCTGGCTGCCCGGCGAGGAGGACCCGGTGATCCTGCCCCGTACCAGCGAGGGCCTCTATCTCCTCCAGCGGGTGCGTGACGAGGCACACCGCTTCGCGATCCGCTACCAGAGGGGCAAGAGGTCACAATCGATAAGAAGGGGTCCCCTCGACGCCGTGCCCGGCCTCGGGGAGACCCGCAAGAAGGCCCTGCTCAAGCACTTCGGCTCGCTCAAGCGGCTCCGCGCCGCCACGATCGAGGAGATCTGCGAGGTCCCGGGAGTGGGCCGCAGGACCGCGGAGACAGTCGCCGCGGCCCTCGCCCAGGACGGCCGCCCGGCCCCCGCGGTGAACACCGCGACCGGCGAGATCATCGAGGGCTGAGCGGGGAAGGCGCAGACCACACAGTCGCTACCGAGGAATGAGACAGGCGGGGGACGACACCATGAGCGAACAGACCAGAGACGAAGACGAGCCGGCCACCCCCGCAGCGGGCGAGGAGGCTCTGACCAACCCGGAGCTGGTGATCATCTCCGGCATGTCGGGCGCCGGCCGGTCCACCGCGGCGAAGTGCCTGGAGGACCTCGGCTGGTTCGTCGTGGACAACCTGCCGCCCGCCCTGATCCCCACCATGGTCGATCTGGGCGCCCGCTCCCAGGGGAACGTGGCGCGCATCGCCGTCGTCGTGGACGTCCGCGGCCGCGGCTTCTTCGACAGCCTGCGCGAGTCACTGAACGACCTCGACACCAAGGGCGTCACCCGCCGCACCGTCTTCCTCGAAGCCTCGGACAACGCACTCGTCCAGCGCTTCGAGTCGGTCCGCAGGCCGCACCCCCTCCAGGGGGACGGGCGCATCGTCGACGGCATCGCCGCCGAGCGCGACCTCCTGCGCGAACTGCGCGGCGACGCCGACCTGGTGATCGACACCTCCAACCTGAACGTGCACGAGCTGCGCGCCAAGATGGACGCCCAGTTCACCAGCGGTGACGAGCCCGAGCTGCGGGCCACGGTCATGTCCTTCGGCTACAAGTACGGCCTGCCGGTGGACGCCGACCACGTGGTCGACTGCCGCTTCCTGCCCAACCCCCACTGGGTCCCCGAGCTGCGCCCCTACACGGGCACCAGCGAGGAGGTCGCGGGCTACGTGTTCAACCAGCCGGGCGCCAAGGAGTTCCTCGACCGCTACGCCGAGCTGCTCCAGCTCATCGCCACCGGCTACCGGCGCGAGGGCAAGCGGTATGTGACCATCGCCGTCGGCTGCACCGGCGGCAAGCACCGCAGCGTGGCCATGTCCGAGCGGCTGGCCAGGCGCCTGGCCGCCGAAGGCGTCGAAACGGTCGTCGTGCACCGGGACATGGGGCGCGAGTAGATGCCACGAAAGGGCGTCCGGCAGCGCCGGATCGCGGAGGGCCAGGAGGGTGGCCGCCGCGCGTTCAGAACCCTGCGCGGCGGGCGCCGCGGCGCCCAGCCCAAGGTCGTCGCCCTCGGCGGCGGCATGGGGCTCTCCGCGTCGCTGACCGCGTTGCGCCGGATCACCGGCGACCTGACCGCCGTCGTCACCGTGGCCGACGACGGGGGTTCGAGCGGCCGGCTGCGCGACGAGCTCGGCGTGCTGCCCCCGGGCGACCTGCGCAAGGCCCTGGCCGCCCTGTGCGGGGACGACGAGTGGGGCCGCACCTGGTCCGAGGTCGTCCAGCACCGCTTCACCAGCGAGGGCGCCCTGCACGACCACGCCGTGGGCAATCTGCTGATCGTCGCCCTCTGGGAGCAGCTCGGCGACCATGTGCGCGCCCTGGACCTGGTCGGCAAGCTGCTGGGCGCCCACGGCCGCGTGCTGCCCATGTCGGCCGTGCCGCTCGAACTGGAGGCGCTGGTCCGCGGCCACGAGCCGTCGCGCCCCGACGAGCTCAGCCGCGTCCGTGGCCAGGCCGCCGTCGCCCTCACCCCGGGCGAGGTGCGCCAGGTCGTCCTCGTCCCGCACGACCCGCCCGCCGTGCCCGAGGCCGTCGAGGCGGTCCTGGACGCCGACTGGGTGGTTCTCGGACCCGGCTCCTGGTTCTCCTCCGTCATCCCGCACCTGCTCGTCCCCGAGCTGCTCGACGCCCTGACCGCCACCAGGGCCCGGCGCGTCCTCTCGCTCAACCTGGCCCCTCAACCGGGCGAAACTGATGGGTTCTCCCCGCAGCGTCATGTGGAGGTTTTGGTACAACACGCCCCTAAACTCGCCTTTGACGTGGTGCTGGCAGACCGGGCCGCCGTGCCGGACCAGGAGAGTCTGCGCCAGGCGGCCGAACGGCTGGGTGCCGAAGTCGAGCTGGCCCCCATGGCCGAGCCGGACGGTTCCCCCCGGCATGACCCGGAGCTGCTGGCCGCCGCGTATGACCGTGTTTTTCGGATGCATGGAAGGATCGGCCCATGGCGATGACGGCTGCGGTGAAGGACGAGATCTCCCGGCTTCCCGTCACCCGCACCTGCTGCCGCAAGTCGGAGGTGTCGTCCATCCTGCGCTTCGCGGGCGGCCTGCACCTGGTGAGCGGGCGGATCGTGATCGAGGCCGAGCTCGACACGGGGATCGCGGCCAGACGGCTGCGGCGGGACATTCTGGAGATCTTCGGCCACGCCTCCGACCTGCTGGTGATGGCCCCCGGCGGGCTGCGCCGCGGCAGCCGTTACGTGGTGCGCGTCGTCGCGGGCGGGGACCAGCTGGCGCGGCAGACCGGCCTGGTGGACGGCCGCGGCCGGCCGATCCGCGGCCTCCCGCCGCAGGTGGTCTCGGGGGCCACCTGCGACGCCGAGGCCGCCTGGCGCGGGGCGTTCCTCGCTCACGGCTCGCTGACCGAGCCGGGGCGCTCCTCCTCGCTGGAGGTCACCTGCCCCGGCCCCGAGGCCGCCCTCGCCCTGGTGGGCGCGGCGCGCAGGCTCCAGATCGGGGCCAAGGCGCGCGAGGTCCGCAGCGTGGACCGGGTCCAGGTCAGGGACGGCGACGCCATCGGGGCGCTGCTCACCCGGCTGGGAGCGCACGAGTCGGTGCTGGCCTGGGAGGAGCGCCGCATGCGCCGCGAGGTGCGCGCCACCGCCAACCGCCTGGCGAACTTCGACGACGCCAACCTCCGGCGTTCCGCCCGCGCCGCCGTCGCCGCCGGGGCCCGCGTCCAGCGCGCCCTGGAGATCCTGGCCGACGAGGTGCCGGAGCACCTGGCCGCGGCCGGCCGGCTGCGCATGGAGCACAAGCAGGCGTCCCTGGAGGAGCTGGGCGCCCTGGCCGACCCGCCGCTGACCAAGGACGCGGTCGCCGGCCGCATCCGCAGGCTGCTGGCGATGGCCGACAAGCGCGCGCAGGACCTCGGCATTCCGGGCACCGAGTCGAGCCTCACGGAGGAGATGGTCGGCTGAACGGACCGGCGCGGGCGGGGGCGCGCGGGCCCGTCATTCGCGGCCCGAACACGCCTGGGCGCTGTCACCGGCGGGTCCGGGGCGCGGTAGGGTCGGAGATGGTCGGGGACATCCCAATAACGCATCGCCGGTGTTCGTTTCACCGACGTACCAACGAGGAGATCGGTTCGTGACGATCCGCGTAGGAATCAACGGCTTCGGCCGTATCGGTCGCAACTACTTCCGCGCGCTCCTTGAACAGGGTGCGGATGTCCAGGTTGTCGGTGTCAACGACCTGACCGACAACGACACCCTGGTCCACCTGCTGAAGTACGACAGCATCCTCGGCCGCCTCAAGGAAGAGGTCACGCACACCGAGGACACCATCACGGTCGGCGGCCACACGTTCAGGACGCTGGCCGAGCGCGACCCCGCCGCCCTCCCGTGGGGCGAGCTCGGTGCCGACGTCGTCATCGAGTCCACCGGCATCTTCACCAAGCGCGACGACGCGGCCAAGCACCTGGCCGCCGGCGCCAAGAAGGTCCTCATCTCCGCCCCGGCGAAGAACGAGGACCTCACCGTCGTCATGGGCGTGAACCAGGACCAGTACGACCCGGCCACCCACCACGTCATCTCCAACGCCTCCTGCACCACCAACTGCGTGGCGCCGATGGCGAAGGTCCTCGACGAGAGCTTCGGCATCGTCAAGGGTCTGATGACGACCATTCACGCCTACACCAACGACCAGCGGATCCTGGACTTCCCGCACAAGGACCTCCGCCGCGCCCGCGCCGCCGCGATCAACATCATCCCGACCACCACCGGCGCCGCCAAGGCCACCGCGCTGGTCCTTCCGCAGCTCAAGGGCAAGCTCGACGGCATCTCGATGCGCGTGCCCGTGCCCACCGGCTCGGTCACGGACCTGGTCGTCGAGCTCGGCCGCGAGGTCACCAAGGACGAGGTCAACGCCGCCTTCCGCACCGCCGCGGAGACCGGCCTCAAGGGCATCCTGGAGTACACCGGCGACCAGCTGGTCTCCTCGGACATCGTCGGCTTCCCGGCCTCCTGCACCTTCGACTCCTCGCTCACCATGGCGCAGGGCTCGCAGGTCAAGATCGTCGGCTGGTACGACAACGAGTGGGGCTACTCCAGCCGCCTGGTCGACCTGACCGTCTACGTCGGCGAGCGGCTCTGACCGTTCCCTCCCACCAGGGCTCGCAGGGCGGCGTCTCGGCCTCCCCGCGGGCCCTCGTGCCATGGGGCCGACGGCAGACGGCAGCACACCTCCAGGAGCCAGACAACCATGAAGACGATCGATGATCTCCAGGTCGCCGGGCGGCGGGTCTTCGTCCGCTCCGATCTGAACGTTCCACTCGCCGAGGGCACCATCACCGACGACGGCCGCATCCGCGCCGCCGTGCCGACCATCCGCCGGCTCGCGGACGCGGGCGCCCGGGTGGTCGTCGCCTCGCACCTCGGGCGGCCCAAGAACGCCCCCGAGCCGGCGTTCTCGCTCGCCCCCGTCGCCAGGCGGCTGGGCGAGCTGCTCGGCTCCGACGTGGCGTTCGCCGCCGACACGGTCGGCGACAGCGCCAGGTCGACCGTCGCGGGCCTCGCCGACGGCGGCGTCGCCCTGCTGGAGAACCTGCGGTTCAACGCCGGCGAGACCAGCAAGGACGACGCCGAGCGCGGAGCGTTCGCCGACGAACTCGCCTCGCTCGCCGACCTCTACGTCGGCGACGGCTTCGGCGCCGTGCACCGCAAGCACGCCTCGGTCTACGACCTCCCGGCCCGCCTTCCGCACGCCGCGGGCGGGCTGATCGCGACCGAGGTCGGCGTCCTGGAACAGCTCACCGAGAGCGTCCGCCGCCCCTACGCGGTCGTCCTCGGCGGCGCCAAGGTCTCCGACAAGCTCGCCGTGATCGAGCACCTGCTCAGCAGGGCCGACCGCATCCTGGTCGGGGGCGGCATGGTGTACACGTTCCTCAAGGCACAGGGCCACGAGGTCGGCGACTCCCTCCTCCAGGAGGACCAGGTCCCGGCCGTCCAGGGCTATCTGGCCAAGGCCGCCGAGCTCGGCGTCGAGTTCGTGCTGCCGGTGGACGTGCGGGCGGCGAAGGACTTCCCCGACCTGCGGACCAAGGCGCCGGCCGAGCCGGTCGTCCTGGCCGCCGACGCCATCCCGGCCGGGCTCAAGGGCCTGGACATCGGCCCCGAGACCGGCCGTCTCTACGCGGACAAGCTCGCCGACGCGGCCACCGTCTTCTGGAACGGGCCGATGGGCGTCTTCGAGCACCCCGACTTCGCCGAGGGCACCAGGGACGTCGCCCAGGCGCTCGCCGACAGCTCCGCCTTCACCGTCGTGGGCGGCGGCGACTCGGCGGCGGCGGTGCGGATCCTCGGCTTCGAGGAGTCGGCATTCGGCCACATCTCGACCGGCGGAGGAGCCAGCCTCGAATACCTCGAGGGCAAGGCGCTCCCCGGTCTCGCTGCACTGGAGGACTGAGAAGCATGGCGTCCGTGGAAGCGCGCACCCCGCTGATGGCGGGCAACTGGAAGATGAACCTCAACCACCTCGAGGCCATCGCCCACGTCCAGAAACTGGCGTTCGGCCTGTCCGACAAGGACTTCGACGCGGTCGAGGTCGCCGTGCTGCCGCCGTTCACCGATCTGCGCTCCGTGCAGACCCTCGTGGACGGCGACAAGCTGAAGATCAGGTACGGCGCCCAGGACATCTCACCCCACGACGCGGGCGCGTACACCGGAGAGGTCTCCGGGCCGATGCTGGCCAAGCTGAACTGCGACTACGTCGTCGTCGGCCACTCCGAGCGCCGCGAGTACCACGGTGAGTCGGACGAGTTGTGCAACGCCAAGGTGAAGGCCGCCTACCGGTACGGGATCACCCCGATCCTGTGCATCGGCGAGCCCCTGGAGGTCCGCAAGGCGGGCCGCCAGGTCGAGCACACCCTGGCCCAGCTCGACGGCGGGCTCGGGGACGTGCCGCCCGAGCAGGCCGCGAGCGTCGTCATCGCCTACGAGCCGGTGTGGGCCATCGGCACCGGCGAGGTCGCCACCCCCGACGACGCCCAGGAGGTCTGCGCGGCGATCCGCGCCCGCCTGGCCGAGCTGTACGACGCCCCGCTGGCCGACGGGGTCCGCATCCAGTACGGCGGCTCGGTGAAGTCGGGCAATGTCGCGGCGATCATGGCGCAGCCCGACGTGGACGGCGCCCTGGTGGGCGGGGCCTCGCTGGACGCGGACGAGTTCGTCAAGATCGTGCGTTTCCGCGACCAGTAGCGCTCGTCCGGGGTGGTAGCGGTACCCTGTCGGGGGCCGGAGGAGCGGCGCCGAGACGACCCTGCTCCGTCCCCCGCATCACCCGTACCACCATCCGTCCGTCACTGAGAGAGTTGGTCCAGTCGTGGAAACGGCGTTCCAGATTGCTTTGATCGTTTTCAGCTTTCTGCTGGCGCTGCTCGTGCTGATGCACAAGGGCAAGGGCGGCGGCCTGTCCGACATGTTCGGCGGCGGCATGCAGTCCTCGGTCGGTGGCTCGTCGGTCGCCGAGCGGAACCTGGACCGGATCACCGTTGTGGTGGGTATCATCTGGGCCGCGATCGTCGTGGCGCTCGGACTGCTGATGAAGTCCTAAGCGACGTCATAAGTCAGTAACTCCTAGCACTGGACGTGCGTTGAGCCTTGCATAGACTGAGGACTTCTAGGTAAGTCAGGCAGGGAGTTACGACCGTGGCAGGTGGCAACGCGATCCGGGGCAGCCGGGTCGGCGCGGGGCCCATGGGTGAGGCCGAACGCGGCGAGTCCGCTCCCCGGCTGAGGGTCTCCTTCTGGTGTGCGAACGGGCACGAGACGCAGCCCAGCTTCGCCAGTGACGCACAGATTCCGGAAACCTGGGACTGCCCGCGCTGCGGCTTCCCGGCCGGCACCGAGCGCGACGACCCGCCGGACCCGCCGCGCACCGAGCCGTACAAGACTCACCTCGCGTATGTGCGCGAGCGGCGCAGCGACGCCGACGGCGAGGCCATTCTGGCCGAGGCGCTGGCCAAGCTCCGCGGCGAGATCTGACGCGAGATCCGCCGCCGGGCCCGCGCGAAGGCTCGGTTCAGCACCGGCCCGGCACCGGCCCAGCCGTCCGACCGCCCGGGTGCCGATCACCGGATCGGCACCCGGGCGGTCCGCTTTTCGATCGACTAGCGTGTGGTCGACGGGGATCGGAACACGTTGACGGATGGGCTGAGGGCGAGATGAACGCGACTGGCGGGGCCAGGCTCGATCGGATGGCCGAGTGGGGCGCACTGGGCAAGCACCGCGAGGAGCTCGGGGCGGTGAGCCTGCGGGAGCTGTTCGCCCGGGACCCCGGCCGGGCCGGGCGCTACGCGGTGCGGGTCGGCGACCTGCACATCGACTTCTCCAAGCAGCTGGTCACCGACGAGACCCTGCGCCTCCTGGGCGAGCTGGCCGCGGCGACGGGCGTGGGAGAGCTGCGGGACGCCATGTTCCGCGGCGAGCGGATCAACGTGACCGAGGACAGGGCCGTTCTCCACACCGCGCTGCGGGCGCCGCGGGACGCGGTGGTCGAGGTCGACGGGGAGAACGTCGTTCCCGCCGTGCACGCGGTGCTGGACCGGATGGCGGGCTTCGCGGACCGGGTGCGCTCCGGGGAGTGGACCGGGCACACCGGCAAGCGCGTCAGGAACGTCGTCAACATCGGCATCGGCGGCTCCGACCTGGGCCCGGCCATGGCGTACGAGGCGCTGCGGCCGTTCACCGCCCGGGAGATGACCTTCCGCTTCGTCTCCAATGTGGACGGCGCGGACCTGCACGAGGCCGTGCGCGACCTCGACCCGTCCGAGACGCTGTTCATCGTCGCCTCGAAGACGTTCACCACGGTCGAGACCCTGACCAACGCCACCTCCGCGCGCTCGTGGCTGATCGACGGGCTCGGCGGGGACGAGGCCGCCGTCGCCCGCCACTTCGTCGCCGTGTCCACCAACGCCGGGAAGGTCGCGGAGTTCGGCATCGACACGGAGAACATGTTCGAGTTCTGGGACTGGGTCGGCGGCCGGTACTCCTACGACTCGGCCATCGGCCTCTCGCTGATGACGGCGATCGGCCCGCTGCGCTTCCGGGAGATGCTGGACGGCTTCCGGCTGGTCGACGAGCACTTCAGGACGGCTCCCGCGGGGGAGAACGCGCCGCTGCTGCTCGGGCTGCTCGGCGTCTGGTACGGCGGCTTCTTCGACGCCCAGGCGCACGCGGTGCTGCCCTACAGCCACTACCTGGCGCGTTTCCCCGCCTATCTCCAGCAGCTCGACATGGAGTCCAACGGCAAGCGCGTGGACCGGGAGGGCCGCCCCGTCACCTGGGAGACCGGGCCCGTCGTCTGGGGCACGCCGGGCACCAACGGGCAGCACGCCTACTTCCAGCTGCTCCACCAGGGCACCAGGACGGTCCCGGCCGACCTCATCGGCTTCGCGCGCCCGGTGGGCGGGCTGGGGGCGGAACGGGCCGCGCAGCACGACCTGCTGATGGCCAATCTGTTCGCGCAGGGCCAGGCGCTCGCCTTCGGCAGGACCGCGGACGAGGTGCGGGCCGAGGGGGTCGCGGAGGAACTGGTGCCGCACCGCACGTTCCCGGGGAACCGGCCGACGACCACCATCCTGGCCGCCGAGCTCTCGCCGTCCGTGCTGGGGCAGCTGGTCGCGCTGTACGAGCACAAGGTGTTCGTCCAGGGCGCCGTGTGGGACATCGACTCGTTCGACCAGTGGGGCGTCGAGCTGGGCAAGGTGCTCGCCACGCGCGTCGAGCCGGCACTGACCGAGGGCGCCGAGGTGGAGGGCCTCGACGCCTCGACGGCCTCGCTGGTGGCGAGGTACCGGGAGCTGCGCGGGCGCTGACGGCTCAGGCCGCCACCGGGAGGCCCGCGGCGGCGGCCTCGTCCAGCAGCCACACCGTGCGGGCGCCGCGGGCTGCGGAGGCCGGCGCCCGCTCCGCGTCGTCGGTGGCCAGTGCGGTGGCCGCCGCCTCCGCCTTGTCCCCGCCCGCCGCGAGCAGCCACACCTCGCGGGCCGAGCGGATCGCGGGCAGGGTGAGGGAGATCCGGGTGGGCGGCGGCTTGGGCGCCTCGCGGACGGCGGTCACCGTCCGGTCGGTCACCCGCACCGCCGGGTGCCCGGGGAACAGCGACGCCACATGGGTGTCGGGCCCGACGCCGAGCAGCAGCACGTCGAACGGGGCGGGGTCGGCGGCCAGTTCGGCCGCGTACGCCACGGCGGCCGCCTCCGGGTCGTTGCCGTGGGGGCCGTCGGAGGCGGGCATGGGGTGGACCCGCCGGGGGTCGAGCGGGACCGCGTCCAGCAGGGCCGCGCGGGCCTGCGTGTGGTTGCGGTCCGGGTGCCCCTCCGGGAGGAACCGCTCGTCGCCCCACCACAGCTCCAGATGGCCCCAGTCCACGGCGTCCCTGGCCGGTGAGGCGGCGAGCGCGGCCAGCAGGCCGTTCCCGTTGCGGCCCCCGGTCAGCACCACAGAGGCCGAGCCCCCGCCGGACTGGGCGTCGGTGATCGCGGTGATCAGCCGGGCCGCCGCGGCGTGGGCCATCAGCTCCTTGTCCCGGTGGACCAGGACGGTCAGGTCGGGCGGCGGCGTCATGAGCCCTTCTCCGCCGCTCGCTCCGCCTTCCCGGCCCGTTCCTCCTTGTGAGGCTTCGTGGCCGTCTCCGTCTCCGGCTTCCTCGCCTTCCCGGCCTCGCCTCCGCCGTTGCCGTGCCCCTTCTTCTGGGCACGGTGCCGCTGGAGGTTCCCCACGCCGTGGCGCACCGCCTGCTCGTACGCCTCGTCCGGGTCGAGCCGCCGCAGCTCCTCGGCGATCAGCTCGGCGGTGGTGCGCCGGTTCAGCGCCACATGCCGGTCGGGCTGCCCCGGCACCGCGAGCAGCGCCAGCGAGCCGTCCGAGCGATCGAGGCAGATCACGCCGTTCTCCGTCGTCAGCCGCACCGCCGTGATGCCGGGCCCCGGCGAGACGACGCGCTCGACCGGGACCGAGAGCCGCTCGGCCAGCCACATCGCCAGCAGCTCGGTGCTCGGGTTGTACTCCTCGCCCTCCACCTCGGCGGAGGAGATCTTCGTGTGCTTCTGGTCCAGCGCCGCCGCCAGCACGCTGCGCCAGGGGGTGATCCGCGTCCACGCCAGGTCCGTGTCGCCCGGCGCGTACACCTCGGCGCGGGTGGCGAGGGTGGCCACCGGGTCCTCGGTCGAGGCCGCGTCCGTGATGCGGCGCTGTGCCAGGGTCCCGAGCAGGTCCTCGGCCGGGTGCGCCGGGGCGTCCTCCGGCCACCAGACCACCACGGGGGCGTCGGGCAGCAGCAGCGGCATCACGACGCTGTAGGCGTGGGCCGACAGCTCGCCGTGCAGGCGCAGCAGGACGGTCTCGCCGTTGCCGACGTCGGCGCCGACCCGCACCTCGGCGTCGAGGCGGGCCATGGCCCGTTCGCGCGGGGAGCGGCCGGGGCGCTTGATGACCACCAGGATCCGGGAGGGGTGCTCCTTGGACGCCTCGCTCGCGGCGCGCAGGGCGTCGTAGTGGTTCCCCTCGTCGGTGACGATGACGAGGGTCAGCACCATGCCGACGGCCGAGCCGACCGCCCGGCGGGCCTTGATCAGCGCCGCGTTGAGCTGGCTCGACGTGGTGTCCGTGAGGTCGATGTTCATGGGCGCCGCCAGCTCCGTCCGTCCCGTGCGAGCATGTCATCCGCCGCCTTGGGGCCCCAGCTTCCCGAGGTGTACGGCTCGGGCTTTCCATGCCCGGTCCAGTACTCCTCGACCGGGTCGAGGATCTCCCAGGAGCGTTCGACCTCCTGGTGCCGGGGGAACAGGTTCGCGTCGCCGAGCAGCACGTCGAGGAGCAGCCGCTCGTACGCCTCGGGGCTGGACTCGGTGAAGGACTCGCCGTAGGCGAAGTCCATCGTGACGTCCCTGATCTCCATCTGGGTGCCCGGCACCTTGGAGCCGAAGCGGACCGTGATGCCCTCGTCCGGCTGGACGCGGATCACCAGGGCGTTGTGCCCGAGCTCCTGGGTGTCGGTGGCGTTGAACGGGGAGTAGGGCGCGCGCTGGAAGACGACCGCGATCTCCGTGACCCGGCGGCCGAGCCGCTTGCCGGTGCGCAGGTAGAACGGGACGCCCGCCCAGCGGCGGTTGTCGATCTCCAGGCGCATCGCCGCGTAGGTGTCGGTCATGGAGGCGGGGTCGATGCCCTCCTCCTCCAGGTACCCGGCGACCTTCTGCCCGCCCTGCCACCCCGCCGTGTACTGCCCGCGCACCGTGTGGCGGCCCAGGTCGGACGGGAGCTTGACCGCGTGGAGCACCTTCAGCTTCTCGGTGACCAGCGCGTCCGCGTCGAACGAGGCGGGCTCCTCCATCGCGGTGAGCGCGAGGAGCTGGAGCAGGTGGTTCTGGATGACGTCGCGCGCCGCGCCGATCCCGTCGTAGTACCCGGCCCGGCCGCCGATGCCGATGTCCTCGGCCATGGTGATCTGCACATGGTCGACATAGCTGCGGTTCCAGATGGGCTCGAACATCGTGTTGGCGAACCGCAGCGCCAGGATGTTCTGCACCGTCTCCTTGCCGAGGTAGTGGTCGATCCTGAAGACCTCGTGCGGCGGGAAGACCTCGTGGACGACCTGGTTGAGCTCCTGCGCGGAGGCCAGGTCGTGGCCGAACGGCTTCTCGATGACCGCCCGCCGCCAGGCGTCCTCCGGGGCGTCGGCGAGGCCGTGCTTCTTCAGCTGGCGCACCACCGTCGGGAAGAACTTCGGGGGCACCGAGAGGTAGAACGCGAAGTTCCCCCCGGTGCCGCGCTCCTTGTCGAGCTGCTCGATGGTGGAGCGCAGCGAGGCGAACGCCTGGTCGTCGTCGAAGACACCGGGGACGAAGCGCATCCCCTCCGCCAGCTGCCGCCACACCTCCTCGCGGAAGGGGGTGCGCGCGTACTGCTTGACGGACTCGTGCACGACGTCGCAGAAGTCCTCGTTCGCCCAGTCGCGGCGGGCGAAGCCGACCAGCGAGAAGCCCGGGGGCAGCAGCCCCCGGTTGGCCAGGTCGTAGACGGCCGGCATCAGCTTCTTGCGGGAGAGGTCCCCGGTGACGCCGAAGATGACCAGCCCCGACGGCCCCGCGATGCGCGGGAGCCGCCGGTCCTGCCAGCTCCGCAGGGGGTTGTGATGGTGGTTCGCGCTGCCGCTCACCGCTCTCTCAGTCCTCCCCGTCCGCCAGGCGCTCCAGCTCGGCCTTGGTCGAGTCGAGCAGCCCGATCCAGGCCGTCTCGAACTTCTCCACGCCCTCGTCCTCCAGCACCTGGACGACGTCGTCGTAGGAGATGCCGACCTTGTCGAGCGCGTCCAGGTCGGCGCGCGCCTGCTCGTAGGTGCCCTTGACCGTGTTCCCGGTGATCTCGCCGTGGTCCTCGGTGGCCTTCAGCGTGGCGCCCGGCATGGTGTTCACGGTGCCGGGGGCGACCAGCTCGGTCACGTACAGCGTGTCCGGGTAGGCCGGGTCCTTCACGCCGGTCGACGCCCACAGCGGGCGCTGCGGGTTGGCGCCGGAGCGGGCCAGCGACTGCCAGCGGTCGGCGGCCGTGACCTCCTCGAACGCCTGGTACGCCAGCCGGGCGTTGGCGACGGCGGCCTTGCCGCGCAGCGCCGTGGCCTCCTCGCTGCCGATGGCGGCCAGGCGCTTGTCGACCTCGGTGTCCACGCGGGAGACGAAGAACGACGCGACCGAGTAGATCGTCGACAGGTCGAGCCCGCGGGCGGCGGCCTGCTCCAGGCCGGTCTGGTAGGCGTCCATCACCTCGCGGTACCGCTGGAGGGAGAAGATCAGCGTGACGTTGACGCTGATGCCCCGGCCGATGGTCTCGGTGATGGCGGGCAGCCCGGCGCGGGTGGCCGGGATCTTGATGAACGTGTTGGGCCGGTCCACCAGCCAGGCCAGCTGCTTGGCCTCGGAGATCGTCGCCCGGGTGCTGTGCGCCAGACGGGGGTCGACCTCGATCGAGACCCGCCCGTCGAGCCCGCCGGTCGCCTCGTACACCGGCCGCAGCACGTCGGCAGCGTCGCGCACGTCGGAGGTGGTGATCATGCGCACCGCCTCCTCCACCGTGACCCGGCGGGAGGCCAGGTCGGCCACCTGCTCCTCGTAGCCCTCGCCGGCCGAGATGGCCTTCTGGAAGATCGAGGGGTTGGTGGTGACGCCCACGACATGCTGCTGGTCGAGCAGTTCGCCGAGGTGGCCCGAGGTGATCATCGTGCGCGACAGGTCGTCAAGCCAGATCGCGACACCCTCTTGGGAGAGGCGCTTGAGTGCGTCGGTCATGGAAATCGCATCTCCTGCTGTCTCGTGTATCGGTGTCAGCGCTCGGCGGCCGTCAGGGATTCCCGCGCGGCCTGCGCCACGGCTTCGGGGGTGATGCCGAACTCGCGGTAGAGGGTCGTGTGGTCGGCCGAGGCACCGAAGTGCTCCAGGGAGACGATCCGTCCGGCGTCCCCGACATAACGGTGCCAGGTCAGGCCGACGCCCGCCTCCACGGCGACCCGCGCCTTCACGCCCGGCAGCAGCACACGGTCCCGGTACGCCTGGTCCTGCTCCTCGAACCACTCCACGCAGGGCAGCGAGACCACGCGGGTCGGAACGGAGTCGGCCTGGAGCTGCTCGCGGGCCGCCAGGGCCAGGTGGACCTCGGAGCCGGTGGCCAGCAGGATGGCGCGCGGGGTGCCGCCCTCGGCCTCCGTGTGTACGTAACCGCCCCTGGCCGTGTCCTCGTTGGCCTCGTACACCGGGACGTTCTGCCGGGTGACGGCGAGGCCGTGCGGGGCCGAACGGTCCGTGTGGCGGCGGAGGATCTCACGCCAGGCGATGACCGTCTCGTTGGCGTCGGCCGGACGGACGACGTTCAGCCCCGGGATGGCGCGCAGCGCGGCCAGGTGCTCGACCGGCTGGTGGGTGGGGCCGTCCTCGCCGAGGCCGATCGAGTCGTGCGTCCAGACGTAGGTGACGGGCAGTCTCATCAGCGCGGCGAGCCGGACCGCCGGGCGCATGTAGTCGGAGAAGACGAGGAACGTGCCGCCGTAGATCCGGGTGTTGCCGTGCAGGGCGATGCCGTTCATCGCCGAGCCCATGGCGTGCTCGCGGATGCCGAAGTGGACCGTACGGCCGTACGGGTGAGCCTCGGCCAGCGGGTTGCCCTCGGGGAGGAAGGACGAGGAGGCGTCGATCGTGGTGTTGTTGGACCCGGCCAGGTCGGCGGAGCCGCCCCACAGCTCGGGAACGACCGCGCCCAGCTCCTTGAGGACCGAGCCCGACGCCTTGCGGGTGGCCACGGAGCCGCCCTCGTCGAAGACCGGCAGCGCCTTCTCCCAGCCCTCGGGCAGCCGCCCGGCGCTGATCCTGTCGAACTCCGCGGCCCGTTCGGGGTTGGCCCGCCGCCACTCGGCGAGCCGCTTCTCCCAGGCGGCGCGGGCCGTCTGGCCGCGCTCGACGGCGGCGCGGGTGTGGGCGATGACCTCGTCCTCGACGGCGAACGACGCCTCGGGGTCGAAGCCGAGGACCCGCTTGGTGGCGGCGACCTCGTCGGCGCCCAGCGCCGAGCCGTGCGCGGCCTCGGTGTTCTGCGCGTGGGGCGCGGGCCAGGCGATGATGGAGCGGGCCGCGATGATCGAGGGGCGCCCGGTCTCCGCCCGCGCCGCCGCGAACGCGGTGTGCAGCGCGGCCGGGTCCAGGTCCCCGTTCTCGCGGGGGGCCACGCGCTGGACGTGCCAGCCGTACGCCTCGAAGCGCGCGAGCACGTCCTCGGAGAACGCGGTCTCGGTGTCGCCCTCGATGGAGATGTGGTTGTCGTCGTAGAGGAGGACCAGGTTCCCCAGCTTCTGGTGCCCCGCGAGGGAGGCGGCCTCGGCGGAGATGCCCTCCTGGAGGCAGCCGTCACCGGCGAACACCCAGACGGTGTGGTCGAACGGGGAGGTGCCGGGCGCCGCCTCGGGGTCGAACAGGCCGCGCTCGTAGCGGGCGGCCATCGCCATGCCCACCGCGTTGCCGATGCCCTGGCCCAGCGGCCCCGTCGTCGTCTCCACACCCACCGTGTGCCCGAACTCGGGGTGGCCAGGCGTCCGGGAGCCCCAGGTGCGGAACGACCTCAGGTCCTCCAGCTCCAGGCCGTAACCGGCCAGGTAGAGCTGGATGTAGAGCGTGAGGCTGGTGTGCCCCACCGAGAGCACGAAGCGGTCGCGCCCGGCCCACTCCGGCTCCGAGGGGTCGTGTCGCATGAGCTTCTGGAACAGCACATAGGCGGCGGGGGCCAGGCTCATCGCCGTCCCCGGGTGGCCGTTCCCGACCTTCTGCACGGAGTCCGCGGCCAGGACCCGAGCGGTGTCCACGGCCCGCTGGTCCAGCTCGGACCATTCGAGTTCTGAGGTGGTCGGCTTGTTGCTCACCCTGCGTCAGGGCTCCTCTCCACGTGTGTCAGGCCGGCGACGAACCTCTCCGCCTGGCGGCACAGCGCTCTCACCGGCGTGTCGAGCCTACCTCCGGCGATGCGGGCGCCCCGGCGACCCTCACGTCACAAGGCGGCCCTTTCCGGCCGGATGCCTTCCGGCCGGAAGCGGGCCCCGCGCACGGTCCGGTCCGCCGACGATTACAGGGTGCCCCAGCCGGGGCGTTCCGGCACGCCCGGCCGCTCGGGGGGCCCGGCGACAAGCGGCGCAAGCCGGGCGTCTAGAGTGACGTGGTACGCGCGAGCTCTCACCAGCCGGTTCGCCGGCCGGGGCCCGCATTCTGCCCGCAGCGCGTGATCGCTGATGTCGCACGATCAGGGGTGTCCGTGACGGCCGTCGATTCCCGTCCCGTGGCCGAGCCCGGCCAGAGCCAGGACCACTGGACACCGGGAGCCCGGGTCAAGGCGTTCGTCGCGCTGACGAAGCCGCGGATCATCGAGCTCCTGCTCATCACCACGGTCCCGGTGATGTTCCTCGCCGAGCAGGGCGTTCCCGACCTGTGGCTGGTCCTGGCGACCTGCCTCGGCGGCTACCTGTCGGCGGGCGGCGCCAACGCGCTGAACATGTTCATCGACCGCGACATCGACGCGCTGATGGAGCGGACGAAGAACCGTCCCCTGGTGACCGGGGTCGTCAAGCCGGGGGAGTGCCTGGCGTTCGGCATCGTGCTCGCGGCCGTCTCGACCCTCTGGTTCGGCCTCACGGTCAACTGGATGTCGGCCGCCCTGTCGCTGGGCGCGCTCCTCTTCTATGTCGTGGTCTACACGATGTGGCTCAAGCGCCGCACCGCGCAGAACATCGTCTGGGGCGGCATCGCCGGGTGCCTGCCGGTCCTCATCGGCTGGTCGTCGGTCACCGGCACCGTCTCCTGGGCCGCGGTGGTCCTCTTCCTGGTGATGTTCTTCTGGACCCCGCCGCACTACTGGCCGCTGTCCATGAAGGTCAAGGACGACTACGCCCGCGTCGGCGTCCCGATGCTTCCGGTGATCGCGGCCAACACGGTGGTGGCCCGGCAGATCGTCCTCTACAGCTGGATGATGGTCGCGGTCTCGCTGACGCTGTGGCCGCTGGGGTACACCGGCTGGTTCTACCCGCTGGTCGCCGCGCTGGCCGGCGGGTGGTGGCTGCGGGAGGCGCACGCGCTCCTCGCCCGCGCCCGCGCGGGGCTGAAGGGGGCCGCGCTCAAGGAGATGCGCCTCTTCCACTGGTCGATCACCTATGTCTCGGTGGTCTTCCTCGCGGTGGCCGTCGACCCGTTCCTGCGCTGACGGCCCGTTCCGGCACCGAGCTCACCCGGTTGGGCTACCGGCCGGTAGGATCCGGGCATGGCTGAAACGGACGAGCAGCAACGAGACGAGCACCCACCGTCCCCGGCGGCGGCGCCGGAGAGCGCGCCCACGAGCCGCGAGGGACGGCGCCTGATGAAGCGCATCCGCTCCTTCGCCGCGGCGCACGGCGGCTCGGCTGAGGGGCAGATCTCCTACCTCGGCGCCCGGGGCCACCGGCTGGTGCTGGTCGGCGCGGACGGCGGCTGGGGCGATGTCGTCTCCCGCGACCTGGAGACCCTGAGGCTGGCCGCCGAGCGGTCGGGCGTCGCCCTCGCCGAGACGCTGGACGGCGAGCTCGCGGCCCGCATGCGGACCGGCCCCTACGAGTGGACGCGGATGGCCGGGATGCAGCTCGGCGGCGAGGAGCGGGACCCGGTCTACCGCAGCCGCCGGTAGCCGCCGCCGTCGCGGGTCCTGGCCAGCCAGCCGTCGTCCACCAGATGGCGGCGCAGCGCCGCGCAGTCCTGGTGGACCGTCCGCAGCAGGTCGTTGACCTCGCGCTCGCTGTACTGCCGCCCCGGCTCGAACAGGGTCTCGCTGAGGTGGGCGAGCAACTGCGCGCGGCGGTCGGCCCTGCGGGGGATCGCGATCAGTCGCCCTCGCGCGAAGAGGGCCTCCACGCCCCGCGCGCCGCCGTCCGCCATGGTCCGCTCCCTCGCCCGCCGTTGCCGTTGCCGTTGCGGTGGCCGTCCGCGTCCGCCCTCGCACCCGATCCTGTCAGGGGTGCGGCGGCGCGGTCATCCCGTTCGGGTCGGCGAAGACGCCCCGGAGCATCCCCGTCGCCTGGCCCACCTCGATCAGGTAGCCGTCGGGGTCGCGCAGATAGCAGCGCAGCTCGGCCCCGCGGTCCAGCGGCGGGGTCAGGAACTTCGCCCCCCTCGCGCTCCACTCCCGGTGGCACGCCGCGATGTCGGCCACCCGGATGTTGAGGAACGCCGAGGCCGTGCCGGGGTCACCGGGCGGCACGAGCGTGACCTCCGGCTTGTCGGGCGTGGGGCCGCCGCCCGGGTTCATGATCAGCCAGCCGTTGGCGAGCCTGACCACGCACGGGTTCTCCTCCAGGACCACGGTGCCGCCCAGCACGTCGCTGTAGAAGGCGCGGGAGCGCGCCACGTCGCGCACGGTCAGGAAGTGGGTCAGCAGCACCCCGGTCTCCGGGGCGGGCAGATCGTCTCTCCGCATGCGCCCATCCTGTGCCCGTCCCCGGACCGGCGACACCGGAGCGCACCGAACGGACGAGCCGCCCCCGATGGAGCAGACTGCTGCCATGTCGCCCGGGGCCGGAACGGACGGTCCCGGCTCTCGTCGTGCCGGAGGTTTCGCGTGTCCGTGGTGAAGATCAACGTCCTGACCGTTCCGGAGGAGCGGCGCGAGGAACTGGAGAAGCGGTTCGCCGCGCGGGCCGGGCTGGTGGAGGGGCAGGACGGGTTCGAGTGGTTCGAGCTGCTGCGGCCGGTCGAGGGGACCGACACCTATCTGGTGTACACGCGGTGGCGCAGCGAGGAGGACTTCCGGAACTGGATGAACGGGTCCATGCGGGCCGGTCACCAGGGCGGCGGCGAGCGGGGTCCGGCCGCCTCGGGGGCCACGCTCTGGTCGTTCGAGGTCGTCCAGCAGGCGGCCCCGAGGGCGGGCGGGTCCTAGGGGGTATTGACCTGGGCCGAGGCGGCGGGCTCCCGGAGGGGGGTCCGGTCCTCGGCGGGGGAGTGCTCCGGCGCCGGGGGCCGCCCGTCGCGGTCGCGAGTGGCCAGCAGGAGGCGCAGGACCGCGACCCACACGAGCGTCGAGCCGAGCAGGTGCATGCCGACGAGCCACTCGGGCTCGTCCAGCGCGTACTGCGTGTAGCCGATGACGCCCTGGCCCAGGAGGACCAGCAGCAGGTCCCGGGCGCGGGCCCTGATCCCGGCCGGGGCGTCGAGCAGGCGCAGCGCGACCAGGAGCGCCACCGTCGAGAGGACCACCGCCCAGGCGAGGAACGAGTGGGTCCTGGTGATGACGTCCCAGTCGAACGGCATCCGCTCGATGTGGTCGCCGCTGTCGCCCGAGTGCTTGCCGCTGCCGGTCACGGCCGTGCCGGCGACGAGCAGCGCGCCCGCGAGCAGCGTGAGCCCGCCCACCGCGCGCCGCACCGGCACGCCCACCAGCGGGCGGGGCTCGGCGTCGCCCTCGCGGGCGCGCTGCCAGGAGACGGTGGCGGCGGTCAGCAGCACCATGGCGGCCAGGAAGTGGGCGGCCACGATGTACGGGTTCAGCTCGGTCAGCACGGTGACGCCGCCGATGACGCCGTTGCTCATGACGATCCAGAACTGGAGCCAGCCGAGCCGGGTCAGCGACCTGCGGCGGGGCTCGGCGCAGCGGGCGGCGACGATGAACCAGCCGACGGCGGCCGAGACCACGTAGGCCATCATCCGGTTGCCGAACTCGATCGCGCCGTGTATCCCCATCTCCGAGGTGGCGACCAGGCTCTCGCCGCTGCACTTGGGCCAGGTGTCGCAGCCGAGCCCCGAGCCGGTCAGGCGGACCGCGCCGCCGGTGACGACGATGAGCACGGCCATGCTCAACGAGGCGAGCGCCGCCCGGCGCACGGTGACGGGCCGCGGCGTCCAGTGGTCGGCGAGGAAGGCGAGGGGGTTTCGCACTGCTTTCAGCACCCGCTCATCGTAGGCCCCTCGCTTGTGCATCAATTCACGAGGGGGGCGCCCGCAGGGCCCTACTCCCAGCGGAAGAAGCGAGCCGCCGCGCCCAGGCCGAGCGCCGACCACACCGCCAGCACGCCCGCCTCGTCCCAGGGCAGCCCGGCGCCGTCGCGCAGGATGTCGCGCAGCCCGCCGCTCAGGGCGCCGACCGGCAGCAGCTCCAGCACGGCCCGCACCCCGCCGGGGAAGTCGTCCAGCGGGATGACCACCCCGCCGAAGAACACCAGCAGGACGAAGACGAGGTTGGCCGCGGCCAGCGTCGCCTCCGCGCGCAGCGTCCCCGCCATCAGCAGCCCCAGGCCCGAGCAGGCCGCCGCGCCCAGCAGCATCAGCAGCGCCACGGCCGGCGCGTTCCCCCGGGGCGACCAGCCGAGCGCCAGGGCGACGGTGGTCAGCAGCGCCGTCTGGAGGAGGAGCGTGACCAGGACCGCGCCCGTCTTGCCGCACATCAGCCCCCAGCGCGGCAGCGGGGAGACGGCGAGCCGCTTGAGCACGCCGTAGCGGCGCTCGAAGCCGGTGGCGATGGCCTGGCCGGTGAACGCGGTCGACAGCACGGCCAGCGCGAGGATGCCGGGGGCCAGGAAGTCGACGCGTCGCTCCCGGGTGTCGCCGGCGGCCTCCACGATGTCGACCGTGCTGAACAGCACGAGCAGCAGGGTGGGGATGACGACCGTCAGCAGCAGCTGCTCGCCGTTGCGCAGCAGCATCCTGGTCTCCAGCGCCGCCTGGGCGGCGATCATCCGGCCCACCGGGGCCGAGCCGGGCCGGGGCGCGTGGCGGCCGGTGCCCGCCCCGGGCGCGCCTTCGGCCCGCGGGCCGGGGAGGTGGCTCATGGACGCAGCTCCTTGCCGGTCAGTTCGAGGAAGACGTCCTCCAGCGTGTGGCGCCTGGTGGTGATGCGGTCCGCCAGCACCCCGTGCTGCGCGCACCAGGCGGTGACGGTGGCCAGCAGCCGGGGACCCACGTCCCCGGTGATGCGGTAGCTGCCGGGGCTCGGCTCGGCGGCCCCGCTGCCGTCGGGGAGCGCCTGGCGCAGGGACACCAGGTCGAGGCCGGGGCGGCCGGTGAAGCGCAGCACGTCGGCGCCGCCCCCGCACAGCTCGGCCGGGCTGCCGTGGGCGACCACCCGGCCCTCGTCCACGACGGCGACCGCGTCGGCCAGCTCCTCGGCCTCGTCCATGAAGTGCGTGGTCAGCACGGTGGTGACCCCGTCGGCGCGCAGCTCGGCGATCAGCTCCCAGGTGGCGCGCCTGGCCTGGGGGTCGAGCCCCGCGGTCGGCTCGTCGAGGAAGACCAGCTCGGGGCGGCCGACCACGGCCAGGGCGAGGGCCAGGCGCTGCCGCTGGCCGCCGGAGAGGCGGCGGTAGGGGGTGCGCCCGCACGAGGCGAGGCCGAGGCGTTCCGCCAGGGCGTCCACGTCGAGCGGGTGGGCGTGCAGGCGGGCGACGTGGGTGAGCATCTCGGTGGCGCGCACCCCCGCGTAGACGCCGCCGCTCTGGAGCATCACGCCGAGGCGCGGGCGCAGCGCGGGCGCGTCGGCCACCGGGTCGAGCCCCAGCACGCGCAGCCGCCCCGCGTCGGGCGCGCGGTAGCCCTCGCAGAGCTCGACGGTGGTGGTCTTGCCCGCGCCGTTGGGCCCGAGCACGGCGGTCACGGTGGCGGGGGAGACGGTCAGGTCCAGGCCGTCGAGTGCGGTGGTCGCGCCGTACCGCTTGACCAGGCCGACCGCCTCGACGGCCGGGGCGGTGCCTCCGGGATGCATGGGTGGAGTCTAGGAACCCCGGCGGGGCGCCCCCGACCGCAGGGTCCCGGGGCGCCGGGTAAGGCATGCCTTACGTGATGTACTCCATGCGGGCAGGTCAGGCCGTGGCTTGCCCGTGTCGCGAGAATTACGCAACAATGGCGTTGTGAAAAAGGGGCACGAGCGCGACGAGACCCCGGTGGCCCCCGCCGCCGCCGGTGGCCCCGCCCTGCCCTTGGCCGTCGAGGAGCAGTCGGGCACCCGTCGCCGCGTCGCCCGTTCCATTCTGGACCACGGCCCGTCCACCGCCGGCGACCTGGCCGGCCGCCTCGAACTGACCCAGGCGGCGGTGCGCCGCCACCTCGACGCGCTGGTCGCCGAGGGGCTGGTCGAGCCCCGCGAGAAGCGGGTCTACGGCTCGCGTGGCCGGGGCCGCCCCGCCAAGGTCTTCGCGATCACCGACTCGGGGCGGGACGCCTTCGACCAGGCGTACGACGAGCTGGCCGTCGAGGCGCTGCGCTGGATCGAGCGCCTCGCCGGAGGCGGCGAGCGGGGCGCCGCGGCCGTCATGGAGTTCGCGCGGGCCAAGGCCGCCGACCAGGCGGAGCTGTACCGGCCGTTCCTGGAGGAGGCCCTGCCCGAGGAGAGGGCGCGGGCGCTCGCCGAGGCCCTGTCCCACCAGGGGTACGCCGCCACCGTCCGCCGCGTTCCGGCGCCGGCCGGCGACCAGGTGTGCCAGCACCACTGCCCGGTGGCCCACGCCGCCGCCCGCTTCCCGCAGCTGTGCGAGGCGGAGACCGAGGTGTTCTCCCGCCTGCTCGGCAGCCATGTCCAGCGCCTCGCGACCATCGCCCATGGCGACGGCGTGTGCACCACGTTCGTCCCCGAGACGGACCTCTCCGAGGCGGACGCCCCGGAGAAGCCCGAGACGCCCGAGAAGTCCGAGAAGCCCAAGTCCACCGCTTCACCACGCACTGCCGGGAGGAACCCCGCATGACGCTCCCCACGGAGACTGCCCACCCCGAGCTCGAGGGGCTTGGCACGTACGAATACGGCTGGGCCGACTCCGACGCGGCCGGTGCCGCCGCCAAGCGCGGCCTGTCCGATGAGGTCGTCCGCGACATCTCGGGCAAGAAGTCCGAGCCCGACTGGATGCTGAAGATGCGCATGAAGGGCCTGAAGCTCTTCGGCAAGAAGCCCATGCCGTCCTGGGGCTCCGACCTCAGCGGCATCGACTTCGACAACATCAAGTACTTCGTGCGCTCCACCGAGAAGCAGGCCCAGAGCTGGGACGACCTGCCGGAGGACATCAAGAGCACCTACGACAGGCTGGGCATCCCCGAGGCGGAGAAGCAGCGCCTCGTCGCGGGTGTCGCCGCGCAGTACGAGTCGGAGGTCGTCTACCACCAGATCCGCGAGGACCTGGAGGCGCAGGGCGTCATCTTCCTCGACACGGACACGGCGCTGAAGGAGCACCCCGAGCTCTTCCAGGAGCACTTCGGCACCGTCATCCCCGCCGGTGACAACAAGTTCGCCGCGCTGAACACGGCGGTCTGGTCGGGCGGATCGTTCATCTACGTGCCGCCGGGCGTGCACGTCGACATCCCGCTCCAGGCGTACTTCCGGATCAACACGGAGAACATGGGGCAGTTCGAGCGCACGCTGATCATCGTCGACGAGAACGCCTACGTGCACTACGTCGAGGGCTGCACCGCCCCGATCTACGACTCGGACTCGCTGCACTCCGCGGTCGTGGAGATCATCGTCAAGAAGGGCGGCCGCTGCCGCTACACGACCATCCAGAACTGGTCGAACAACGTGTACAACCTGGTGACCAAGCGGGCCGTGGCCTACGAGGGCGCCACCATGGAGTGGGTCGACGGGAACATCGGCTCCAAGGTCACCATGAAGTACCCCGCGATCTACCTGATGGGCGAGCACGCCAAGGGCGAGACGCTCTCCGTCGCCTTCGCGGGCGAGGGCCAGCACCAGGACGCGGGCGCCAAGATGGTGCACATGGCCCCCCGCACCTCCTCGAACATCGTCTCCAAGTCGGTGGCCAGGGGCGGCGGGCGGACCTCCTACCGCGGCCTCATCGAGATCGGCGAGGGCGCGTCGGGCTCCAAGTCCAACGTGCTGTGCGACGCGCTGCTCGTGGACAGCATCTCCCGCTCGGACACCTACCCGTACGTGGACGTCCGCGAGGACGACGTGACGATGGGGCACGAGGCGACGGTCTCCAAGGTCAGCGACGACCAGCTCTTCTATCTGATGAGCCGCGGCCTCTCCGAGGACGAGGCGATGGCGGTGATCGTGCGCGGCTTCGTCGAGCCCATCGCCAAGGAGCTGCCCATGGAGTACGCCCTGGAGCTGAACCGGCTGATCGAGCTCCAGATGGAAGGCGCCGTCGGCTGACCATGGCCACCGGACCGTCACCGTCCCACCAGCAAGCCGTCCCCACGACCAAGAGAGTGAGCACGACGACACCCATGGCTGAGGCCCAGAGCATCGCGGTGGCGGCCGAGTCCACCGTGGCCACCAGGATGAGCGCTCCGCCGTCCTACGACGTGGCCGACTTCCCGGTGCCGCACGGCCGCGAGGAGGAGTGGCGCTTCACTCCCCTGGAGCGGCTGAGGGGGCTGCACGACGGCTCCGCCCTCGCTGACGGCTCCCTCAAGGTCGAGGTGAACGCGCCCGACGGCGTCACCGTCACCACCGTCGGGCGCGACGACCCGCGCGTCGGCAAGGCGGGCCAACCGGTCGACCGGGTCGCCGCGCAGGCGTTCAGCGCCTTCGAGAAGGCGACGGTCATCTCCGTCGCGGCCGAGGCCGTCCTCACCGAGCCGGTGCGCCTGAGCCTGCACGGCGAGGGCGGGGTGACCTTCGGTCACACCGTCTTCGAGGTCGGGGCGTTCGCCGAGGTCGTCTTCGTGGCCGACCACACCGGCGACGGCGTCCGCTCGGCCAACGTCGAGTTCCTCGTCGGCGACGGCGCCAAGGTCACCTTCGTCAGCGTGCAGGACTGGGACGACACGGCCGTCCACTGCTCGCAGCACACCGTGCTGATCGGGCGGGACGCCACGTTCAAGTCGGTCGTGGTGACCTTCGGCGGCGACGTGGTGCGGCTGCACCCCCGCGTGAGCTACGCGGGCCCCGGCGGCGAGGCCGAGCTCTACGGCCTGTACTTCACGGACGACGGGCAGCACCAGGAGCACCGGCTGCTGGTGGACCACACCGCCCCCAACTGCCGCAGCAACGTGGCCTACAAGGGCGCGCTCCAGGGCGCCGACGCGCACGCGGTGTGGATCGGCGACGTCGTGATCCGCGCCGCCGCCACCGGCACCGACACCTACGAGCTCAACCGGAACCTGGTGCTCACCGACGGCGCCCGCGTGGACTCCGTTCCCAACCTGGAGATCGAGACCGGCGAGATCGTCGGCGCCGGGCACGCCTCGGCCACCGGGCGGTTCGAGGACGAGCAGCTCTTCTACCTGATGGCCCGCGGCATCCCGGCCGAGCAGGCCCGGCGCCTGGTGGTGCGCGGCTTCTTCGCCGAGCTGGTCCAGCAGATCGGCGTCCCCGACGTGGAGCAGCGGCTCATCGCGAAGCTGGAGGCCGAGCTGGCGGAGGCGATCGCATGAGCGGTGGCACGGCAGCGGCCGGGGCGGAGGGCTTCGTGCGGGCCTGCGCGCTGGGGGACCTGGAGGTCGACGTGCCCCGGCGCGTCGACCTCGGCGGCGTGCCCGTCGCCGTGGTCCGCACCGAGGGCGCGGTCTACGCGGTCAACGACATCTGCTCCCACGCGAACGTCTCGCTCTCCGAGGGCGAGGTGGAGGACTGCCAGATCGAGTGCTGGCTGCACGGCTCCAGCTTCGACCTGCGGACCGGCAAGCCGACGGGCCTGCCCGCGACGCAACCCATCCCCGTCTACCCCGTCAAGATCGAAGGAGAGGGCCCGGCCGCCGCCGTGCTCGTCTCCGTCACCCAGGAGTCCTGAGCCCCATGGCAACGCTTGAGATCCACGACCTGCACGTCTCCGTCGACGGCGAAGGCGGCTCCAAAGAGATCCTGCGCGGGGTCGACCTGACCGTGAAGCAGGGCGAGACGCACGCCATCATGGGCCCCAACGGCTCAGGCAAGTCCACCCTGGCCTACTCCCTCGCCGGGCACCCCAAGTACACGATCACCTCGGGCACCGTCACGCTCGACGGCGAGAACGTCCTGGAGATGTCCGTCGACGAGCGCGCCCGCGCCGGGGTCTTCCTCGCCATGCAGTACCCGGTCGAGATCCCCGGGGTGTCCGTCTCCAACTTCCTGCGCACCTCCGCCACCGCCATCCGTGGCGAGGCCCCCAAGCTGCGGACGTGGGTCAAGGAGGTCAAGGAGGCCATGGAGCGCCTGGAGATGGACCCGTCCTTCGCCGAGCGCAACGTGAACGAGGGCTTCTCGGGCGGCGAGAAGAAGCGCCACGAGATCCTCCAGCTGGAGCTGCTGAAGCCGAAGATCGCCGTCCTGGACGAGACCGACTCCGGCCTGGACATCGACGCGCTGCGGATCGTCTCCGAGGGCGTCAACCGGGTCCGCGAGAGCGGCCAGGTCGGCACCCTGCTGATCACGCACTACACCCGCATCCTGCGGTACATCGCCCCCGACCACGTGCACGTCTTCGCGGGCGGCCGGATCGCCGAGTCCGGCGGTGCGGAGCTGGCCGACAAGCTGGAGGCCGAGGGCTACGAGCAGTACACCAAGGGGGGCGCCTCATGACCGACACGACGCGGGCGGCCCACGGCTCCCTGGCCGGCCTGTTGGACACCGAGGCGATCCGCAAGGACTTCCCGATCCTGCACCGCACGGTCCACGGCGGGAAGCCGTTGGTCTACCTGGACAACGCGGCCAGCTCGCAGAAGCCGCGCCAGGTCCTCGACGCGGTGAACGACTACTACGAGCAGCACCACGCCAACGTGCACCGCGGCGTCCACGTCCTGGCGGAAGAGGCCACGGCGCTGTACGAGGGCGCGCGCGACAAGGTCGCCGCGTTCATCAACGCGCCCAGCCGCAACGAGGTGGTCTTCACCAAGAACGCCTCCGAGTCGCTGAACCTCGTGGCCAACATGCTCGGCTGGGCCGAGGACCCCTACCGGGTCGACGCGGGCACCGAGATCGTCATCACGGAGATGGAGCACCACTCCAACATCGTTCCCTGGCAGCTGCTCGCGCAGCGCACGGGCGCGACGCTGAAGTGGTTCGGCCTCACCGACGACGGCAGGCTCGACCTGTCGCGCATCGACGAGATCATCACCGAGCGGACCAAGGTCGTCTCGTTCATGCTGGTCTCCAACGTGCTCGGCACGGTCAACCCGGTGGACCGGATCGTCCGCAGGGCCCAGGAGGTCGGCGCCCTCGTCGTCGTGGACGCCTCGCAGGCCGCGCCGCACATGCCGCTGGACGTGCAGTCGCTCCAGGCGGACTTCGTCGTCTTCACCGGGCACAAGATGTGCGGGCCGACCGGCATCGGCGTGCTCTGGGGGCGGCACGAGCTGCTGGAGGACCTGCCGCCGTTCCTGGGCGGCGGGGAGATGATCGAGACCGTCACGATGCACTCCTCGACGTATGCCCCGGCGCCGCACAAGTTCGAGGCGGGCACGCCGCCGATCGCCCAGGCGGTCGGGCTCGGCGCGGCCGTGGACTACCTGACCGGCATCGGCATGGACCGTGTCCTCGCCCACGAGGAGGCGCTCACGCGCTACGCGCTGGAGCGGCTGTCCGAGGTGCCGGACCTGCGGATCATCGGGCCGCTGACCGGCGAGGACCGGGGGGCGACGATCTCGTTCACCCTGGGCGACATCCACCCGCACGACGTGGGCCAGGTGCTGGACGAGCAGGGCATCGCCGTCCGGGTCGGTCACCACTGCGCGCGGCCGGTCTGCCTGCGGTACGGAATTCCCGCGACCACGCGGGCGTCTTTCTATCTGTACTCGACCCCGGCCGAGGTCGACGCCCTGGTCGCCGGGCTCGACTACGTCCGCGGGTTCTTCGGATGAGACGTCGGATGAGAGCGGTGTGAGAGGCGTGCAGCTGCAATCGATGTACCAGGACGTCATCCTGGATCACTACAAGCACCCGCACGGGCGCGGCCTGCGCGAGGGCGACGCCGAGGTGCACCACGTGAACCCCACGTGCGGGGACGAGATCACGCTGCGGGTCAGGTACGAGGGCGAGACCGTCGCCGACGTCTCGTACGAGGGGCAGGGCTGCTCGATCAGCCAGGCCAGCGCCTCCGTGCTGAACGAGCTGCTGGTCGGCAAGAAGCTGCGGGACGCGCTGGCCGTGCAGGAGACGTTCCTCACGCTGATGCAGTCCCGGGGGCAGCTGGCGCCCGACGATGCCATGGAGGAGGTGCTGGAGGACGCGGTCGCGTTCGCCGGCGTCTCCAAGTACCCGGCGCGGGTGAAGTGCGCGCTGCTGAGCTGGATGGCCTGGAAGGATGCCACCGCCCAGGCTCTGGGCGAGGGCGCGGTGGAGGAGAAGCTGTGAGCGAGACGACGACCGCACCGGCCGGCGAGGAAGAGGTCCGCGAGGCGATGATGGACGTCGTCGACCCCGAACTGGGGATCGACGTGGTCAACCTCGGCCTGATCTACGGCATCCACGTGGACGAGGAGAACATCGCCACGGTGGACATGACCCTCACCTCGGCCGCGTGCCCGCTGACCGATGTCATCGAGGACCAGGCCAGGACGGCCACCGAGGGCCTGGTCAGCGAGCTGAAGATCAACTGGGTCTGGATGCCGCCGTGGGGCCCGGACAAGATCACCGACGACGGCCGCGAGCAGCTGCGCGCCCTGGGGTTCAGCGTCTGAGCGGGGCGCCGTCCGCCCTCCGGACGCCATGACGATGCCCGCCGGATGTGGTCCGGCGGGCATCGTCATGTCCTCGGGCGGGTGTCAGCCGTGGTCGACCAGCTCCGCGTGGCCCTGGGTGCGGGCGCAGTGCCCGCAGCAGAAGAAGTGGCCGTCCTCCGTCTCCAGGCCGTGGCCCATGATCTTGCACCCGCAGTTCTCGCAGACGGGCGCCATCCTCTGCACGGCGCACTCGAAGCTGTCGAAGACGTGCACCTGCCCGGCGGCACGCACCTCGAAGGCCATCCGGTAGTCGTTGCCGCAGACCTCGCACTCGGCCATCCGCTCTCACTCCTTCTCTCGCTGGGAAGCTCTCGCGCTGGGAAATTCGCCGCAAGGATGGCGGGAACGCCCGCCGGGTTCCCCGCAGACGCGCAGGGCAGTCACTCCACCGGCAGGGGCCCCGGAGCGATGTGTACGATCGTCCACATGGTGTATGTGACGCTGTCCGCCGCGATCCTGGCCGAGATCATCGGGACCCTGCTCATGCAGCGGAGCGACGGCTTCTCCCGGCTCTGGCCGACCGTCGGCACGCTCTCCCTCTATGTCGTGGCCTTCACGCTGCTCGCCCAGACGCTCAAGACCATGGAGGTCGGCGTCGCCTACGGCATCTGGTCCGGCGCGGGCACCGCCGTCGTCGCGGCCATCGGCATCGTCTTCCTCGGCGAGGGCGTCTCCGTCCTCAAGGTCGGCGGCGTCCTGCTGGTCGTCGCGGGGGTCGTCCTCCTCAACGTCGGCGGGGCCCACTGATGGCCCGCCGCTACGACCCCGACCGCCGCGAACGCATCGCGCGGGCCGCCGTCTCCGTGGTCAGGGAGCGCGGTGTCGCGGGGCTCAGCCACCGCGCCGTGGCCGCCGCCGCCGACGTCCCGCTCGGCTCGACCACGTACCACTTCGCCGACCGCGACGAGCTGCTGCTCGCCGCCCTGGAGCGGATCAACGAGGCGTGGCTGGCGCGTTTCGCCACGTGGCTGGAGGGCGTGGACGGCTCCACGCCGGTCGCCGACCTGCTGGCCCGCCACCTCGGTGACTGCCTGGGTCCCTGGCGGGAGAGCACGGAGCTGGAGTACGAGCTGTACTTCGCGGGTCTGCGCCAGCCCGCCGTCCGCCCGCTGGCCGCCCGCTGCCTGGACCGGATGGCCGAGCTGCTGTCCCCGCGCGTGCCCGACGAGACCACCGCGAGGGCCCTGATCGCGGTGGCCGACGGGCTGCTCATCCACATCCTCCTCACCGGCCGCCCCTACGACGAGGCGCAGGCCGCCGCCACGTTCGCCCGGCTGCTGCCCGGGACCGGCTCGCGTCCCGGGGCGGCCACCCGTTAGCGTCGTGACCATGACCGAGACCACCTCTCCGCAGCTCATCCCCTCCGGCGCCGTCGCCGCCGGGCTCGCCACCGTCACCGCCGAGGGCGTCGTGCTCGACACCTGGTTCCCGGCGCCCGAGCTGGTGGCCGAGCCCGGCGTCTCCGGCACCGAACGGCTCGCCGGGCCGCGCGTCGCCGAACTGCTCGGCCCCCGGGCGCCCCGCGCCCTCGGCCCGGACGAACGGCGCGGCGTCGAGGTCGTCGCGGTCCGCACGGTCATCTCCGACCTCCAGGGGAAGCCGGTCGACGCCCACGACGTCTACCTCCGCCTGCACCTGCTCAGCCACCGCCTCGTCCGCCCCCACGGCCTCAGCCTGGACGGCATCTTCGGGCTGCTGGCCAACGTCGCCTGGACCACGGCGGGGCCCGTTCCCGTCGAGCGCGTCGAGCAGGCCAGGCTCGCCCTCCGCGCCGAGGGCGGGCAGCTGGGGGTCACGAGTGTCGACAAGTTCCCCAGGATGACCGACTACGTGGTCCCGGCCGGGGTCCGCATCGGCGACGCCGACCGCGTGAGGCTCGGCGCGCACCTCGCGGCGGGCACCACCGTGATGCACGAGGGATTCGTCAACTTCAACGCGGGGACGCTGGGCGTCTCCATGGTCGAGGGGCGCATCAGCGCGGGCGTGGTCGTGGGCGACGGCTCCGACGTCGGCGGCGGCTCGTCCATCATGGGCACCCTCTCGGGCGGCGGGAAGCGGACCATCTCCCTCGGCGAGCGCTGCCTGCTCGGCGCCCAGGCGGGCATCGGCATCTCGCTCGGCGACGACTGTGTGGTGGAGGCGGGCCTCTATGTCACGGCGGGCACGCGCGTCACGCTGCCGGACGGCGAGGTCGTCAAGGCGCTGGAGCTCTCCGGCGCGCACAACCTGCTCTTCCGCCGCAACTCCACCAGCGGCGCCGTCGAGGCCCTGCCGCGCACCGGCGCCTGGGGCAGTCTCAACGAGGTGCTCCACGCGCACAATTGACCGGTTGACCGGGCGCGGACGGGCGGCGCCGAGCCGATAGCCTTGCGGCCGTGAGAGATGTCGCGGTGGGGATACGGTATGTGGCGCGCGGGCAGAAGTGGGCGTTCGGGCACGGCCGGTGGTTGGCCCTTGGCCTGCTGCCCGCGCTGATCACCCTGGTCGTCTACGCCGCGGCGCTGGTGGCCCTCGCCCTGTACGCGGGCGACCTCGCGTCCTGGGCGACGCCGTTCGCCGACGACTGGGACGAGACCTGGCGGTCCGTTCTCCGTGTCACGTTCGCCGTGCTGCTCTTCGCCTTCGGCCTGCTGCTGTCCGTGCTGACCTTCACGGCCGTCACGCTGGTGATCGGCGACCCGTTCTACGAGGCGCTCTCCGGTCACGTCGAGACGTCGGAGGGCGGCGGCCCGGCCGGGGAGGGGCTGTCGTTCTGGGCCTCGGTCCGGGGGAGCGCGCGGGTGCTGCTGTACGCGCTCTCCCTCGCGGTGCCGCTCTTCGCGCTCGGCTTCGTTCCCGTGCTGGGGCAGACCGTGGTCCCCGCCCTGGGGTTCTGCGTCTCGGGCTTCTTCCTGGCCGTCGAGCTGACCTCGGTGCCGATGGACCGCCGTGCCGTGCCCCTGCGGGACCGGATGCGGATGCTGCGCGGCCGTCTCGGGCTGGCTCTGGGGTTCGGCGTTCCGCTGGTGCTGCTGTTCCTGGTCCCGCTGGCGGCGGTGTTCCTGATGCCCGGGGCGGTGGCCGGGGCGACACTGCTGGCCCGCGACCTGGCGGGCACCGCGACCCCGCCGCACCCGCCGCACCCGCCGCACCCGTCGCCCGGCATGCCCCACCCGTCTCGCCGGCCCCGGTGAGGCGGCGGGCCGGTCAGCGCGCGTCGCGCCAGACGGTCGCGTCCAGGGTGAGGTGCGTCTCGCCCTCGGCGGGGAGGGCGGTGATGTCGACGAGGGCGATGTGGCCCGCGACGGTGCGGACGCAGACCTGGGAGCCCTCCGTCACCCGGGCCATGTCGATCGCCTCGGTGGAACGGGTCTCGGCGCGGCAGGTCGCCAGCGAGCCTCGCTCCTCGGGGCGGAGCAGGACCAGTTCGTTCCCCAGGGCGGTGCGGAGCCGGGGCGGGTCACCGGCGGTGAAGTAGCGGAAGTCGATCTCCGCCATGTTCCAGGAGCCCGAGTCGCGGGGGACCACCGGGTGCTGGTCGAGGAACAGGTGGTCACCGGCGGCCAGTTCGATGCCCGGATAGTGCGCGGGCTCGGGGTCGGCGGGCGGTGGGGGCGTCGTCTCCGTCCGCTCCTCGGGCCCGTCCTCCTCCTCGGGCGGGGCCTCCTCGGCGGCGCCCTCGTCGCCGCCCGCCAGGACCGCCGCCATGATGCCGCCGCCCGCGAGGAGCACCGCGGCCGTCGCCCCCGCGGCCAGCAGCAGGGCGCCGCGCCGCCGCCTCGGCGGGGGCGTGACCGCCGCGGCCAGGGGCGTGGCGTGCGAGGTGAGCTCGGCGGCCACCTCGGGGGGCAGCCAGTCGCCGGGCGCCGACGGCGGGGGACCGGCCGCGGACCGGGCGGCGGTGATGAGATCGGTGGGCGAGGGGCGCCCGGAGGGGTCCTTGGCGAGACAGTGGGCCACCAGGTTCCGCAGGGGCTCCGGCAGCGCCGAGAGGTCGGGGTGCTCGTGGACGATGCGGTAGAGCACCGCGTGCGAGGTGCCCTCGCCGAACGCGGGCGTGCCCGTCCCGGCGAACGAGGCGAGCAGGCCCAGGGCGAACACGTCGGTCGCGGGGGAGACCCGGCCGCCCGCCGCCTGCTCCGGCGCCATGAACGAGGGCGTGCCCACGACGACCCCGCTGTGCGTGAGCGCGGTGCCCTCGACGGCCCTGGCGATGCCGAAGTCGATGACGCGCGGCCCGTCGGTGGCCAGAAGGACGTTCGAGGGCTTCAGATCGCGGTGGACCAGGCCCGCGGCGTGGATCACCTGGAGCGCCTCGCCGATCCCGGCGATCAGCCGGAACACCGCCTCCACCGGGAGGCGGCCGTGCCGCCCCACGACCTCGGCCAGCGAGGGGCCCGGGATGTAGGCCGTGGCCAGCCAGGGCCTGGGGCCCTCGGTGTCGCTGTCGAGCACCGGGGCCGTGTACAGCCCCTGGACGCGCTCGGCGGCCCGCACCTCCCGCTGGAAGCGGTGCCTGAAGTCCGGGTCCTCGCCGAACTCCGCGCGGATCACCTTGAGCGCCACCGCGCGCCCGCCCGGCGTGTGGGAGAGGTAGACGCGGCCCATGCCGCCCGCGCCGAGGCGGGCCGCGATCCGGTAACCCCCCACCTCGCGGGGATCGTCGGGTTCGAGAGGCAGGAACACATCGTTCTTCGTACCGTCGTTCATGGCCGCCGCTCCCCCGAGACCTCACTCAGCCCTTGCTGTCGGTGACCCTATCGGAACGGAGCGCCGCCTGAAGCACGGTCGCCAGGCGGGCGGTCAGCGCCTCGTCCGCGTCGAGCAGCGGACCCCTGACCGGGCCGCCGGGCAGCCCGGCCGCGCGGAACAGCGCCTTGACCGCCACCGTGCCGGACACCTCGTTCATCACCGCGTCGACCAGCGGCAGCAGGGCGCGGTGGCGCGCGGCGGCGGTGGCCGGGTCGCCCGCGGCGAAGGCGTCGAGCACGCCGCGCACCTGCCGCCCGGCGACGTTGGCCACCGTGCTGACGACGCCGCTCGCCCCGATGGCCAGCAGCGGCAGGTGCGTCTCGTCGCTGCCCGAGTAGTAGGCGAGGTCGGTCTCGGCCATCACCAGACCGGACGTGAGCAGGTCGAAGGAGCAGTCCTTGACGCCCAGGATCCGCGGGTGTTCCGCCAGGCGCCGCAGCGAGTCGGCGGTCAGCGCGGTGCCCTTGCCGGTGCGTGCCGGGATGTCGTAGAGCATCACGGGCACGTCGGTGGCGTCGGCGACGGTCCGCAGGTGGTGGGTGATCGCCTCCTGCGTGGGGCGCGAGTAGTAGGGCGTCACCACCAGCAGGCCGTCGGCGCCCGCCTTCTCGGCGTCGCGGGCCAGCGCGACCGAGTGCCGGGTGTCGGCGGTGCCGACCCCGGCGACCACGGTGGCGCGGTCGCCGACAGCCTCGGCGACGGCCCGCACCACGGCCGCCTTCTCCTCGTCGCTGGTGGTCGGCGACTCCCCGGTGGTCCCGCTGAGGACCAGGGTGTCGCAGCCGCCGCGGTCCACGAGGTGGGTCGCGAGCCGCTGGGTGCCCGGCAGGTCGAGGGAGCCGTCCGCGGTGAACGGCGTGATCATGGCGGCGGCGCAGCGGCCGAACGGGGCGGGGCGCGTGTCGGGCCACGTCGCGGAGGGTGTCTGAGGCATGGACCGCAGTCTGCGTCCCGACCTGCCCGGCGGTCCACCCGGTTCCGGCGGAGAGCCGCGGGGGACCGCCGCACGGGGCGAACGGGCCAGGGGGAACGGGACAGGGGCGAACGGTCAGGGGCGGAAGCGGATCACCTGCGGGTCGTGGTCGCTGGCCTGGTCGGCGAACTCGGCGTTGATGTGCACGATGTCGTACTCGTACGCGCGAATCGCGGGGGAGACCAGCGTCTGGTCGAGGACCTGCGAGTTGCCCTCGAAGAGGTACGTGTACCGGTCGCCGCGCGGCAGCGAACCGACCGCGCTCTCCAGGGCGCCACCCGCGGTCAGCGCCCGGGTGGTCGGGGAGAACGCGAAGTCGTTGATGTCGCCGAGCACCACGACCCGCGCGTCCCGCTGGGCCGAACGAAGCTCCCGCGCGAAGGCGTTGACGGCCTCGGCCTGCTCGGCGCGCTGCTCCTCGGAGGAGCGGGCCGGCGGCTGGAAGCGGCCGTGCAGCGGCTGGTCGCCGCCCTTGGAGACGAAGTGGTTGGCGACGACGAAGACGGTCTCGCCCCGGAAGGTGAACTCGCCCGCCAGCGGCTTGCGGCTGTCCTGCCACGCCGTGTCCGCCGGGGCGACCCGTCCGGGGGAGAGGGTCAGCGCGGCCCGGCCGTCCTCGCGCACCACCCCGGCCGCCGTGGTCGCGTCCCCGCCGGGGCGGTCGGTGAACGAGACGCGCTCCGGGTTGAACAGGAGGACGTTGCGGATGTTCCCGCCGGGGGCGCCGCCGTCCCGCCCGTCCTCCGGGTCGATCCCGCGCCACGCGTAACGCGGCCCGCCCGCGGCGACGACGGCGTCCACGAAGCGGCGCAGCGTCTCGTCGGCGGCCACCGTGCCGTCGTCCTCGGTGCCCGTGTTGTCCTGGATCTCCTCCAGGGCGAGGATGTCGGGCGAGGCCAGGCTCTCCACCACGGCGGCGGCCAGCCGGTCGAACTTCTCCTGCTCGTCGCCGGGGTGCAGGTTCTCGACGTTGTACGCCGCGACCGCGAGCTCGTCGTCCCGCTGGGCGCGGGTGGCCTCGGGGGCGAGCCCACCCCGCTCGACCCGGCCGAGCTCGCGGGCGACCAGTGTGTAGCCGCCGAACTCGTCGTAGTCCAGCGGGCCTTCGGTCGTTCCGCGCAGGGTGTCGCCCACGTCGGCCACGGGGAACGGCTCCTGCGCGACCGGCGCCAGCGACTCGATCTTCAGGCGGCCCGCGTTCTGCGCGCCGTAGGAGGAGTAGAGGGCGCCGCCGTGGTCCGTCCGCCGCCCGCCGGGCAGCAGCGTCACCCACAGCTCGTGGTACGGCGTGCTCGGGCCGACCACCGGGGCCTCGCCGACCTCGACGGTCATGCCCTCCAGCGACTCGTACCGGTCCAGCGCGTACCGCGAGGGCCGCAGCCGCAGGCCCTCGACGGAGCCGCCGTCCTCCGGGTCGCCCTCGGGCGCGTAGGCGCGCGGCAGTTCCCAGGCGTCGAGGGTGACCGGCGAGGGCAGCGCGTTCCCCGAGGAGACGACGGTGACCTCGGGGGAGGAGAGCTGGGTGACGGACTGGCCGCCGTCCTCCTCGCCTCCGGGGTAGTACTCGTCGACGCGTCCCGAGACCAGCACGGCGTCGCCGACCGCGACGGCGGGCGCGGCGCCGGTGAAGACGAAGACGCCCTCGCTGGTGGCGGCCGAGCCGTCGGGCCGGGGGTCCTGCACCCAGAAGCCGCGCGAACCGTAGGTCCGTACGCCGGTGACGACCCCGGGCACCTCGGCGACGCGTTGGCCCGCGTAGGGCGAGATCCGGGTGGCGCCCTGGAGGTCGTGCACGCGCACGCCCTCCGCCGCGGCGGCGGGGGACGGCTGGACGAGCAGGGTGGAGCACAGCCCGGCGACGACGAGGGCGCCCAGGGCTGCGGTGCCGCGGTGCGGGCGGGGGCGGGGGCGGGATGGTGCGGTCAAGGGACCCTCCGGGGGCGGGCTATGGTCTCTACGCGCGTAAAAGTCCCGTAGGCGCCGAGGAATTGTCAACGTCTCCCGACCGGCGGGAGCGCGACGTTCCGGTGAACGCAGCGGTGTGCCACCCGCGTTGAGTCCCTGGCGCGCCGTCAGGCGACCGTGGCGCGCGGGCCGTTCGGCGTTCGGGCGAGGGGTGGAGTGCGGACGTTGGCCGCGCATCGGGCCGCCGGCTGATCTAGGCTGGGGACGTGCCCAGCTCGCCGCGTTGAGGAGCGTTCGTGAACCCCGGTGACGACCGTCCCACCATGCCGCCCGTGCGGCTGCCCTCCGAGGCCGAGCTGGCGCGTGAAGCGCTCGCCGGGCCGCTGCTGTCGCGAGCCGTCGCGCTCGCCCGGTGGGCGGCGCCCGGAACGCAGGTGGGGGCGGGGGGCGAGCTGCTGGCCGACGAGTTGAAGTCGGCCGTGGCCGCGCTCGGCCTGGACGAGGTGGAGGCCGGCGAGGCGTTCGCCGCCGACGCGTGGAACTTCGCGGTCGACACCGGCCTGGTGGAGATCAGCGAGAACGAGGAAGAGGACGAGGGCGACGGCCAGGACGAGGGCCGGGCCGGTCCCCGTGCCGCCGGGGCGGAGGACGCCGCCGCGGGGACCGCCGCGCCGGGCCCCGAGCTGGGCCCGATCACCGCCGGGGCGCCCGGTGAGGTCCTGGACATCTGGTCCGTGGGCGTCGACGCGGTGCTCGCCGACGCCGCGACGCCGACCTTCGAGGACCTGCTCGGCGATCTCAGCGGCATCGAGGGCGCGGTGAGCCCGGACGGCGAGATCGACCCGGACGCCATCGACCTGGACGCGCTGGCCTTCGACCAGGAGGAGGCGTCGAGCCAGCTGGACGCGGCGCTGGGCAGCCTCTACCTGTTCGCGGTCACGGACGAGGCGGGGCAGGGCGTCTCGATGGTGCCGCTGCCGATGGTCGCCGCCGCGTCGATCATCCCCGAGGACATGGACGAGCTGTCGGCCGAGGCGCTGGACGAGCTGTCGGCGGCGGTCCTGAAGCTGGACGGGCAGTTCAGGGCGCTGGCCGGGACCGGGATGCTCGACTACCGGCCGGTGGACGAGTCGCTGCTCGCGGAGGGCGACGAGGACGGGGCGGCGTTCCCCGGGGAGGCCGAGGAGGACGAGGACGACATCAGCCGTTACGGCCTGGCCAGGCTCACGCCGCTCGGGCTGTACGGGGTGCGGCAGCGGATGCGGGAGGCGGGCATCGACGCCCCGGTCATCGGGGAACTGGCGGACGGCGACGCGTCCGCGCTGCTCGGCGCCCTGCCGTTCCGTCCCGAGGCGGCGGCGCGGGAGGAGGCCGAGCTGTGGCTGCGGGGGCGCGCGCCGCTGGACGCGGCCCGCGACCTGCTGGCGGCGGCCCGCGGCTCCGACGCGGCGGGCCCGGGGCAGCGCCTCGGCTGTCAGCTGGTGCTGTCGATGCTCGACCAGCGGGCCGAGCCCGCGGTGCGCGAGGTGCTCGACGACGCGGAGCTGGGCGGTCTGGCCCGGGTGTGGCTGGTCGAGCGCGGCGCGGCCGATGTGCCGCCGCCCGGCGAGGGCATGGTGTTCTGGCTGACCATCGACACGCTCGCCGCGCAGCTCGCGCTGGGCGACGCCGAGGAGTCCGAGGAGCTGCGCGAGCTGGTGTCCGACCTGGCGGGCCAGCACAGCGCGTTCTTCGAGAAGGCGTGGCGGGCCGACCACCCGGCGACGGCCGACGTGCTGGAGGCGGTCGGCCGCCTTCACCCGGACAAGGCGCTGGCGAAGCAGGCGCGGAAGGCGGCCTTCAAGTCCCGGTCGCGGGAGTAGCGGAGGGCGGCCGCCCGGCCGTGTCCTCCCCGCCGCCCAGGTGGTGGGTCGCCCCGCCGAACGCGAGGTGGAGCGTGCGGGTCGCGAGCAGCCAGGCGCCGCCGGTCCTGGTGAACGTGTCCTCGTAGTGGCCGACGTTCGCCGGGAGCCGGGGCGGGACGATGCCGCCGGTCCAGCCGTCGACCCGGTAGGTCGCGAAGTAGCTGACGGCGTGGGCCGTGGCAGCCGAGTCGACGGTGACCAGGACATTGCCGCTCAGCCGGCGCGAGAGCCGGTCCGCGGGGCGTCCGCCGAAGTAGGCGCGCAACGCCTCGCGCCCCTCGATCCTTCGGTCGCCCGCCGGCCACTCCCAGACGCCGTCCTGCGTGAACAGCCCGGCCACCGAGGCGGGATCGCCCAGGTCGAGGCGGTGGAGGAAGTCGGTGAGCAGGCGCTCGCAGGCGCGCTCGGCGAGAAGTCGGTCCAGCGGTTCGAGAGCCGCGTCGTCGTCCATCCGCCCTTCCTACCCGGCACCAGGCTGAGTACCCGTACTCATGTGCGGGTGGCGCGGTGGGCGGATGATGCCGTCATGACCAACGTCTCCGACCCTGGCCGGGTCGCGGGGTCCGGGCCGGGCCGTGGCGCCGACGCGGCGATGACCGTGACGGCGGTGGTACTCGACGCCCTGGCCCTGGCGGTCGTGGGGCTCCTCGCCTTCGTCACGCTCCTGGGCGACTCCTGGCCCGGCGCCACCGAGCAGTCGGGGGACTCGCGCGCCGCGCTCACCGGCCTCGCCGGCGTGGGCGCCGTCGCGGTGCTGGCCGCGCTGAGCGCCGCCTTCCTGCGGCGCCGGCGGCTGCCGGGGTCCGCCCGGGTCCAGGTGATCGTGGCGGCGCTGTGCGCGCTGGCCACCGTGGCGGGGGCCGCCCTGGAGGCCCGGGACGAGGGGCCCGTGCCCGTCCCGGTCTCCGACGACGGCGGTCCCGGCGGCGCCTGTCTCAGCGGCGGCGACAACGACGAGTGCCGGGGCTCGGGCGGCTGACCCGGGGCCCGTTCAGTCCGCGGGGG
>NZ_LAVK01000500.1 GCF_001083795.1 Streptomyces sp. SBT349
GTGGGGGCCTGGGCCTGCCGCCAGTAGGCGGGGGCGGGGTGGTCCGGCGCGATCAGCGGCGCGTCGGCGATCTCGTCCGCGGTCAGCTCGGCCCGGGTGGCGTACGGGTGGCCTACGGGAACGGCGAGCGTCTGCCGCTGAGGGGAGAAGAGAGGGCCCAGTACCAGGTCGGGCTCCGCCACCGGCAGCAGCACGATCGCGGCGGCCACCTCGTCGCGGCGCAGGGCCCCGAAGGGGTCGGCGAGCGGAATCTCGGTGACCTTCGTGCGAACGTCGGGGTGCTCCGACTCGAAGCCCGCGATGGCGCGCAGCAGCCGTGCGTCCGCCGTTCCCTGGAAGCCGATCCGCAGCGTTCCGGCGATTCCGCGGGCCGCCGCGCGGGCGCCCTCGACGCTGGCGCGCAGCGTCTCATAGGCGGGACGCAGCTCGGCCAGGAAGCGTTCGCCGAGGGGTGTCAACGCCACCTGGCGGCTGCTGCGCTCGACGAGCCGCGCGCCGATCCGGCGTTCCAGGGCACTGAGCAACTGGCTGACGCGGCTCTGCGAGACGTACAGCCGCTCGCCGGCGCGGCCGAAGTGCAGTTCCTCCGCGAGCACGAGGAAACACTCGAGCTCGCGGATCTCCAGCCCGCTCACGATGCCTCCCGGTCCCGTTCCGATCGATGAGCCTGACTCATTCAAGGATGAGCACTTCGGCGTTGTTCCCGGTCGCCGGACTGCGGAGGCTGGACGCATGCCTCAGACCTCTCCTCCGGCGCCGCCGTCGGCCCGTGCGGGCGCCCCCGCCGCCGTCCTGGCCGTCGCGGCGGCCACCTTCTGCGTTGTCACCTCCGAGATGCTGCCCGTCGGGCTGCTCACGCCGCTCGCGTCGGGGCTCGGCGTCGCGGATGGAACGGCCGGGCTGGCTGTCACCGTGCCAGGGCTGGTGGCGGCCGTCGCCGCTCTCCTGCTGCCCGCCGTGGTGAGGCACGTGGACCGGCGGTCGGTACTGGTGGGGTTGATGGCACTGCTTGCGGCGGCGAACGTGCTGTCCGCGCTGGCACCGGTCTTCCCTGTGCTGCTGGCCGCGCGGGTGCTCGTGGGGGTGTGCATCGGCGGGGTATGGGCGGTCGCGGCGGGACTGGCCGTGCGTCTGGTGCCGCGGGAGTCGGTGGGGCGGGCGACCGCGCTGATCTTCAGCGGCATCGCGGTGGCCTCGGTTCTGGGAGTGCCGGCCGGCACGCTGGTGGGCGAACTGGCCGGGTGGCGGGCCTCGTTCGGCGCCGCAGGAGGGCTGGCACTGGTGGTGGCCGCCGCTCTGGCGTGGATGCTGCCTCCGCTGCCGGCCGGGGAACCGGTGCGGCTGCAGGCGCTCGCCGCGCTGCTGTGGGCACCGGCGGTGCGCACCGGCCTGCTGGTGGTCCTGCTGCTGGTCACCGGACACTTCGCCGCGTATACATACATCCGTCCGGCGCTCGAACGGGTCGATGGCATCGGGGCGGAGGCGATGGGCGCGCTGCTGCTGGTCTACGGGGGCGCCGGCATCGCAGGGAACTTCCTCGGGGGCACGGCGGCGGCCCGCGATCCGCGCCGGACGCTGCTGGCGATCTCCGCGGTGCTCACGGCGACGGTGCTGCTGCTGGGGCCGGCGGGCGGCAGCATGGCGGCGTCCGCCGTGCTGGTCGTGGTGTGGGGGCTGGCGTACGGCGGGGTGTCGGTCAGCATGCAGAACTGGCTGATGGCGGCGGCTCCCGCGGCGCGCGAGGCGGCCTCCGCGCTGTTCGCCGGAGTGTTCAACGTCGCGATCGGGCTGGGCGCGCTGCTGGGGGGCCGGGCGGCGGAGCTGTCGGGACCCGGGGGGTCGTTGTGGCTGGGCGGTGTGCTGGCGGCGTCGGCACTGCTGGTGACAGCCGCCGCCCGCCCGCCCCAGGCGCCAGCACCCTGAACCGGCTGGCCAGGGCACGCCGCCCGGCTGATCACGCCACGGGGGACAGATCCGCGACGTCCCCGAGCGGGCGCTCGAGCACGAAAGAACGGCCAGTCCCTGCAAGGGTGTCCGCTGTCCCCGGTCGTGCGTGAGGCGTCGCCGTTGGCTGCCCGAGCACAAGGAAACAAGGCCGTGACTACAGGGGATGGGCACCGGTTGGTCGGTGCTGGTCACCGTCCACCTCGCCCACCGCCGCGGCCACTTCAAGGGCTGGCGGGGCGACATCGGCGTCGACACCACCTCCGTTCCCGTCTGGCACCGCCCGCCCGGCGAGCGCAGTGGCCTGGGGTCGGTCGAGATCACCGCGGGCTGGCACTACAGCGGCGGATCCGAGGAAGGCGTCTTCGGGTACTCCGTGACCCTTCTTGTCGCCGCCAGCCGACGACACCCCCAAGGCCATGCGCAGGTGGGCCCGCGTGTCAGTGCTCATCCCCAGTTCGCGCTCGGCCTTGTCCTAGACACGCCCGGCAAACGGATCAGGCCGAACGCCATCCACGCCCTCACCCCGTTCGGGTTCCCGACCGGGATACTCGCCGCCGACCGCGCCTACACCGACCAGACCACCCCGCACTTCTCCCAGCCGGCCCGCTGCCTGGGCCACCAACTCGTCCTCGACTACAAGAAGGACCACCGCGGCGTCCAGGGCACCCACCACGGCGCCCTCCTCGTCGACGGCTCCCTCGCCTGCCCCCACATGTCCGCCGCTCTCGCCCGTGCCACTGCCGGTCTGGATGACAAGGCCGTCCGCGAGATCGGCGCCAACCCCCAGCTCGGCGACCGCATCGCCGCCCGCGAGGCGTTCTTCCTCAAGCTCAAGCAGTCTCCAGACCAACGAGGCGCCGTCCGGCTGCAATGCCCGGCAGCCGCGCCTTCCCCCTCGGTCACCTGCCCCCGCTTCAACCAGGTCCATCACATCGCCGCACCCCGGCCCGCCGTCGTGGACCTCACCAACCCACGCGCCACCGCCGCCCACACCGCAGCCAAGCCCACAGTCCCCATCCCACAGACCGAGCGTCTGCGACCCCCACCCAAGGACAAACTGTCCAGGATCTGCCAGCAGCCCACGATCACCGTTCATCCCGGTGACCTGGGTCAGCTCGACAAATACCGCCAGGACCGGCACTACCTCCACCCGTCCTGGCACGACGCCTACCAACCCATCCGGGCAAACACAGAGGGCATCAACGGCAGAGCCAAAGGCCACCGCATCGACATCGCAGACCCCAGGAAACGGCTCGCCCACGGCCGCGTCGCCCAGACCATCCTCCTCGCCCTGATGATCTGCACCATCAACCTGGAAGCCCTGTCCACCTCGCAGAACGCGACCGGGCAGACCACCACCGTCCGCGCCGAACTGGACGAGACCAGCGAGGTGACCGGACATACACCCGGACCCGTGACCGCGAATGGGCTTCCACCGCCCAGACCGGCAGTGAACAGTACAAACGCCTGACACCTCCGCACCACGCAGCGGCATCCCGCACGCCCAGCGGCGGCCCCAACGGCCCTTCCGCACCCAGAACCACCTCAGCCGCCAGGCCGGAGTCCGAGGGATAACCGCCCCAGCGAGCGTTCGCGTTCGCACACCACCTCGAACACACCCCGGAAACGCCAAGATCCCGCCCGATCGGAATGATCGGACGGGATCTCGTCTGTCCGTTCTACCTGGTCTAGTGAACGGCGCTTGCCGGTGGACCTGAGGGGATTTGAACCCCTGACCCCCTCGTTGCGAACTACGGGCATGGAGGTCGCCGAGGTCTGCTGGTCTGGTCAACCAGCCACCTGGGGCCTATGGCGGCTGGCTCCGGTCGCGGCGGTTGCTGTACTCCGCTGCTGTACCGCAACCGCCGTGGCGCCCATGGACACGTTGGTAGCGGCAATCGGTGAATGTTGGCGGTACGTGAAAGCGCTGGACTCAGCCCGGCACTGCTGCACCCGTCATCAAGGCGAAGCAGGCTCCGCCGATGATGCCTTCACAGGCGCCAGCCGCCATCTGACGACCAGCGACCAGCAACGAAGTCACCATAGCCATCATCCTCTCGCACGCGATCTGAGAGGGCGTTTGAAGTAGGCAGATTGCCGCTTATGCCCTAGTAGGTGCCTCGCCAGGTTGGTGTGGTCTCGCCTGTTATGCGCTTGGTAAGGTTGTCGATCGACGCGATGTGGATCATGGATGTT
>NZ_LAVK01000501.1 GCF_001083795.1 Streptomyces sp. SBT349
CGGAGGCGCTGTGGCGCGGGGAGTTCGCCGAGGGGCTGGCGGGCCCGGCTCAGGAGGCGAGCACCGACTCCGGCAGCAGCGCGGGGTCCTGACGCAGCATCCGCTGGTGCAGGACGCGCAGCGCCGGACCCGGGTCGGACCCCATCTCCTCCGCGATCCGGAGCCGCGCGTCCTCGAACGTCCGCAGCGCCGCCGCCGACTGGCCGCTGCGGTAGAACGCCAGCATCAGCAGTCCCACCAGCCGCTCCCGCATCGGATGCTCCGCCACCTGCCGGACCAGCTCGTGCACACACTCGTGGTACCGCCGCAGCTCCAGCTCGCCCTCGAGCCGCGCCTCCAGCACCATCAGCCGCTTCTCCGCCCACCGCTGCCGCTCGGCCGCGAGCACGGGCCCGGCCAGCCCCTCGGCGAACTCCCCGCGCCACAGCGCCTCCGCGCGCACGACCAGTTCCACCGCCCGCGCGCCCTGACCGGCGTCCCGGGCCGCCACCGCCCGCGCCAGCAGCGCCCGCCGCTCCGCCAGATCGGCGATCACCACCCCGCCGAGCAGGTACCCGCTGCCGGTCCACCGCAGCTCGGGCGCCTCCCCGCCCACCGCGTCCACGAGCGCGCGCCGCAGCCCTGACACGTACTTCTGCACCAGGTTCCGCACCTGCGCGGGCGGCCGGTCCCCCCACACCGCGTCCACCAGCGCCGCGTAGGTGAGCGGGCGCCCCTCCTGGAGCAGCAGCACCGCGAGCACCGCCCGCTGCCGCGGCGGGCCCAGCGCCACCTCGCCCCCGGGACCCAGCGCCCGCAACGGACCCAGCAGCTCGAAACGCAACCCCTCAGCCATGCGTCGAGCGTAACGCCGCGCCCCGGCCGGGCCGCCGTTCCAGCGGATCTTCCAGCGGCCGTTCCAGCGGACGGTCAGCGCCACCGGCGACCGTTGCCCCGACACTTCCGCGGGAAAGGGAACGACCTCATGGCACGGCGAGACGAACGAGGCCACGGGCCGCTGACCGCACTCGGCCGCCTGGTGGTGCGGCGCGGCGGCACCATCCTGCTGGCCGCCGCGGCGCTCCTCCTCGGCCTCGGCGTCTACGGGGCGGGCGCCCAGGGCGACCTGGACCTGGCCCGCTGGGACGCTCCCGGCACCGAGTCGGTGCGGGTGCAGGAGGTGCTGCGCGAGGAGTTCGGCACCGGGAACCCCAACCTGGCGCTGCTGGTCACCGCGGGCGACGGCGACGTCGACAGCCCGGCGACGGCCGCGGCGGGCCGCGCCCTCGCCGAGGAACTGGCGGGCCACCCCATGGTCACCGACACCAGCTCCTACTGGGACGGCGGGGACGGCGGGGACGGCGGGGGCGGCGGGGACGCTGCGCTGCGCTCCGCCGACGGCGACCGCGCCCTGATCCTCGCCCGCCTCGAAGGCAGCGCCACCGACACCCGGGCCGAACTGGCCGACCTCTCGCCCCGGCTGGCCCGCGAGATCCCCGGCATCAGCGTCGCGGTCGGCGGCCAGGAGGAGGTCTCCCGGCAGGTCGGCGAGCAGGCGGCGCGCGACTTCCTGACCGCGGAGGCCATCGTCCTGCCCGCCGTCCTGCTCCTCCTGATCCTGGTCCACCGGCGCACCGTCGCGGCCCTCCTCACCGTCGGCGTCGGCCTGTTCTCCGTGCTCGGCACCCTGGCCGGACTCCGGCTGCTGGCCCAGTTCACCGAGGTCTCCACCTTCGCCGCCAACCTCGCCCTGGTCCTGGGCCTGGGCCTCGGCATCGACTACAGCCTCTTCCTCATCAACCGCTACCGCGAGGAACGCGCCACCGGCCGGGACACCGAGGACGCCGTCGCCCACGCGGTGGCCGCAGCCGGCCGCACCATCGTCTTCAGCGGTGCCACCGTCGCCGTCTCGCTGGCGACCCTGCTGGTCTTCCCGTTCTTCTTCCTCGCCTCCTTCGCCTACGCCGGCATCCTCGTCGTCCTGACCGCCGTCGCCGGGGCCGTGATCGTCCTGCCCGCCGCCCTCGCCCGCTGGGGCCACCGCGTGGACCGCCCCGCCACCGGCGCCCCCGGCCGCTTCTGGCACCGAACCGCGCTGGCCGTCATGCGCCGCCCGCTGCTGACCGGCGCGGCAGCCCTGGCCGTGCTGCTCTTCCTCGCCTCCCCGCTGCTCGGCCTGCGCCTCGGGCTCCCCGACCAGCGCACGCTCCCCGAGGGCACGTCGAGCCGGGTCGCCGCCGAGGACGTGCGCGAGCACTTCGCCGCCGAGCCGACCGACACGCTCTTCGCCGTCGCCCCCGGCGCCGATTCCGCGCCGCGGGACACCGCCGCCTACGCCACCGCGCTCTCCCGCGTGCCCGGCGTCTTCCAGACCCTCTCCGCGACGGGCACCTACCGGGCGGGGGAGCGCGTCGCGCCGCCCGGCCCCGGCTCCGCGGAGATGACCTCCGCGGCGGGCTCCGCCCTCGTCTCCGTGGTGCCCACCCAGGAGGCGATGGAGGGCGACGTCCCCGGCCTCGTCGCGGGCATCCGCGCCGTCGACGCCCCCGAGGGCACCCTGGTGGGCGGCTACCCGGCCGAGACCACCGACTTCCGCACCACGCTGCTCGACCGCGTGCCGCTCGTCGCCGCCCTCATCCTGCTGATCACCTGCGGCGTCCTGTTCCTGATGACCGGCAGCGTCCTGCTTCCGGTCAAGGCCACCCTGCTCAACCTGCTCAGCCTGTCGGTGATGTTCGGCGCACTGGTGTGGATCTTCCAGGAGGGCAACCTCTCCGGCGTCCTCGGCTTCACCCCCACCGGCTCCATCGAGCCCAGCATCCCGATGCTCATGTTCTGCGTGACCTACGGCCTGTCCATGGACTACGAGGTGTTCCTCCTCGCCCGCATCACGGAGGAAGACGTCCGCACCGGGGACACCGAGCTGGCCGTCGCCACCGGCATCCGGCGCACCGCCCCGCTGATCACCGCCGCCGCCGGCATCCTCGTCCTCGCCTTCGCCACCTACGCGACCAGCGGCGTCGTCTTCCTCAAGGAGCTGGGCGTCGGCACGGCCCTGGTGATCCTCGTGGACGCCACCCTGATCCGCATGGTGCTGCTGCCCGCCACCATGCGCCTGGCCGGCGGCGCCAACTGGTGGGCCCCCGGCCCGCTGCGCCGCCTGCACGCCCGGATCGGGCTCTCCGAGGCCCCGGCGCCCGGGTCGGTGGCCGCCGGCGAGCCCGCCGAGCGCCCCCGCGACGTACTGCCGCGGGAGTACGCCGGATGACCACGACCGGCCGACGCGACCCCCCGCCGACCGGGCTAGCGTTGCCGGCATGACCGCAGACACCACGGGGCAGGGCCGCGGCGGTGGCCCGCCCTGGCAACGCTGGCAGGGCTGGCAGCGGCGGCTCGCCGCGCAGCCCCCCGCCGCCCGGCTCCCGTGGCTGTCCTCGGGCGCGGTCCTGTTCTTCCAGTTCGTCGGCTCGCACTTCGCCGCCGTCAACCAGCCGGACCGGGCCGCGCTCGACCCGTTCGCCCGCACCCTGCTGATCGTCGGCCCGCTGCTGCTGCTCCTGCGCCGCCGCCACCCCGCGCAGGTCGCCCTCGCGACCTCCGCCATCGTGCTGCTCTACCTCGCCACCGGCTACCCCTACGGGCCCGCCTTCCTCAGCGTGGTCGTCGGCGCGTTCAGCGCCGTCGTCGCCGGCCACCGCAGGGCGGCCTGGGCCGCCATGGGCCTGCTGTGGGGCGGCCATCTGCTGGTCGGCCACCTCCTCTACCGGTGGCTGCCGCCCTCGGGCGACCCCCCGCAGGACTGGAGCGCCGACGGCGGCCTCGCCGCCTGGGCCGTCGCCGTCCTCGCCGTCTCCGAGCTGCTCCGCGTCCGCCGCGAAACGCTCGCCGGAGAGCGGGCCGCGCGCGAGGAGGCCGAACGCCGCCGCGCCGACGAGGAGCGGCTGCGCATCGCCCGCGAGTTGCACGACGTGCTCGCCCACAGCATCTCCGTCATCAACGTCCAGGCGGGCATGGGCCTGGCCCTCCTCGACTCCGACCCCGAGCAGGCCCGCACCGCGCTGACCACCATCAAGGCGGCCAGCAAGGAGGCCCTGGGCGAGGTGCGGCAGGTCCTCGACACCCTCCGCACCCCGGGCTCGGCTCCCCGCGC
>NZ_LAVK01000502.1 GCF_001083795.1 Streptomyces sp. SBT349
GGTCCGCTCCCCCACCGTGGGGAACGGGTGGCCCTCCCCCGGATCCACCCACAGCCGCCGCGCCGCCGAGACCGCCTCCAGCATGGCCTTGGCGTCCGGCAGGGAACGCAACGACGTCTCGCCCCGCAGCCGTTCGAGCAGCAGCGCCCCCTCGTCGGGTGCCGCGCGCAGCACCCGCACCGCCCCCAGCCCGTTCCAGCGGCGCAGCGCCGCCTCCTCACGTCCGGCCGGGGCGTCGGGCGCGCATATCTTGAGCGCCGCGCGACCGCCGCCGGCCTCCCGCACCAGGACCGTCATGCTGGTCCGGCCGCCGGGTGCGACGACCCGCTCCGCGGTCAGCCCCCAGCGGCGCAGCAGGTCGTCGGCGAGGGCGGGCAGGGCCGCCAGCCAGTCGCCCGCGGCGGCCTTCTGGGCGCGCGCCAGCCTCTCGGGCGGCCGTGGCCGGACGGGGGCGGTCATGCTCAGCGCTCCCCTTCCCTCTCCGCGTACTCGGCGAGCCCGGGGAACGGCTCGCCGTGGCCGCGCCAGCGCGCCGCGCGCACCGCCGTCTCGCGCAGCGCGGCGGCGGCATCCCGCCTGACCTCGCCCTCGCCGGCCAGCACCAGGTCGGCGTAGGCGCCGGCCAGCCGGGTCTCCAGCTCCACGGCCAGCTCCACCGCGCCGGCGCTGTCGGTGACCTCGAACGGCAGCGCGTAGCCCGCCGCGGCGGCGACGGGGGCACCGCCGAGGTCGCGGACGGCGCGGTCCATCAGGTCGCGCCGGCTCAGGTGCGCGGCGTGCGCCTCGCGGGCCTCGGCGCCGCGGTCCGCGCCGATGCGGCCGCCGACCACGCCGTAGCCGTAGACCGCGGCGTGCTCAGCGGCCAGCGCGGCCTGGGCGGCTTCGAGTTGAGGGGACGAGTCGGTCATGCGCGGACCTCGTTCAGGAGGTGGGCCTGGACCTCGCCCGCGGCGGCCAGGGAGGCCAGCAGCCGGGCGAGCTCGGGCGGGGCGTCGGTCAGCGCGCGCAGCCGCTCCTCGGCGGCCCGTCGTTCGGCTTCGGCCAGCGCCGCGATGGCCTGCTCCTTCGCCGCGGGCACCTCGGGCGGGGCCCCGGCGACGCCGGTCGTCTCCTCCCCCGGCTCGTGGAGCGCGCCGACATGGGCGGAGACCACGTCGCGGAACGGCGTGAGCGGGCCGGCCAGCGACGGGTGGGCCGAGACCGTGGCCTCGTAACGCGCCAGCAGCGCGGTGCTCTCCCTGGCCTCGCGGCGGCGCAGGCCGCGCGTGCTCGCGGCGGCCTCGGCGGCCGCGTCGCCGCCGCCTGAGGTGCAACCGGTGAGGGCGCCGGCCAGCAGCACGCCGGCCAGCAGGGAACGTCGGGACACGGTAGAGGGCTCGGCAGAGGACATGGTTCCCCGCACTTCCCCTTCTCGCGGAGGGCCGTGGGCTTGGGCGGCGGCTCCCGCGCCGGGCAGTCCCGGTGGGAGGACGGGGGAGATCACCGCCCCGTGAGCGTACCTGTGCGCTGCGCCTATCCCGGTGCCACCCCGTCTCCCGGCGTGCCAGCCCTGGCCGTCCGGTCGGTCGGCGTACCGTGCCGCAGGCGATAGGCTGTTGAGCGAAACGCCCGAGACGCACCCACAACAGCAGACGCGGCCGAGGAGTCACCCGGATGAGCACGACCCAGATCGACAGGCTGCGGGAGTTGCTGGAGCCGCTGGCCGGGAAGCGCGGGATGGACCTCGAGGATGTCAGGGTCACGCCGGCCGGGCGGCGGCGGGTGCTCCAGGTCGTGGTGGACACCGACCAGGGCGTGGGGCTCGACGCGTGCGCGGAGCTGAGCCGCGAGGTCTCCGCGGTGCTGGACGAGAGTGACGTGATGGGCGGCGCCCCCTATGTGCTCGAGGTGACCTCGCCGGGCGCCGAGCGTCCGCTGACCGAGCCGCGGCACTACCGGCGCTCCGTCGGCAGGCTGCTGCGGCTGCGGCTGCGGGAGGGCGGCGAGCTGACCGGGCGGCTGCTGGCCTTCGACGACGCCGGGCTTGATCTCGAGGTGCCCGGGGAGAAGGGCCGCAAGGCCACGGCCCGCCGCGTCGGCCTCGACGACGTGGCGTCGGCGCGGATCGAGCTGGAGTTCAGCCGCAGGCCCGCTGGTGACCAGAGCCCGAAGGAGGCGTAGCAGTGGACATCGACATGAAGGCGCTACAGGCCCTTGTGCAGGAGAAGGAGATCTCCTTCGACGTGCTGGTGGAGGCCATCGAGTCGGCCCTTCTGATCGCCTACCACCGCACCGAGGGCAGCAGCAGGCAGGCGAGGGTGGTGCTCGACCGGGCGACGGGCCATGTGACGGTCTGGGCCCGCGAGGACGCGGACGACCTGGCGGACCTGGGCGACCGGACCGGGGCGGAGGGCGCCGGCGAGGAGGGCGAGGGCGGCGAGGGAGCCGGGGCACCGGAGCCGAGGGAGTTCGACGACACCCCGCAGGGCTTCGGCCGGATCGCCGCCACCACCGCCAAGCAGGTCATCCTCCAGCGCCTCCGCGACGCCGAGGAGGACATCACGTTCGGCGAGTACGCCGGGCGGGAGGGCGACGTGGTCGCGGGCATCGTGCAGCAGGGCAGGGACCCCAAGAGCGTGCTGGTGGACATCGGCCGGCTGGAGGCGATCCTGCCGCCGCAGGAGCAGGTGCCGGGCGAGCACTATCCGCACGGCGCGCGCCTGCGCTCGTACGTGGTGCGGGTGGTGAAGGGCACGCGCGGCCCCTCGGTCACGCTGTCACGCACGCATCCCAATTTGGTCAAGAAGTTGTTCGAGCTTGAGGTGCCCGAGATCGCCGACGGCTCGGTGGAGATCGCGGCGATCGCCCGGGAGGCGGGGCACCGGACCAAGATCGCGGTACGGTCGCTGCGCCCCGGGCTGAACGCGAAGGGCGCCTGCATCGGGCCGATGGGCGGCCGGGTGCGCAGCGTGATGGCGGAGCTGCACGGAGAGAAGATCGACATCGTCGACTGGTCGGACGATCCGGCGGAGCTGGTGGCCAACGCCCTGTCCCCGGCGCGGGTGACCAAGGTGGACGTGGTCGACCAGATGGCCAGGTCGGCGCGGGTGACCGTGCCCGATTACCAGCTGTCGCTGGCGATCGGCAAGGAGGGGCAGAACGCCCGGCTCGCGGCCCGGCTGACCGGCTGGCGGATCGACATCCGGCCGGACACCGAGCAGAGCGAGCAGTCGGCGCCGTAGGCGTGGGCGCGGCGGCCGGGAATGCCGGCGGCCGTCGCGTCGTTGGCGACAAGTGGCGTGAGCCCGCCCGCGGGGCTGGGCGCGCGGGGAGGTAGAATCATCAGTGTCTGGCCGGACACGGGACCCATCCTGCCCTGAGCGCACCTGCGTGGGTTGTCGGCAGCGGTCGGCCCGGAAGGGGCTGTTGCGTGTGGTGGTGGACGGGGATCGCTGTGTCCCTGATCATCGCGGTACGCTGCCCGGTCGGGGCGCCTATGTGCATCCCACACCGACGTGCCTGGAGCTGGCGGTCCGCCGTCGGGCGTTTCCCAGGGCCCTGAGGGTCCAGGGGCCGCTCGACACCGGAGAGCTGCACCAGGTGATCGGCCGGACAGAATCGTAAGAAGCGTCGTGCGGACGGTCCGCACGGCCAGGTACCTCGCGAGTTGGAAGTAGGTCGAGATTGCGATGAGCACTCGATGAGTACGCGATGAGTACGCCCGTGAAGTAGCGAAGGTCCGGCGGACGACCGACCCCGGACCGTTAAAGGAGCGAAGTGGCTAAGGTCCGGGTATACGAGCTCGCCAAGGAGCTTGGAGTCGAGAGCAAGGTCGTCATGGCCAAGCTCCAAGAGCTTGGTGAATTCGTCCGTTCGGCGTCCTCGACGATCGAGGCGCCAGTAGTACGCAAACTGACAGACGCGTTCAGTGGCAATGGCAGTGGCGGCGGCCGCAGGTCGGCCAGGCCGGGTGCGCCCGCGCCCAGGCCCCCGGCGCCCAAGCCGGGTGCCGTGAGCGCCAAGCCGGGGGCCCCCGCCCCCAGGCCCGCCGGGGGAGCGTCGCCCAAGCCGGGCGCGCCGCGACCGGCGCCGAAGCCCGGCTCCAAGCCGGCTC
>NZ_LAVK01000503.1 GCF_001083795.1 Streptomyces sp. SBT349
CCGGTGCCGCGGCGGCCCGCGCCTCCGACCCTCATCGACGGGCGCACCTGCCCCCCCGTGGTGTCGTCCGAGCACTGCCCCGGCTGCGACGACAAGGTGGAGTCGCGCGCGCAGCACACCTGCCCGGGGAGCGCCCAGTGATGCCGCGCTGTTCCACGTGCCGAGACGTGGTGCCGCCGCTGACCCCGGTCGCCATCGTGAACGGGAACAGCGGGCCGGGCCGGTCGTACTACGCCTGCCGGGGCTGCCTGGTCGCCGGGCGGCTGATCCCGTTCGCGCTGCACCCCATCGGCTCCCGCGGCACCCGCATGACCTACCCGGACATCGTGCCCGCTGATCTGGTGGCGAGACTCGCCGAATTGGGCGACCGGCCCGACCTCATCGCGCCGGTCGCCCGGCTGATGGACGCCGCCACCCGCACGAAACGCCGCGCGGCCTCGGCGGACGAGCTGCACGCCGCGCACGAACAGGCCCGCACCGCCGTCGCCGACCTGCGCACCGCCGCCCGCGCCAGACACCCGGCCACGCCTGCCACCGAGGTCGCGCGATGACCGCGCCACCGTTGGCCGAGCCACTCCCGCCACTGGACGGGCTGTCCCAGGACCAGGCCACGGGCTGGGCCTGCGCCTGGTGCGATCACGCCATGCTCCCCGGCATGCGGCGCCTCGACCCGGGCGACGACGAGAACAACGCCGGGCTCGAACTGTGGGCCTGCGACCCGCCCTGCGAGGCCGCACCGTGACCACGATCACGCAGACCACGGAGCGAATACCCGAGGTCCCCGGGCTCCGGCCCGAGCAGCAGGAAGGACGGCACTGCGCCCTGTGCGGCCGGTACCTCGGCGCGTGGGCCCGGAAACTCGGCGGCGAACAGGAGTGGCACGGCTACGTGTTCCAGCTGTGGGCCTGCTCGCCACAGTGCCCGCCTCGGCCGATATCCCGCCGCCCTCCCTCCGGCGGCCACCCATAGACCGCCCCCCGTCCGCTCCGAGCTGATTCACACCACCCGGAGGGCAGACGGGGGGCCACAGACTCCCCGCCCGCCCTCCGGGGCGGGCGGGACCCCGAGATTCCCGCCAGAGGAGACCGTTGACCGTGCGAACCCGTCCCCGCCCAGACGTCCGGCACGTCGAGGTGACCGCCGCGACGATACGCACCGGGGAGGGGAAGCCACCTTGATGGTGGTTGATTCTCCAGGGAACTGAGGAAGACGGGGTGCGAATACGGCAGCAGCGATCGAGGTACCGCAGTCCAGGGCCGGTCAGTGTCTCGCCCTCGCCGGGCGGGAATGCCTGAGGGTGTTCCGGCCCCTGCCCGTGCGCCCTGGTCGGCACAGGCGCCCGCGCCTCCACGCTGACCGGCGCCCCACCCGCCGTATGCCCAGCAGCCGGGGCAACCCGGGTCCGTAGTTTCTTTACTGGCTCAAGACCGCGCGCCTACCGGCGCGCGGTCTGCCCCGGCCGCCCTCGTGCGCGCTGCGGCCTTCGGCCGGTCACGCCCGAGCGGCCAGGCCGCCCCACCCCGAACACCACCACACGCCAACCGACACCGCCCCACACCGAAGCGCAGCCAGGCGAGGAAGCCTCGTCACACCCAGCGCCACTATCGCCGGGTGATTTCCTCGGGCCCCTCAAACAAAGAGGGCCTTGCCCCATACCCTGACAGTGTCGAGCTGTTCAGAGAAGGAGCAAGGCCATGCCCTCCGATGCTACCCCGGACCCGTACCTGGAGCCGCTGTCATTCGGACAGCGCATGGAGGTATTGCGCAACCGCCGCGGCATGAGCCGCCCCATCCTTGCCGGCCTCCTGGGCATGTCTCCATCCTGGGTGAAACAGGTCGAGCGCGGCAGGTTGCAGACGCCCAAGCTGTCCATGATCCTGCGTATCGCCGAGGTACTGCGTGTCCGTGACCTCTCCGAGCTGACAGGCTCCCAGACCATGGCCACCGACTTGTTCATCGGCCCCGGCCACACGCGGCTCGCTGCGGTCGCCGAGGTCATCAACGCCTTCCCGCTGCGCTCTGAGGACCGGCAAGCACCACCCCCCGAGCACCTGGCCGCGCGCCTGTCCCGAGCGTGGAAGGCGCGGCACTCCGCGCCCAACCACCGCGAGGTCGTAGGCGCGCTGCTCCCCGGTCTCATCCGGGACGCGCAGCTCACCGCACGACAGGCAGAGACGAGCGCACGGCGGCGCGCGGCACAGGCCGTGCTCGCCGAGACGTACAGCCTCAGCCAGTTCTTCCTGGCGTACCAGCCGGAGTCCGCGCTGCTGTGGCGCGTCGCCGAGCGCGGCATGGTCGCCGCCCAGGAGTCCGAGGACCCGCACGCGATCGGCGTTGCCGCGTGGCTCTTGGCCCAGGCCCACCGCGACGCCGGGCAGGGCCATTTCGACGCCGCGGACGCCATCACCCACGAGACGCTTCGCTACCTGGAGCCGCTGCTGCCGGACGCGGACGATGACGTGTTGGCGATCGCGGGCGCGCTCCAGTTCGAGGCCGGGTACACGGCGGCCCGGCGCGGAGCCGCCGGGGCCGCTTGGAGTTACTGGGACCGCGCCCAAGCGGCAGCCGGTCGGCTACCCGCGAGCTACTACCACCCCGTCACCTCGTTCTCGCAGGCGATCATGGGCGCGCACGCAGTGACCATCGCCGTCGAACTGCACGCCGGGGGCGAGTCGGTGCGACAGGCCGCCGCCACCGAGGTGACGACCATCCCGTCCCGGCCGCGCCGCGCGCGGCACCGCATCGAGGAGGCACGCGGCTACCAGCTCGACGGGCAGGCGGACACGGCCCTCGCCATGCTGGAGCGGGCGCACAAGGCCGCACCGGAGACGATCCGATACAACGGGTACGCCAGAAGGATCGTGCTGGAGGAAGCCGAGTCCCGACAGCCCTCCCGGCGGCAGCGAGCCGCCCGACTCGCAGTGAGTTTGGGCATGCTGACAACCTGAACGCGCGTGCGAGGGACACAGACTGTGCCCCTCCCGCTCCAAGGGCGGCCATACGGTCATCGAACCCGATGACCGAGGAGCGTGTCATGGCACTTGCCCCGCTGCCCGAGCCCGCCCCGTTGCCCCTTTCCGACGAGCCCCCGACACTGATCGACGGGCGCACCTGCCCGCCGGTGACCGCGGGCGTGTGGTGCCCCGGTTGTCGGGGCACCGTCGAGTCGCTGGCGCTACACAAGTGTCCGGAGGGCGCGCGGTGATGCTTGCGAATCTGCGCCTGGTGCCGGTGTGCATCGACTGCCGCGAGCAGATCCGGGAGGCGCGTCCGGTCCCGGTCGCGGTGCACCCCGAAGGCTGGATCCTCACCGTCGGCCCCGACTGCCTGGTCACCGGCCGGTGGATCCCCCTCGCGCAGCGCCCCCCGCTCGGCTCGGGCGAGCCGTTGAACTACCCGCCCGAACCGCACATGCCCGAGCGCCTGATCCGCCGCCTCGCCCACCTCGGCCCCCGCCCCGACCTCCGACCGCTGATAGAACGCGTCGTCTCCGCATGGGCCCTGACCACCCTGAACTGGCTCCTGACGGCGCGCGAGATGGCCCACGCGCAGAGGGAACTCCGAGAGGCCGTCGCAGAGTTGCGCGCCCGGACCCGTGGCAGGCTCCACGCCGTGCCGGACGGGGGTGACCCCTCGTGCGGGGACTCCGCCTGACCACGCCCGACCCCGAGCGCTGGCAGGACGAACGCACCCTGGACCGCTGCTGGATCGGCTGCGACCCCGAGATCAAACAGACGGTCATGTGGGTAGGCCGCGCCACCCTCTCCGGCGCAGCCGGTGACGCCTCAGGAGACGTCTACGCCTGCGACGCCTGCCTCGCCCACCTCTACGCCATGGCCCGCGCCGCCCAGTACGAGCGCGACCGGCCCGAGCACCTCAGGAGCGCCTCGTGACCGCACACGCACCCGGAACGGTCCCCGTACCCCTGGAGGTGGACGTGTACAGCGTCCGCCGGGGCGACGAGGTGATGATCGGCGCGCAGCCGTTCACCGTCCAGGACATGTTCGCCCTGGCCAACGGTCGGCGCCGCCTGGAGTTCACA
>NZ_LAVK01000504.1 GCF_001083795.1 Streptomyces sp. SBT349
CACGGCCGCCGCGCGCTGAGCCGCGGCTCTGCCCGACCGCCCCCGCGGCGCCCGAGCCCGCCGAACGGGGCCGGGCCGCGTCAGTCCCCCTCGTGCCGCTCCCGCGTGGCCAGCAGGCGGCGCAGCGAGTACAGCCGGGCGGGCTCGGCGTGGCCCTCGGCCACCCACCCGTCCAGCGCGCAGTCCGGCTCGTCGTGGCTGCACGCCCGCGGGCAGTTCACCGTGCCGGGCTCCAGGTCGGGGAAGGCGTGGATGACGCGGGAGGGGTCCACGTGGTTCAGCCCGAACGACCGCACCCCCGGGGTGTCGATGACCCAGCCCCCGCCGCCGCCGGGCAGCGGCAGCGCCAGCGCGGAGACGGTGGTGTGCCGGCCGCGCCCCGTCACCGCGTTGACCTCGCCCGTGGGGCGCTGCCGCTCGGGCACCAGCGCGTTCACCAGCGTGGTCTTGCCCACGCCGCTGTGCCCGACGAACGCCGTGGTCCGCCCGGCGAGCAGCTCCCGCACCCCGGCCACCGCCGCCTCGCCGAACTCCTCGCGGGTGGTGACCACATGGCGGATACCGAGCGGCGCGTAGGTCTCCAGCACCGAGGCCGGGGGCGCCAGGTCGGACTTGGTGAGGATCAGCAACGGGTCGAGGCCCGCGTCGAACGCCGCCACCAGGCAGCGGTCGATCAGCCGGGGCCTCGGCTCCGGGTCGGCCAGCGCGGTGACGATGGCGAGCTGGTCCGCGTTGGCCACCACCACGCGTTCGAACGGGTCGTCGTCGTCCGCCGTCCGCCGCAGCGTGGAGGTCCGCTCCTCGACCCTGACGATCCGGGCGAGCGTGTCCTTCTTCCCCGACAGGTCCCCGACGACCGCCACCCGGTCGCCCACCACCACGCTCTTGCGGCCCAGCTCCCGCGCCTTCATGGCGGTCACCGTCCGGTCCTCCACCAGGCACGTCACCCGCCCCCGGTCCACCGTGAGGACGAAGCCCTCCTCGGCGTCCTCGTGCGCGGGGCGCCGGTGGGTGCGCGGCCTGCTGCGGCGGGCGGGGCGGACGCGGATGTCGTCCTCGTCGGGGTTCTTGCCGTACCGGCGCATCGCGGGCCCGCGGTCCCTAGTCTCTCTCCCCGGCCAGCATCCGGTGCCACAGGTCGGGGAAGTCCGGCATCGTCTTGCCGGTGGTCGCGATGTCCTCGATCTCCACGTCCTTCACCACCAGGCCGAGCACCGCCCCCGCCGTGGCCAGCCGGTGGTCCTCATAGGTGTGGAAGACGCCGCCGCGCAGCGGGCGCGGGCGGATCCGCAGCCCGTCCTCGGTCTCGGTGACGTCGCCGCCCAGCGCGTTGATCTCCTTGCGGAGCGCGGCGAGCCGGTCGGTCTCGTGCAGCCGCAGATGGCCGATGCCGCGCAGCACCGACTCCGTCTCGGCGAGCGACGCGACCGCCGCGATCCCGGGCGTCAGCTCACCGACCTCGCTCAGGTCGGCGTCGATGCCGAGCACCCGGCCCGTACCGGTCAGGGTCAGGCCCCGGTCGTCGAGGACGCAGGAGCCGCCCATCTCCGTGAAGATGCGGCGCAGTTCGTCGCCGGGCTGGGTGGTGTGGGCGGGCCAGTCGGGGATGGTGACCGTGCCGCCGGTGACCAGCGCGGCGGCCAGGAACGGCTGCGCGTTCGACAGGTCGGGCTCGACCACCAGGTCGCGGCCCAGCAGGGCGCCGGGGGTCACGCGCCACACGTTCGGTTCGCCGCCCGAGTCCGGCGCGTCCACCTGGGCCCCGGCCTTGCGGAGCATGTCGACGGTCATCCTGATGTGCGGCAGGGACGGCAGCCGCCCGCCGGTGTGGCGGACCTCGACGCCCTGGTTGAAGCGGGGGCCGGAGAGCAGCAGCGCGCTGATGAACTGCGAGGAGGTCGAGGCGTCCACCGTCACCGGGCCGCCCTCCACCGAGCCGACGCCGCGCACCGTCATCGGGAGGCTGCCGCGCCCCTCGTCCTCGACGCGGGCGCCGAGGCCACGCAGCGCCTCGATCAGGCTCCCGAGCGGCCTGACCCGGGAACGGGGATCGCCGTCGAAGCGGATCGGGCCGTCGGCGAGGGCGGCGAGGGGCGGCAGGAAACGCATGACCGTGCCCGCGTTCCCCACGTCGACGGCGGCGGGGGCCAGCGGCGTCCCGGGGATGACGCGCCAGGACTCGCCGCGGCCTCCCGAGAGCCCGGAGACCTCGGAGCTGGAGGAGACGGTCTCCTCGATGCCGATGCCCATGGACCGCAGCGCGTCGGCCATCAGCAGCGTGTCACGGGAGCGCAGCGGGCGGCGCAGCCAGCCGGGGTCGGCGGCCAGGGCGGCGAGGATGAGGGCGCGGTTGGTGACCGACTTGGAACCGGGCACCGTGACGATGGCGTCCACCGCGCCGGAGGCGTACGGCGCGGGCCAGAGAGCGATCGTGTCGCTGTGGTCGGTCATGTTCTCACTCTAGTGCGCGGCCGGGACGCGGCCCCGGTAACCGAGCCCGAGCCCGGGACCGGTCCGCCGCTCCGCCGGTCCGCCGGTCACAGGTCGAGCAGCCAGCGCCCCCCGCCGGTCAGCGCGGTGAGCGTCACCACGTGGAAGAGGGTCAGCCACATCAGCGCGGGCACCCGGGTCAGCCGGGCCAGCTGGTCGGCGTCCGAGTCGCGGGCCGCTCCGCGCCGCCGCTTGGTCTGGAGCTCGAAGACCGGCCTGACGCCTCCGAACAGCAGGAACCAGACCACGAGGTAGGCGAACGCCGCCTGCACCTCGGGCCCGGTCAGCCAGGACACCAGCAGGAACGCGGCGCCGGTGAGCACCACGGTCAGCATCCCGTAGGCGTTGCGCACCATCACCAGCAGCGCCAGCAGCAGCGCGGTCGCGGTCCACAGCAGGGCCGTGATGCGCCCGTCGGCCAGCAGCGCGGCGCCGCCCAGGCCCAGCAGCGAGGGGGCCGTGTACCCGGCGGCGGCGGTGAGGACCATGCCGAACCCGGTCGGCCTGCCCCGGGAGACCGTGAGCCCCGAGGTGTCGGAGTGCAGCCGTATGCCCTCCAGGCGCCGCCCGGTCAGCAGCGCCATCAGGCCGTGACCGCCCTCGTGGGCGATCGTGATCGTGTTCCGCGCGAGGCGCCACGCCCCCCAGGGCACGACCGCCGACAGGGCGACGACGGCCGCGGCGACTATGAGCCAGAGCTCGGGCTCGGGCTGCGTGCCGGTCACCCGGTCCCACAGCTCCTCGATGTCTGCGATATCCATGGTCCGGCCGATCCTACGAGGCCCGTGCCCGCGCCGGGGACAGTGTGAAGAAACGCTTTGTCAAGCGGCCGTGCCGCATGCCACCCCACGGCCCGCCATTCACCCGGATGCCGCACATCCCCCCCTGGCACGCGTCGTTGGCGGAGTCGTGACGTCTCTCAACGAGCACATGCTGTACGACCCGACAGCGCACGCGCCGCTGTTCATCCCGCCCGAGCTGGTGATCGACGACACAGCGCGGATCCCGGGCCTGAACGACCACCCGGCCACCGCCCGCAGCCACCGCAGGGAGCGCCGCCGACTGCGGTGGCGCGGCGGCGCCACCCCCTCGCTGTGGCTGCGCTGCGTCAGCCTGATGATCGCCGCCGTGGCGGCGGCCCTGGTGGCGATGCTCAGCGTGCTCGGCGGCCTGATCTCCTATGAGCCGCTGCGCGAGGCGGCCTCCGCGAGCGTGCCGCCCGAGCTGATCCCGTGGTGGCCGCTGCTGATCTTCGGCCCCTGGGTGGTGGGGTCGCTGTCGATCCTGCGGGCCGCCCTGCACCAGCGGCAGACCCTGCACTCGTGGGCCGTGGTCGTCCTGTTCTGCGGGCTCGCCGTCGGCCTGTGCGTGGGCGAGGCGCCCAAGTCGGCGACCGGCATCGCGGTCGCCGCCCTCCCCCCGGTGTCGGCGCTCGTCGCCTTCCACCAGATCGTCCGGCAGATCACCCTCATCCACCCGCCCCGGCACG
>NZ_LAVK01000505.1 GCF_001083795.1 Streptomyces sp. SBT349
TCAAGTGTGTAAAAGAAGCCGCCCCCCCCCCCCCCGGCGCCCGGGGCGGGGAGCCGTCCGCCCGCCGGGTCGGTCAGCAGCTCGGGCACGGCGCGCCAGGCCGCGGCGCGCAGGGCGGCGACGCGTGCCTCGGGCACCGACCGGTGCGGCCACCTGACGCGCGTGCCCACGGTGGCCCAGTCGCCCACCGCGCAGAGCGTCTTGTCCAGCGCCGGGTCGCAGTACCCTTCCGCGGCCAGCGGCGCGATGTGCTCGTCGAGGAACGCGCGCAGCCGCGCCTCCAGTTCGGCGGCGGCCGGCGGGTCGGCGCGCATCTGCTCGAACCAGCGGACGGCTCCGGCCGGGCTCATGCAGGAGACGTTGGAGTAGGAACCGGCCGCGCCCTCCCGGTGCGCCGTCGCCAGGGTGTGGCCCGCGACGAACACCGAGAGCCGGTCGGTGAGCCCCTTGGCCACCGCCACGCCGGGCACCTTGATGCCGATGACGGCCGGGAGTTCGTCGGCGATCCGGGCCAGCAGCTCGGGGCCGACCTGGGTCTTGGCGTACGGAGGGTTGTACAGCACCAGCGGCACGCCGTCGGCGGCCTCCGCCATGCGCCCCAGCGCCGCCAGCACCTCGGAGGGCCGCAGCGGCAGCCAGTCGGGCAGCACGATCTGGACGGCGCCGGGCCGCAGCGCGACCGCGCGGCGGATCCTGGCGAGCGAGATCTGCCCGCTGGGGTGGCTCGCGCCCAGCTGGTAGGGCATCCCGGCGGCCGAGCACCGCGCGGCGACGAGTTCGTGCAGGCGGTCGTACTCGGCCTCCGTGAGCGTGTGGAACTCACTCGCGGTGCCATTCGTGTAGACGCCATGTACTCCGGTACCGAGCACGGTCTCCAGGGTGGCGTCGAGACGGTCGAAGTCGATCGACTCGCTCATGGTGACCGGCAGCAACAGCGGGGACCAGATCCCCGTCAGGCTCCGTGATGTCAGGGTTTGCATGGCGGCCTCCGCGAAGGGGCTTGCGTGCGCGAAACGTGGGACATCGTACTTCGCGAGGGGTCCCGCAACACCGATGTAGCGTCGCTCCGTTCACCGGACGAGGACAGGAAGGGGCATTCGTGGCCGAGGTCAGTCAAGGGATGACGGAGGGACAGGTCATCGACCTCCTCGGGCCGCCCCATGACCGGTTGACCACGGAGGAGTTCCTCGGGGGAGCGAGGACCGGCCCCGTTCCCGGCCCGGCGCGAAGCGCGCCCCCGGCGGCGCCCGTTCGCTGGTACTACCGCGACCTTCCCTCGCGCGGCATGGCCACCGTGATCACCTTCCGGCGCGGGGTGGTGGCCCGGGTCACCTCGCGCCCCGCGGAGCGCGCCGCCACGGACGCCGGGGCCGGGCCGCCGGACCGCGCGGGGAAGGGGGCCCGGCACGAGTGGGCCCGGGAGCTGATCACCCGGCACATCGCCCGCGTCGAGGCCGACCGCCCCGACTTCGCCGCGCTCCCCGCATGGCGGCGCCTCACCGGCGCCGACGTGCTGGACTTCGTGCTCAACGCCGACGCCCACCCGCGCCACCCCGGTCAACTGGGCTGCCGGAGGCGGAGGTTCGGCTCCCTGACCGTGCTCGTCAGCCTGTTCGACATCGCCGCACCCGACCGGATCAGGGACCTGCTGCCCGGCGGTTACCTTCCCCACCTCGACCACCTGCTGCACCGGTCGGGCGCCGGCGCGGGCATCGGCGCGGGCGCCGGTCAGGACACCGCCCACTGGCTGCTCGGCCGCGCGCCCGACGGCGCCACCGTGGCCCACCTCGCCTACCTGCCCGCCTCCCGCGGCGCCGGCGCCCTCGTCCCCTGGGACCTTCTCTCCGAGGCCGAACGCCGGCGCGGAGCAGGGCCGCTGTGAGCACCCGCGCGAGCACCCGGCCGCGGGCCGCACCGGTCAGCGTTCCGCGGCGCCCGAGGTGCTCAGGTCGCGGTTGGCGAGGAAGCGCAGGTACTCCTCGTAGTTCAGCGGGTTGCCGTCGAACCGCTCCCGCCGCGGCGGCCTGCCCCGCACGGGACGGTCCGCGCCGGGCCGCGACCACAGGGCACCCTCGCCGTGGGTCAGGCCCGGCAGCGCCGCCGTCAGCTCCTGCACCAGCCGCGCCGGCAACTCCGCGGTGACCAGCCACGAGGCCCCCCGCTCACCGGACCCGGTGATGTCCGCGCCGAGCGCGGCGAGCGCCCCCACGACCCCGCCGAGCACATCGCGCGGGATCTCGATCTCCACCGACTGGCACGGCTCGTGGACCCGGCTGCCCGCCGCCCGCAGCGCCCGCAGCAGAACCACCGGCGTGAGGTGGCGGAAGTCGGCGGCGACGCTGTTCGGCGCGCAGTAGCCGACGCGGATCAACGTGACGGCGCAGTCCGTCACCTCCCAGCCGTGGAGGCCCTGTTCGAGCGTGCGCAGCGCGCTCTCCTCGATGGCCCGGTGGAACGCGCGCGGCAGCGCGCCCCACTCGACCTCGTGCGCGTAGCCGACGCCCGAGCCGGCCGGGGCCGGTTCCACCCGCAGCCCGATCGTCGCCCAGAACTCGTCGGTGCCCGGCCCCATCTCCTGGGCCGACTCCCCGACCCCGACGGGCCGTTCGAAGTAGACCGGTCGGATCTTCTCGAAGACGGGCTCGATCCCGAAGGCGCGCCGGAGGCGCGCGCCGATCACCTCCCGCTGCACGGCGCCGTAGAGCAGCAGCGACGTCGCCCCGCCGCCCGCGGGCCTGATCCGGATCAGCGGATCCTCGTCGGCGAGGCTCGTCAGCGCGGCGTGCAGCCTGGCCTCCTGACCCGGCTGCCGGGGCCGGACGACCGTCTCCAGGCTCGGCGGGGAGAAGTGCGGCTCGGCTCCGGCGTCTCCCGCCTCGCCGAGCCGGTCGCCGACCCGGATCCGCGGCAGCCCCCTGAGCCTGCCGATGCTGCCCGCCCGCCGCCTCCCCCGCGGGGCCGCCGACCCGGCGCCGATGACGTCGAGGCCGACGACCCGGCCGGTGGACTCGGACGTCGCGCCGCTCGGATCGCGCCGCCGGAAGGTGAGGCGCTGCCGCTCGCGCACCTCCCCCGAGAACAGCCGCAGATAGGCGATCTTCTCCCCGCCCTCGGCCCGTTCGACGGCGAACACGGTGCCGCGCGCCGCCCCGCCCGCATCCCGTTCCGGCGGCGGCAGGAACGTCCTGACCCCGGCCGTCAGGTGGCCCGTTCCCTCGCCCGTCAGCGCCGACCCGAAGTAGACCGGGTGGACGAGACCGGCCGCCGTCTGCCGCGCGAGCGCGCCGCTCAGCTCGGCGGCCGAAGGCGGGGAGCCCTCGACGAGCCGGGCCAGCAGGGCGTCGTCGTTCTCCGCGAGCGTCTCGGCGGCCGACTCCCCCAAGCCCCGGTCGCCGAGCGCACGCGGAACGGCCCGCGCCGCTGCGGTCCCCGGCGCCCGGACGGTGCCCATGGGCACGAGGTGCGGGGCGAGCTTCTCCCTGATGTCGGCGAGCAGCCCCTCGGGGCGCGCGCCCATGCGGTCGATCTTGTTGACGAAGAGGAGGGTCGGGAGCCGCAGCTTCCGCAACGAGCGCATCAGCACCCGGGTCTGCGCCTGTACGCCCTCGACGGCGGACAGCACGAGCACCGCGCCGTCCAGGACGGACAGGGCCCGTTCGACCTCCGCGATGAAGTCGGGGTGGCCGGGGGTGTCGACCAGGTTGACCTGGAGGTCGCCGACCGCGAACGCCGCGACGGCCGAGCGGATGGTGATGCCGCGCTCCCGCTCCAGGTCGCCGCTGTCGGTCCTGGTGCTGCCGGCATCGACGCTGCCGAGCTCGGGGATGGCGCCGTTGTCGAACAGCAGCCGCTCGGTCAGGCTGGTCTTACCGGCGTCGACGTGGGCGAGAATGCCCAGGTTCAGGGTGGTACGGGGGGTGGAGGGCAAGACGGTCCTCGGGAGTGGCGCGG
>NZ_LAVK01000506.1 GCF_001083795.1 Streptomyces sp. SBT349
CGCCTGACCCCGCCCGCGACCGCGGCCCGCCCGAACTCCGTGCGGGAAAGCGCCCGTTGTCAGGCGGCGCGGATGGCGATGCCCGGGTAGGCGAGCACGAGACCCGACCCGTCGTAGACCAGGCGGCAGGCGACGTCGAAGACCGGGGCCTCGTAGTCGTAACGCTGGTGGCCGCCCTCGTCGGCGGTGCGGGCGTAGCCCTGCTCCAGGCGCTCCACCCCGAGGCCGAGGGCGCGGACGTACGCGGCCGGGGCCCGGCCCTGCCCGCCGACCGGCAGGGCCATGCGGTGCACGGGGAAGGCGTTGGTCATCGCGGAGGACTCCAGGTCGACGTCGAAGCAGCCGTCCAGGTGCGGCGCCGCCTCGCCGTCCACCAGCCAGTGGCCCTCGCCGTCGCCCCGCAACTCCGTCGAGCGCCTCCCGGCCTCCGACGTGCCGGTGACCCGTGCCGTCCGCGTCCGCCAGGACGCGTCCACGGTGATCCGGTACTCCACCACCCAGGCGTCGCCCTCCTCGACGGCGGTGGTGCAGCCCTCGATCGCGTGGCCGCCCCCGTCGTCGCCGTGGAAGTGCACGACCTCGAACCCGGAGCGCGCCTCCTGGTGCGCCCAGGCGGCGCTCCTCGGCGGCGCGGCGAACGCGGATGTCATGCCTGCCCCCGGCCGCCCAGCGGCTGCCTCACGGGCTGCTCCACATAGGCGTCCAGCCACGCGAGATACCACTCCTCGAAGGCGCCCTGCGAGGACATGCCGTTGTCGCAGCCCCGGTCGTCGAACCAGACCCTGCCCCGCTCGGGGCCGGTGACGACGAGCCGGTGGAACGCCCCGCAGCCGAACTCGGCGATCAGCAGGGAGCCCTGGACATACCGGTCGTGGAAGTAGTCGTCCTCGCTCAGGTCGGTCGGGTTCCAGCGCTCGGTGTGCGGGAACGGCGCGGTGAGAAAGCCGGAGGTGGCGCGTTCCTCCCGGTCTCGGCTCTCCATGTCCGAGCCGTCGAGGCGGAAGAGGCCGTAGTAGGGGCCCGCCCCGCCGTCACCCACCTCGGTGAGGAAGCTCCGGTAGGACTCGGGCAGGCGAACGCCCTGCCGCTCCTCGAACGCCACCACCTCGGCCTCGGCGAGCGGCTCGCCCAGCCGGTACCGGTGGCGGGCCGCGCCGAATCGCCCGAACGAGGGATCGTCCGCCGCGAGTTCGGCGACTCTCGCACGCACCCCGTGCCCCGCCCAGACGCCGTCGTCTTCGCGTGTGCTCTGGCTCATGGAGGCACCCTAGGCGGTCAGCCGCAGACCGAGCCAACGGCCCGCCGCAGGGCGGAGGTTCGCACGGGATCCAGGCCGCGGGCGGCGCAGGCCCGGGTGGTCTCGCCGGACAGGAGGGCCGGGCAGACGGCGGCGGCACGGGCCGGCGCCGAGTCGGCGAGGGCATGGACCAGCGACCGGTTCGCGCGGTCGATGTCCTCGCGCGCTTCGGCCAGCGCACCGGGCCCGGCGGGCGGCGCGGAGGCGGGATCCGCCGACCAGGCGGCGTGCAGGGCGCGTTGGACGGACTTCCCCGCCGCGATCTGGTCGGTGAGGACGGCCTCCGCCACCGCGGGGGAGAGGCCGCGCTCAACGGCCAGCGCCCGCGCCCGGCCGATGACCTCCGCCTCCCGCCGCGGGTCCTCGATCGGCGAGCCGTCCGCCCACTTGGCCGCGGCCACGACGTCGGCCGCGGCCAGCCGCTCGGCCGAGACCTCCACCACCGCGCGCAGCGGGGATGCCGCGGCGGCCGGGGGCGCCGTCGTGGAGAGGGCCAGGCAGGCGAGCACGGCGGAGAGCGCCCCGTGGAGCGTTCGCCGCGTGGCCGCGCGCGTGCTCAGGTTCTCGATCACGCCACAGTGATAGCAGGCGCAACGCCCCGGCGGACGCCACGGCGCCCGCGCCGTCAGGGACGGCGGAGCCGGACGGCGAGGAAGGACGGCGCGTCGTGCGGCTTGGCGTGGGCCGCCTCGTCGACCGCGTTCAGCCCCGGGACCGGCCGTGGCTCGACGAGCCGTTCCAGGACGAATCCGGCCGCCGGCGCCGGCCGTCGGATGCGTCGTGGAGGGCGCCAGCCATCCGCCGGGGCGCAAGGACCCGCAGGAACTCGCGGAGAAGCCACGGGCGGTCGCGGACATGGTGGATCACCAGCGCGCACAGCACCCCGTCGAACGAGGCGTCCCCGGCGAACCCCAGGGGCCGCAGCCGCGTCGAGGACCCGAGACCCGGCCATCCGGCCGATGAGGTCACGCAACGCCGGGCATTCGGTCCAGGCCTTGCAGGGGCTCGTGTCGGCGCTGGCGGCGAAGAAGTCGCCGGGGGCCGCGGTGGGCGGCCCCCCCGTTCTCAGACGTCAGACCGGATGACGCGCGACTCAGCCGGGGGAACGTGACGCCATGTGGGCCCGTACGTGATCCCTGATGGAGCTGAGGATGGCGGGCACCTGGCTGTTCAGGTAGAAGTGCCCGCCGGGGAAGACGCGGAGGTCGAACGCACCGGAGGTGTGATCCCCCCACGACGTGGCCTCGTCCACCGTGGACTTCGGGTCCGCGTCGCCGATGAGGGCGAACACCGGGCAGGAGACCTTCACCAGCGCGTCGGGACGGTAGGTCTCGGCGGCCTTGTAGTCGTTGCGGAGCGCCGGAAGGATCATGCGCAGGACCTCGTCGTCCCCCAGCAGGGAGGCGTCGGTACCGCTCAGCGCCTTCACCTCGGCGATCAGGCCGTCGTCGTCCCGGGTGTGGACGCTCTCGTCCCGGGGCCGCGACGGGGCGCGCCTGCCCGACACGAACAGGCCGGTCGGCGTCACCCCCGCCTTCTCCAGACGCTGCGCCACCTCGTAGGCGAGGGAGGCGCCCATGCTGTGCCCGAACAGCGTGACCGGGCGGTCGGCCCACGGCAGCAGCGCCTCGGCGACCTGGTCCGCCAGTTCCTCGATGGAGTCGATGCAGGGCTCCCTCATCCGGTCCTGACGGCCCGGGTACTGCACGGCGAGCACATCGACCGCGGGGGACAGCGACCGGGACACGGAATAGAAGTAGCTGGCCGAACCACCCGCGTGCGGTAGGCAGACCAGGCGGGTCCGCGCGTCGGGGGCAGGGTGGAAGCGCCGCACCCAGAGGTCGGCGGTGGAGGGCATGGTCGACAGTGTCCTTTCCGGTCCGGTCGGGTGTGACTCGGCCCGGCCCCGGTTGCGCCGCGCGGCGCAGGCGGCGGGGACGTTCACCGAGTCGCCGTCCGACCCTCCCAGTGGCCCGGTTCGCGTGCAACCCCTGCCTCTGCCCCAGCGCCCGGTGCCGCCTACGCCCCCGACGTTCACAAGGCATTGCTTGAGCGATCCGCGACGGGATCGCCAGCCCCTCAGAGGGCGGGCCGCAGTGGCGCGCTGATACTCCCCGGATCTCCTCCGCCGGTCCCCTCACACACGTTGCGACGGCACACGCGAGGGCTACCCCGGCGAAGCGGCGGCGCATCCGTGATCTCCGCGATCTCCGCGATCCTCGGCCCGCGGCGTGCCCGCCGCCGGATTCAGCCCCCCCCCCCCCCGCGCCCGGGGAACGGCGCGTCCACCAGCCGCAGCAGCGGCTCCGCCTTCACGGCCGTCTCCTCGAACTCCGCCTCCGGATCCGACAGCGCGATGATCGCGCCCCCCACCCCGTACCGCACCCGCCCCGGCGTGACCACGGCGGTCCGGATGACCACACTGAGATCCGCCGCGCCGGACAGCGAGAAGTACCCCACACACCCCGAGCACGCCCGTGGAGACCACCATCGACCTGGCCGTCCAGCGGGCGGCCGAGGCGGCGCTCGACGACCTGGGCCGGGACGGCTCCATCGTCGCCGTCCAGCCCTCCACGGGGAACGTCCTGGCCGCC
>NZ_LAVK01000507.1 GCF_001083795.1 Streptomyces sp. SBT349
GAGCTGGGGCGGGCGGGGGCGACGGTGTACGTCACCGGGCGGACGACGCGCACGTCCCTGAGCGAGGTCGGGCGGGCCGGCGAGACGATCGAGGAGACGGCGGACCTGGTCACCGCCGCGGGCGGCGAGGGCGTGGCCGTCCCGACCGACCACCTGGTGCCGGAGCAGGTCAGGGCGCTGACCGAGCGGATCGACCGGGAACGGGGGCGGCTCGACGTCCTCGTGAACGACATCTGGGGCGCGGACCACCTGTGGTACCCGGTCTCGGGGAAGATGTGGGAGTTCGACCTCGACAAGGGGATGCGGATGCTGCGGCTCGGCATCGAGACGCACATCGTGACCAGCCACTTCGCGCTGCCGCTCCTCGTGCGGAACCGGGGCGGCCTGGTGATCGAGATGACGGACGGGACGGCGGAGACGAACGCCGCCTACCGGGAGCACTTCTACTACGACCTGGCGAAGTTCGCGCCGATCCGGATGGCGCTCGCGCTCGGTGAGGAACTGGGGCCGCTGGGCTGCACCGCGGTCTCGCTGACGCCCGGCTTCCTGCGGTCGGAGGCGATGCTCGACACCCACATGCGGGTGACCGAGGAGACGTGGCGCGACGCCATCGCGAAGGAGCCGGCCTTCGCGATCTCCGAGTCGCCGGCGTTCGTGGGCCGCGCGGCGGCGGCGCTGGCGGCCGACCCCGAGGTCGCCCGGTGGAACGGCCGGTCCCTGTCCAGCGGCGACCTGGCCAAGGAGTACGGCTTCACCGACACGGACGGCTCCCGCCCCGACGCCTGGGGCTTCATCTCCGCCCTCACGGCGGGCGAGGCCCCCGACCCCGCCGCCTACCGCTGACCCCTCGGTCAGCCCGCGTCACCGGCGCTCGTCGCGGCGTCGGTGGCGTCGGTGGCGTCGGTGGTGGTGTCCGTGGCGTAGAGGCGGCCCAGGCGGTCGGCCGCCGTGGCCAGGAGGGAGCGGAGGCGGGCCGGGGCCAGGACCTCGCACTCGGGGCCGAGGGCCAGCACCTGCGTATACGCCACCTCCTCCGACTCCACCGGCAGCGTGACGGTCACCCAGCCCTCGGCGTCCGGCGGCCCCACCGCGGCCACCGCCTCCTCCGCCGCCGCGCGGTCGGTGGCGTAGCGCAGCACGCGCGTTCCGGCCGGGCTCAGCCGCAGCCGCACCTCCTCGCGCAGGACCGAGCGCGCGAACTGGGCCGCCCGCTCCGCCCAGAACGCCGGAAGGTCGAACGTCTCGTCCCGCTCGAACCGCCGCTCCCGGGCGGTGACCTCCAGGAAGCGGGCCACTCGGTACACCCGGTGGTCGCCGCCCGAGCGCGCCACCAGGTACCAGCCGCCCCCCTTCAGCACCAGCGCGTACGGCTCCAGCTCCCGTTCGACCGTCGCGCCGTCGCCCCGCCGGTAGCGGGCCGTCAGCGTCAGGTCGTCCCAGACCGCCTCCGCCACCGCGGGCAGCAGCTCCGGCGTCTCCGGAGGCTGCCACCAGCCCGGCGCGTCCAGGTGGAAGCGCTGCGCCGCGCTCTCGTGCGCGTCCCTGTGCTCGGGGAGGAGCGCCGCCGAGACCTTCAGGCGGGCCGCGGACGCCGCGTCCGCCAGGCCCATGTCGCGCAGCGCCGAGGGGACTCCGGAGAGGAAGAGCGCCTCCGCCTCGTCGCGGCCGAGGCCGGTCAGCCGGGTGCGGTAGCCGCCGATCAGCCGGTAGCCGCCCGTTCTGCCGCGGTCGGCGTAGACCGGGACGCCGGCCTCGGAGAGCGCGAGCACGTCGCGTGCCACGGTCCGCTCGGAGACTTCGAGCTCGGCGGCCAGCTCTGCGCCGGTCATCGTCCTGCGCGTCTGGAGCAGCAGGACCAGTTTGATCAGGCGGGCAGCTCGCATGGCACCATGATCGACCGAGAAGGCCGGGCCCCGTGCGTTGGCGCGACAATCGGGACCCGGGCCTTACGGCGGAGCCGCGCCGCGAGCAGGACAGGTGCTGTGCGGCGCGGCTCTGCTTTCCCTGCTGACTGTATGCCCCTGATCGATGATCGATCAAAGCTTTCCGGGGAAAACATTGGCGAATGCCGAAAACTGGCACACCGTGCCAGGAGGTTCCCGGGCAAAACCGCCGGACTCAGGCACGCGGTGCACAGTTGAGGACGTGCTCCTTCACCAGCTCCCCGATGCGCGGATCGCGCCGCACGAAGGCGTCCACGAGGTCCTGGTGCTCGTCCGCGTAGAAGCGCTGCCTGGTGCCGAGCCACCGGATCGACAGCGCCGTCCAGATCTCGATGCCCAGCGACTCCCAGGTGTGCAGCAGCACGCTGTTGCCCGACGCCTTCACCAGCTCGCGGTGGAAGGCGACCGTGTGGCCGGTCTGGGCCTCCGCGTCGCCCCGCTCGTCGGCCAGGCGCAGCGCCAGGACCTCCGGTGCGAGGGCGGAGACGTCCTGGGCGAGCGCCCCGGCCGCCAGCTCGGCCGCGATCTGTTCGAGACCGGCCCGCACCGGGTAGATCTCCTCCAGGTCGGCCGCGGTCAGCGCCCGGACGCGGACGCCCTTGTTCGGCGCCGACTCGATCAGCCGCAGCGTCTCCAGCTCGCGCAGCGCCTCCCGCACCGGCGTCTGGCTGACGTCCAGCTCGACCGCGATCCGCCGCTCGACGATCCGCTCGCCGGGCTGCCAGCGCCCGCTGACGATGCCCTCCACGATGTGCTCGCGGATCTGCTGGCGCAGTGAGCGGACGACCGGCGGACTCATCCTGACGCTCCTCTCGGGCCCCTGGCCCATGGCCCGACAGGCCGCGCCCCGCCCGGAAAGGGCCCGGGCGGGGCGCGGCCGGTCTCGTGTGCGGTGGACTACAGGCCGAGCTCGCCCTCGAACCCGCCGGCCTCCAGGCGCTCCTTCACGGCCCCCAGGTAACGGGCGGCGTCCGCGCCGTCCACCAGCTGGTGGTCGTAGGACAGGGTCAGGTAGACCATGTCCCGGATGGCGATGGTCTCGCCCAGCTCCGGGTGGTCCACCACGACCGGGCGGCGCACGGTGGCGCCGATGCCCAGCTCGGCGACCTGCGGGTAGTTCACGATGATGGTGTCGAACAGCGCGCCGCGCGACCCCGTGTTGCTGATCGTGAACGTGCCGCCCGACATGTCGTCCGGGGCCAGGCCGCCCTTGCGGACCTTGCCCGCCAGCTCCGCGGTCTTCTTCGCGATGCCGGCCAGGCTGAGGTCGCCCGCGCCCTTGATGACCGGGACCATCAGCCCCTTCTCGGAGTCCACGGCGATGCCGATGTTCTCCACGTCGTGGTACGTGACCGTGCCGTCGTCGTTGATCTTGGCGTTGACGGACGGGTGGGCCTTCAGCGCCTCGGCCGCGGCCTTGACGAAGAACGGCATCGGGGAGAGCTTGACGCCCTCGCGCGCCAGGAACGAGTCCTTGGCACGCGCCCGCAGCCGCATGACCCGGGTGACGTCCACCTCCACGACCGTCGACAGCTGCGCCTGGCTGTGCAGCGCCTTCAGCATGTTCTCGCCGATGAGCTTGCGGATCCGCGACATCTTGACCGTCTGGCCGCGCAGCGGCGACGGCTGGGCGGGCGCGGGCGCCTTGCCCGGAGCGGGCGCCGTCGCGGCCGGAGCCGGGGCGGCGGCAGCGGCCTTGGCGGCCTCCGCGGCGGCGAGCACGTCCTGCTTGCGGATCCGGCCGCCGACGCCGGAGCCCTTGACGGTGGAGAGGTCCACGCCGTTCTCCCCGGCCAGCTTGCGCACCAGCGGGGTGACATAGGCGCCGTCCGCCGCGGGTGCGGGGGCGGCCGCGGGCTTCGGCGAGGGCGCCGGGGCGCGCGAGGGCGCGGGCGCCCCCGAGGGCGCCGGGGTGGTCGCCGGTGGCTTGGCCTCCTGCTGAGG
>NZ_LAVK01000508.1 GCF_001083795.1 Streptomyces sp. SBT349
CCCCGTCCCCTCCCGCGCCCGCTTCCGCGCCCGGCGCGTCGGACCCCGGAGGCGCGGGGTCGCCGCTCTGGCCGCCGCCTCCGCGCTGGTGCTGCCCCTGACCCTCGTCCCCGACGCCCGCGCCACCACCGCCGCCGAGCTGGAGCAGCAGGTGCTCTTCTCGGCCGCCGCCCAGGACGCGTACGCCTGCTTCCGCATCCCGGCCGCGGTCAGGACCACCGAGGGCACGCTGCTCGCGTTCGCCGAGGGCCGGCGGCAGAGCTGTGGCGACGCCAACGACATCGACCTGGTGCTCAGGCGCTCGGACGACGGCGGCAGGACCTGGGGCCCGGTGGAGGTGGTCGACGCGGGCGGCGGCGACACGCACGGCAACCCGGTGCCCATCGTGGACACCACCACCGGCCGGATCATCCTGGCCAGCACCCGCAACGAGAACGCGGGCCAGGGCAACTGCCCGGTCCCCTGCGACCGCGTCCCGTACCTGTCCCACAGCGACGACAACGGCGTGACCTGGTCCGAGCCGCGGGACATGAGCGCCGAGCTGCGCCCCGAGGAGTGGAACTCCTGGTACGCGACGGGCCCGCTGCACGGCCTCCAGCTGACCGGCGACGCCCACGAGAACCGTCTCGTCTTCGGCATCAACGCCGAGAGCTGGGCGGACGGCCGCGTCACCGAGAACCACGCCGCCCTGGCCTACAGCGACGACGGCGGGCACAGCTGGGAGCTGGGCGCGGTGGACAGCTGGCCGGTGGCCGAGGACGGAACGTTCCGCCAGAAGCCGTCCGAGATGGCGCTCGCCGAGCTGGGGGACGGCTCGATCCTCGTCAACGGCCGTGAGCAGGACGGCACCGACCTCGGCCACCGGAATGTCGCGGTCAGCAGGGACGGCGGCGAGAGCTTCGCCGCGCCGTTCGAGACGATCCCCGACCTGTACACCCCGCAGGTCCAGGGCTCGCTGCTGCGGCTGCGCGGCGCGGAGGAGGACGGGTACGACCGGCTGCTGCTGGCCGCCCCCGCCGACCCGGACCGGCGGCGGACCATGATGATCCGCTCCTCCTGGGACGAGGGGCGGACGTGGGACGGCGCGGACCGGGGCGCGGTGGTGACCACCGACTGGTCCGGCTACTCCGACATGGTCGAGACGGCGGACGGGACGGTCGGCCTGCTCTACGAGGCGGGCGCGGTGGACGCCAGGGACGAGATCAGGTTCGCGCTGATCACCGAGGACTGGCTCGGCCCCCGGCGCGCGCCCGACCCCGTGACCCCCGACCACGCGCCGGGCGGCGCCCCCGCGCCGGTGGTCGGAGGCGCGGCGCCGGTGGCCGGGCGTTTCGGCGGCGGGCTGGCGTTCGACGGCGCCGACGACGCGGTGCGGCTGCCGTTCCGGGAGGAACTTCCCCTGGACGACCGTGACTTCACGGTCAGTCTGTGGTTCAGGTACGCGGCGGGGACCGGCGAGCACCCGTTCCTGTGGATGGGCGGCGTCGGGACGAGCGCGCCGCAGGTGTGGGTGCGCGCCGAGCCGGAGCGCGGGCGCGTTCGGGGGCTGATCACGGCGGTGGACGGCGCGAACGCGCGGGCGAGCGCCGAGGTGTCCACGAGTGGCGCGTTCAACGACGGGGAGTGGCACCACCTGGCGCTGACGCGCTCGGGCGGGCGGCTGTCGCTGTCCGTGGACGGCGGGGCGGCGGCGTCGGTGGCGGATGTGCCGGGGACGGTGAGCCGCTCCTCGACGTTCGGCGTCCACCTGGGCCAGCGCCCCGACGCCATCCTGCGGCTGGTCGGCGCGCTGGACGAGGTCCGGGTGTACGACCGGGCGCTGACGGCCGGTGAACTCACCGCGCTCAGGCGGGCGAACGCGCCGCTGCCGGGCGCCGCGGGGAACGCCGTGCTGCGGCTGCCGCTGGACGAGGTCGGCTGACGGAGCCGGTGCAGGAGACCGCCCCGCCCCTGCCGTGCCCGCGTGGGCCGCGGCGGGGGCGGGGCGTACGGTCGGGTGCATGCGCACAGTCATCGCTGGAGGACATGGCAAGATCGCCCGCCGCCTGGGAAGGCTGCTGGCGAGCCGGGGCGACCAGGTCGCGGGGCTGATCAGGAATCAGGAGCACGCGGCGGACCTGCTGGAGGCGGGGGCGGAACCGGTGGCGTGCGACCTGGAGTCGGCGAGCGCCGAGGAGGTCGCGCGGCGGCTGGCGGGGGCGGACGCCGCCGTGTTCGCCGCGGGGGCGGGGCCCGGCAGCGGGGCCGCCCGCAAGGACACGGTGGACCGGGCGGCGGCCGTGCTGTTCGCCGACGCTGCGGAGCGGGTCGGGGTCCGCCGGCTGATCGTGGTGTCGGCGATGGGCGTCGACGACGAGCCGCCGCCGGGAACGGATCCGGTGTTCGCGGCGTATCTGCGGGCCAAGGGCGCGGCGGACGCCGACATCCGTTCCCGGGAGGGGCTCGCGTGGACGATCCTGCGCCCCGGCCGGCTCACCGACGACCCCGGCACCGGCCGGGTCGAGCTCGCCGAGCACACGCCGCCCGGCGCGGTGACGCGGGACGACGTGGCGGCGGTGCTGGCGGCGCTGCTCGACCACCCGGCCACGGCCGGTCTGAGCCTGGATCTGGTGGGCGGCGGGACGCCGGTCCCCGAGGCCGTCGCCGCGGTGGTCCGCTGAGCGGGCCGGACGGCCCCGGCGCGCGGCGGGGCGGTGGGGGCCGGTTCCTCAGGACGGCTCGTCGAGACCCCGGGCGAGGCGGCGCAGGATCGGGCCGTACTCGGGGTGGGCGAGGGCGTGGGCCATCTGGGCGACGAGGTAGTCCGCCGGGTTGCCCGTGTCGTACCACTGGCCGGAGATGACCTGCCCGTAGACGGCGCGGCCCGAGGCGTAGGCGTTGATGGCGTCGGTCAGGTAGATCTCGCCCTGGCGGTGCTCGTGCCAGCGCCTGGTCTGCTCGCGCAGTTCCTCGATGATGGCGGGGGTGACGACGTAGCCGCCGATCGCCGCGAAGGCCGACGGGGCGTCCGCGGGCTTGGGCTTCTCGACGAGCCCGGTGATGCGCAGCAGGCCCTCGCCCAGGTCCTCCTTGACCACCGGAACGCCGTAACGCCCGGAGTCCGCCGGGTCCATGGGCATCAGGGCGAGCACGGGGCAGCTGGTGGCCTCGTAGGCGCGGATCAGCTGCTGGGCCCGGGGCACCTCGGCCACGAACACGTCGTCCGGCCAGAGCACGAGCATCGGCTCGTCGCCGACGTTGCGGGCCGCATTGAGCACCGGGGTGCCGTTGCCGTACGGGCCGTGCTGGTCGAGGTAGGTGATGTGGCCCCGCCGCGCGAGGTCGGCGACCTCTTCCACGGCGTCCGCGTAGGCGGTCTTGCCGGCCTCGCGGAGCTCCTCCACCAGCGCGGGATTGGGGCGGAAGTGGTCCTGGATCAGGGACTTGGCGCCGGAGACCACGATGGTGATGTCCGTGATGCCGGAGGCCACCAGCTCCCGCACGGTGTGCTCGATCACCGGTTTGTCCCCGACCGGCAGCATCTCCTTGGGCGTCGCCTTGGTCAGCGGCAGCAGGCGTGAGCCGAGGCCGGCGGCCGGGATCACTGCCCTGCGAATCGTGGGGGCCATCACAACTCTCCCATCGAGCGGCACGCCGCACCGATCGAGGCGGCACCGCCGACGCTACCGAAGTCGTCCGGTGGCCGGGGGTCCGGTGCCCCCGGGGAGGGGAACGAGAGGGAACGCGAGGGAACGGGAGCGGGCTTCTGACGCCTCGTCGGGTCCGCACTTCTTGTCCGAAAACCGCTTTGCTCGTATGGTCCCCAGAGGTGGGACGTCCCATCTCCTACCTCCGACCGCTCGCACCCCCTCCCCCAC
>NZ_LAVK01000509.1 GCF_001083795.1 Streptomyces sp. SBT349
GGCCCCGACCGACCAACGACCCGCCCCGGCCTCGGACGAAAGCCGAGGCACTGCCCCCCGATCGAGCGGGAAAGCTTTAGTACAGTTGGGCGCTTGCGGCTACTGCGATAGGAGCGGGCATGGGCGTGGTGAGCCATGAAAGGGCCCTCGGCGGGCGCTCCGCTCGCCGCGTCGACTTCCAGCAGACCGGCCCGACCGTGCCGCGCATGATCCTCGGCACCCGGCTGCGGCAGCTCCGCGAGGCCAGGGGCATCACCGGCACCGACGCGGGCGAGCGGATCCGCGGCTCCCACTCCAAGATCAGCCGCCTCGAATCGGGACGCACCGGATTCAAGACCCGCGACGTCGCCGACCTCCTCACCCTCTACGGCGTGACCGACGAGGCCGAGCGCGCCACCCTCATCGCGCTGGCCCGGCAGTCGAACACCGCGGGCTGGTGGCACGTCTACTACGACGTGGTGCCCGCCTGGCTCAACGTCTACCTCGGCCTCGAACAGACGGCCGTGGTCATCCGCGGCTACGAGCTCCAGTTCGTCCCCGGGCTCCTCCAGACCGAGGAGTACGCCCGTGTCGTCACGCGGCTCGGCAACGAGGAGGACGAGGAGCGGATCGAACGCCGGGTCCGGCTGCGGATGGGACGCCGCCGGATCCTGGAGCGGGAACGTCCCCCGCACCTGTGGGTCGTGATCGACGAGGCCGCGCTGCGCCGCACCATGGGAGGGCCCGCCCTCATGCGCCGGCAGCTCGACCACCTCATGGAGGTCTCGGAGCTGCCGCATGTGACGATCCAGGTGGTCCCGTTCGCCGCGGGCGGCCACGCGGCGATCGCCGGGCCGGTGACCATACTGCGCCCGCCCGGCGGCGAGCTGCCCGACGTGGTCTACCTGGAGCAGATGACCGGCGGCGTCTATCCCGACAAGCCCGCCGAGATCGAGCAGTACCGTCATGTGATGAACCGCCTGGTGGTCGACGCCGAGCCGCCCACCGCGACCCGCGACTTCCTGTACCGGGTCCTGCGCGAGCTGTAGCCGCGCGCGACGTTCCGCCATCCCCCGCTCGCTCAGAGCGAACATTCCGCGTCCGGGGAACATCCGGGCCGCTCCCGGCATTGAGCCGATGAAGCTCAATTTGCCTGCTGAGGGAGAGGTCATGACTTCATCGTTCGACATACTCACCCTGCCGGTGCTGCCGCTCGACGACGAGGTGGTGCTGCCAGGGATGGTGGTGCCCCTCGAACTGTCCGACCCCGAGGTGCGCGCCGCCGTCGAGGCCGCTCAGGCCGCGGCGGTCCGGGGTGAGAAGCCCCGCCTGCTGCTCGTGCCGCGCCTGGACGGGACCTACACGGGAATCGGCGTGCTGGGCCGGGTCGAGCAGGTCGGACGCCTGGCCGACGGTGACCCCGGTGCCCTGGTCCGCGGCATCCGTCGCGTCCGCATCGGCGCGGGGACCACGGGTCCTGGACGCGCCCTGTGGGTGGAGGGCACCTCCATCGAGGAGACCGTGCCCAGCCCCCTGCCCGGCTCGGTCGCCGAGCTGGCCAAGGAGTACAAGGCGCTCACCACGAGCTGGCTCCGCGAGCGCGGCGCCTGGCAGGTCGTGGACCGCGTGCAGCAGATCGAGGACATCGGGCAGCTGGCGGACAACGCCGGGTACCTGCCGTTCCTCGGCACCGAGCAGCGCGTGACGCTGCTGGAGACCATCGAGCCCGTGGAGCGGCTCAAGCTGGCGATCAAGCTGCTGAGCGAGCACCGGGCCGAGCAGGACGTCGCCGAGTCCATCGCCAAGGACGTGCAGGAGGGCGTGGACAAGCAGCAGCGCGAGTTCCTGCTCCGCCGCCAGCTGGAGGCCGTCCGCAAGGAGCTGGCCGACCTGAACGGCGACGCGGCGGACGAGGGCGAGGACTACCGCGCCCGCGTCGAGGCCGCCGACCTCCCGGAGAAGGTCCGCGAGGCCGCGCTCAAGGAGGTCGACAAGCTGGAGCGCTCCTCGGACGCCAGCCCCGAGGGCAGCTGGATCCGCACCTGGCTCGACACCGTGCTCGAACTGCCGTGGAACGTCCGCACCGAGGACGCCTACGACATCGCGGGCGCCAAGGCCGTGCTGGACGAGGACCACGCGGGCCTGAACGACGTCAAGGAGCGCATCACCGAGTACCTGGCCGTGCGCAAGCGGCGCGGCGACCGCGGGCTCGGCGTGATCGGCGGCAGGCGCGGCGGTGCCGTGCTGGCGCTGGTCGGGCCGCCCGGCGTCGGCAAGACGTCGCTGGGCGAGTCCGTGGCCCGCGCCATGGGCCGGAAGTTCGTGCGGGTGGCGCTCGGCGGCGTCCGCGACGAGGCGGAGATCCGCGGCCACCGGCGCACCTACGTCGGCGCCCTGCCGGGCCGCGTCGTGCGGGCCGTCAAGGAGGCCGGTTCGATGAACCCGGTCGTGCTGCTCGACGAGATCGACAAGGTCGGCAGCGACTACCGGGGCGACCCGGCCGCCGCCCTCCTGGAGGTGCTGGACCCGGCGCAGAACCACACGTTCCGCGACCACTACCTGGAGGTCGAGCTCGACCTGTCGGACGTGGTCTTCCTGGCCACGGCCAACGTCCTGGAGGCCATCCCCCAGCCGCTGCTTGACCGGATGGAGCTGGTGCGGCTCGACGGCTACACCGAGGACGAGAAGATCACCATCGCGCGTGACCACCTCGTTCCCCGGCAGCTGGAGCGGGCCGGACTCGGCGAGGGCGAGGTCGCCCTGGAGGACGGCGTGCTGCGCAGGCTCGCGGGCGAGTACACCCGCGAGGCGGGCGTCAGGAGCCTGGAGCGCACCGTCGCCGGCCTGCTGAGGAAGGTCGCGGCCCGCGCGGAGCTGGGCGAGCTGACCCTGCCGCGCACCGTCACCGAGGCGGACCTGCGGGACCTCATCGGGCGCCCGCACCACACCCCCGAGGCGGCCCAGGAACCGTCCGAGCGCCGCACGGCGGTGCCCGGCGTGGCGACGGGCCTGGCGGTCACCGGCGCGGGCGGCGACGTCCTCTACATCGAGGCGTCCCTGGCCGACCCGGAGACGGGCGGCGCGGGGCTGACCCTGACGGGACAGCTCGGCGACGTGATGAAGGAGTCGGGCCAGATCGCCCTGTCCTACCTGCGCTCGCGCGGCGCGGAGCTGGAGCTCCCCGTCGGCGACCTGAAGGAGCGCGGCGTGCACCTGCACGTTCCCGCGGGCGCGGTGCCCAAGGACGGGCCGAGCGCGGGCATCACCATGACGACCGCCCTGGCGTCGCTGCTCAGCGGCAGGCAGGTGCGGCCCGACGTGGCGATGACCGGCGAGGTCTCGCTGACGGGCCGGGTGCTGCCGATCGGGGGCGTCAAGCAGAAGCTGCTGGCGGCCCACCGGGCGGGGATGACCACCGTGATCATCCCCAAGCGGAACGAGGCGGACCTGGACGACGTCCCGTCGGAGATCCTGGCCAAGCTGGACGTCCACCCGGTCGCCGACGTCCGCCAGGTCCTCGACCTGGCCCTGACCCCGGCCGAAACGCAGGTGGCGGTGGCCGCCTGAGAACCCTGGGCGGGGGCGGCGTGGCTGGGGCGGTTTCCGAGGCTTTACGCAGCCACGTTGGGGCGAGCCTCCAAGATCGGGGGCCCGATCGGGGAAAACGCGGTGGGGCCCAGGGGCCCGATCCGCCGGCCAGCGTAAGGGCCCCCGATCTCTCGCCCCAACGCAGCTCCCGCCCAAAGCCTCTCCAACCGCGTGGGGGCCTCGGTCCCTGCGGGCCACGGGGGGCGACGCCCTCCCGGCCCGGGGGGTCGGGCCCCCTTTTGGTTGTTCAGCGCACTTGGTGCTGGTGGAGCGCGCGGACCAGTCACGCG
>NZ_LAVK01000050.1 GCF_001083795.1 Streptomyces sp. SBT349
GCGCGGGCGCGGGCGCCGGCGCCCGCGCCCGCGCCCCCGCCCTCGGACCCGGAGGCGGAGACGCCGCACCCCGCGCCGTTCGTGCCCTACCGGCCGATCACGGTGGCCGACGACGCCGGTTCCGGCGGGCGGCGGGAGCTGGCCGAGTTCGTCGAGAGCTACTGCGCCCGCACCCCGGGGTCCAAGCGCCTGGCGGCGCGCCACCGCCCCAGGCTCGCGGACAACGACAACCGCGTGCTGTCCGACTTCCACATGTCGGTCAAGGAGATGCTCTATCCCGTCGCCGCCGACCGCTCCCGGGGCTCACGGCTGTGGGACGTGGACGGCAACGAGTACATCGACGTGGTGATGGGCTACGGGGTCAACCTCTTCGGCCACTCGCCCGGCTTCGTCACCGACGCGATCAGGGAGCAGCTCGACCGGGGCGTGCACGTCGGCGTCCAGTCCCCTCTCTCCGGAGCCGTCGCCGCCCTGCTGTGCGAGCAGACGGCCATGGCCAGGGTGGCCTTCTGCAACTCCGGGAGCGAGGCGGTGATGACGGCGCTGCGGCTGGCCCGCGCCGCCACCGGCCGCACCCTGGTCGCCATGTTCGCCGGCTCCTACCACGGCGTCTTCGACGGCACCCTGGGCAGGCGCCGGCGGCTGCGGCCCGACGCGCCCACCACGCCCATCGCCCCGGGCGTGCCGCAGCACATGGTGGACGACCTGCTGGTGCTCGACTACGACGACCCCCGGTCGCTGGAGGTCGTCGCCGCGCGAGGGCACGAACTCGCCGCCGTGCTGGTCGAGCCGGTCCAGAGCCGCCGCCCCGACGTGCGGCCCGCCGCGTTCCTGCGGCGGCTGCGGGAGCTGACCGAGGCGTCGGGGACCGCCCTCGTCTTCGACGAGGTGATCACCGGGTTCCGGTCGCACCCGGGCGGAGCGCAGGCCCTGTTCGGCGTGCGCGCCGACCTCGCCACGTACGGCAAGGTCATCGGCGGTGGCCTGCCGATCGGGGCCGTCGCGGGCGACGCGCGCTTCCTCGACGCCATCGACGGCGGCGCCTGGCGCTACGGGGACGACTCCTACCCCGCGGCGGACACGACGTTCTTCGCGGGCACGTTCTGCAAGCACCCCCTGGCCATGGCCGGCGCGCACGCGGTGCTCACCGAACTGGCCCGGCGCGGCCCGGGGCTCCAGGAGGAGCTGAACCAGCGGACCACCGCCATGGCCGACCGGCTCAACGACGTGTTCGAGGCCGAGGCCGTGCCGATCAGCGCGGTGCACTTCGGCTCGCTCTTCCGCTTCGCCTCCGGCCAGGACATCCACCTCCTCTACCACCACCTGGTCCACCGCGGCATCCACATGCGGGAGGGCCACAACGCGTTCCTGTCCACGGCGCACACCGACGAGGACATCGACCGCATCGTCGTCTCGGTGCGGGAGAGCGTGGCCGCGCTGCGGACGATGGGCCGGCTGCCCTCCTCGCCCCCGGGAAGCACCGCCTACGCCGTCACCGGCGGACAGCGCCCGCTGCTGTCGCTGGCGGCCCTCGACCCGGAGGGCTCGGCGGCCTACCACCAGACCACCGCGCTGCGGCTCAACGGGCCGCTGGACACGTCCATGCTCGGCCGCGCGCTGCACCGGGTCGTGGACCGCCACGAGGCGCTGCGCACGGTCTTCGACGCCGAGCACGGCACCCAGCGCGCCGTGCGGCGGTCCGGCCCCGGCCTCCCCGTCACCGAGCGGCCCGGGGCCGTCACCGGGGACCTGCTCGCCGAGATCGCCGCCGAGGAGCGCCGGCCGTTCGACCTGGCACGGGGCCCGCTGCTGCGGGCCCGCCTCGTCCGGCTCGGCGAGGACAGCCACCTGTTCGTGCTGACGGCCCACCACATCGTGGCGGACGGCTGGTCGCTCGGCCTCCTGCTGGAGGAGATCACCGCGTCCTACGCCGCCCAGCGGCGGGGCGAGGACGACGAGCGCCCCGCGCCCGTCACGTTCCGGCAGTACGCGTCCTGGCTGGAGCGCAGGCTCACCGACCCCCGGCACGAGGCGTACTGGACCGAGCGGCTGCGCGGCCCGCTCCCGGTGCTCGACCTTCCCACCGACCACCCGCGCCCGGCCGTCCGCACCTTCGGCGGCGCCCGGCACACCGTCACCGTGGACGCGGAGCTGCTGGGCCGGCTGCGCGAGGTGGCCACCCGCTCCGGCAGCACACCGTTCATGCTGCTGCTGACGGCCTACCAGGCCCTGCTGCACCGCCTCACCGGGCAGGACGACCTCGTCGTCGGCGTCCCCGTGGCGGCCCGGACGATGCCCGGCTCCGAGCGGATGGTCGGCCACGGCACCAACCTCCTGCCGCTGCGGTCACGGCTCGGCGGCCGGATGGCGTTCCGCGAGCTGCTGGCCCAGTGCCGCGAGCACCTGCTCGACGCCTACGAGCACCAGGAGTTCCCGCTGAGCGCGATGGTCGACCGGCTCGGGATCACGCTGGACCCGGCGCGCTCCCCCCTCGTCGAGGCGGTGTTCAACCTCGACCGGCCCGCCGTCCTTCCCCGGCTGGACGGCGTGGACGCCGAGCGGGCCCGGCTGCCCGTCGCGCACGCGCAGTTCGACCTGTCGCTCAACGCCGTCCAGGAGGACGGCGGCCTGGTGCTCGACTTCGACTACCGCACGGACCTGTTCGACGCCGGGACCATCGCGTGGTGGGCCCGCCACTACGTGAACCTCCTCGGGGACGTGGCCGACCGGCCCGGCGCCCCGCTGGACGGGCTCGCGCTGCTGACCGCGGCGGAGCGCGAGCGGGTGCTGCGGCGGTGGAACGACTCCGGCGACCCGGGCCGACCCGCGTGCCTGCACGAGCTGTTCACCGCCCAGGCCGCGCGGACACCGGACGCCGTCTGCGTCACCCACGGCGGGCGCCGGCTGACCTACCGGGAGGCGGACCGCCGTTCGGATCAGCTCGGGCGGCTCCTGCGCGCCCGCGGCGTGCGCGCCGACGAGGCCGTGGCCGTGGCGGCGGGCCGGTCCGTCACCTCGGTGGTCGCGGTCCTCGGCATCCTCAAGGCCGGCGCCGCCTGGCTGCCGCTCGACCCGGGTGAGCCGGCGCCCCGGCTGGCCCGGACGCTGGGCGATTCCGGCGCGCGGCTGGTGCTGGCCGAGAAGCGCCACGCCGGGGCCGTCTCCGCCACCGCCACCGCCACGCCCGTGATCGTCCTGGACGACGCGTGGTCCGTGCTCGACGACGTGGACGACGCCCCGCTGCCCGGCGTGACCACACCGGCCAACGCGGCGTACGTGCTGTACACCTCGGGTTCCGAGGGGGCGCGGAAGGGGGTCGTCGGCACCCACGAGGGAGTGGTGAACCGCCTGCGCTGGATGGCGGAGACCTACCCCTACGCGCCCGGCGAGGTGGCCTGCCAACGGGTCGCCGGCACCTTCGTCGACGCGGTCGCGGAGCTGTTCGGGCCGCTGCTGGCGGGCGTCCCGCTCGCCGTGCTCGACGAGGACACCACGGCCGACGCCTCGCGCCTCGTCCGCGCGCTGCGCGAGGAGCGGGTCACCCGCCTCGTCGTCGTGCCGTCGCTGCTGCGGGTGCTGCTCGTGGCGCTGGAGGCTTCGGCGGAGGGACTGCCCGCGCTGCGGTGCGTGACGGTCAGCGGCGAGACGCTGCCGCCCGACCTGCTGCCGCGCTTCCGGGAACTGCTGCCCCGGGCCCGGCTGCTGAACCTCTACGGTTCCACCGAGGTCGCCGCCGACGCCACCTGGTACGACGCGGGCACGGCGGCCTCCCCGGCACCGGCCGGTGAGGTCACCCGGAGCGTGCCGATCGGGCGGCCCCTGACCGGCCTGCGGGTGCACCTGCTCGACGGCGCGGCCGGCCCCGTGCCCGTCGGCGCGCCGGGAGAGCTCTGCGTGGGCGGGCCCGGCCTGGCGCGCGGCTACCTGAACGACCCGGCGCGCACCGCCGAGCGGTTCGTGCCCGATCCCTTCGCCACGGAACCCGGCGCCCGCCTGTACCGCACCGGGGACCTGGCGCGTTACCGGGCCGACGGGACGCTGGAGCTCCTGGGCCGCGCCGACGCGCAGGTGAAGGTCCGAGGGGTGCGGGTGGAGCCCGCTGAGATCGAGGCCGCACTCGTGCGGCACCCGCGGGTCACCGCCGCCGCCGTCACCGCCGCCGAGGCCGGGGGCGAACCGCGGCTGGTCGCCCATGTGGTCGCCGAGGAGGGAACGGAGGACCGCGCGCTGCGGCGGTTCCTCGCCGAACGGCTCCCGGCGGCGCTGCTGCCCGCGGCGTACGTCTTCACCGGCGCGCTGCCCCTCACCCCGAGCGGCAAGACCGACCGCCGCGCGCTGGCGGCGTCCCCCGGCGCGCCGCTCCCCCGGCCGGCCGAGGCGGAGCCGCTCACCGGAACGGAGCGGCGGCTGCGGACGCTGTGGGCCGAGGAGCTGGGCACCACGGCCGTTCCGCTGGGCGCCAGCCTCTTCGATCTGGGCGGCAGCTCGCTCACCGCGATGCGCCTGGCGCTGCGGATCCAGGCCGCGTGCGACGTCGCGGTCGACGCGCGCGAGCTGTTCACGGCGCCGTCCGTGGCGGCCATGGCGGCGCTCGTGGACGAGCGGGCGGGATCGGGCCCGGCGGCCCTCATCCCCCGGCACGCCGGGGACGGGCCCGCGCCGCTCTCGTTCGCGCAGCAGCGGCTGTGGTTCCTCCAGCAGTACCAGCCGGACAGCCCCGCGCTGAACCTGCCGTACGCGCTGCGGCTGCGCGGCCCGTTGGACGTCGGGGCGCTGGAGCGCGCCCTGACCCGGGCCACGACTCGGCACGACGTCCTGCACACGTCCTTCCCCGTGGTGGACGGGCAGCCCGTGCAGGTGGCCGGTGAGCCGGGACCCGTCGAACTGCCCGTCACCGACCTGAGCGGCTTGCCGGAGGCCGAACGGCCGGAGGAGGCGCTGCGTCTCGCGCGCCAGGAGGCGGGCCGCCCCTTCGACCTGGCGGCCGACCCGGCGCTGCGGATGCGGCTGATACGGCTGGGCGCGGACGAGCACCTGCTCGTCGTCGTCCTGCACCACGTGGTGGCCGACGGCTGGTCGCTGCGGGTCCTCGTGGACGACATCTCCCGCTGCTACGCCGACGGCGACGGGGATGTCCTTGGCGATCCGCCCGCCGCGCCCGTGCGGTACGCCGACTACGCGGCCTGGCAGCGGGAGACGCTGACGGACGAGCGGCTGGCGGCCGGCCTGGCGTACTGGCGCGAGGAACTCGCCGGTGCCCCGACGCTGCTCGACCTGCCCACCGACCGGCCGCGTACCCCCGGCGCGGGCGCCCCGGCCGGGCTCCGCCAGATCACCGTCTCCCGTGAACTCACCGCGCGCATACGGGACATGGCGCGGGAGGAGGGGGTGACGGTGTTCATGGTGCTGGTGGCGGCCTTCTCCGCGGTGCTGAGCCGCTACGCGGGCCAGCGGGAGGTGTGCGTGGGGACCCCGGTGGCCAACCGGGAACGCGCCGAGACCGAACGGCTGGTCGGGTTCTTCGCCAACACCCTGGTGCTGCGGACGGATGTGTCCGGCGGGGTCTCGTTCACCGAACTGCTGGGACGGGTACGGCGCACGGTGCTGGGCGCGTTCGAGCACCGGACCGTGCCGTTCGAGCGCCTGGTGGAGGAGCTGCGCCCCGAGCGGGACCTGAGCCACACCCCGCTCTTCCAGGCCATGCTGATGCTCCACGACGAGCCGCTGGCACCCGCCGGGCTCCCGGGCCTTGAGGTCAGCCCGCTGACCCTGACCAACGGGGCCGCGAAGTACGAGGTGTCCCTGGAGCTCACCGACGAGCCCGGCGGCCTCACCGGCCTGCTGGAGTACGACGCCGGCCTGTTCGACGCGGCGACGATGGACCGGTTCGCCCGCCATCTGGAGACGTTCCTGCGGTCGGCCGTGGCCGAACCGGACCGGCCGGTGGCGGACATGCGGCTGCTCGACGAGGCCGAGCGCGCCAGGATCCTCGTGGAGTGGAACGACACCGCGCGCGGCGCACCGCCCGAGGAGACCGTGCCGGCGCTCATCGCGCGTCAGGCCGCAGCGGCGCCGGACCGGCTCGCCGCCCGCTGCCTGGACCGCGAGATCACCTACGGCGAACTGGAGCGCCGCGCCCGGGGCGTGGCCCGCGCCCTGCGCGGACGGGGCGTCGGCCGCGAGGACGTGGTCGCCGTGCTCGCCGACCGGGACATCGACTACCTGGTGGTCCTGCTCGGCGTGCTCCGGACGGGCGCCGCCTTCCTGCCGGCCGATCCCCGGCAGCCGCTGCACCGCACGGCGGAGGTGGTGCGGCGGGGCCGCAGCGCCCTGGTCCTGGCAGGCGGGGAGCGCGCCGGTGAGGTGGCGGCGGCGCTCGGCGCGGACGCCGGGCCGCCCGTGGTCCCGCTCGCCGAGGTGTGCGCCGCGCCGGAGGGCGGCGCCGACGCGGAGCCCGGCGCGCCCGCCTGCCGCCCGGAGGGCCTGGCCTACGTCCTGTTCACCTCGGGCTCGACCGGCGTGCCGAAGGGCGCCATGGTCGAGCACCTGGGCATGACCAACCACGTCCGGGCCAAGATCGCGGACCTCGGGATCACGGCCGCGGACGTGGTCGCGCAGAACGGCCCGCAGTCGTTCGACGTGTCCATCTGGCAGTTCCTCGCGGCGCTGACGGCGGGGGCCGCGATCGAGATCCTGCCCGACGAGATCGCCGACGACCCCGCGCGGCTGCTGACCTGGACCGAGCGGCGAGGGGTGACCGTGCTCCAGGTGGTGCCCAGCATGATGCGGGCGCTCCTCGACGAGGCCGGGCAGCTCGGCGACCGGTGCCCGCCGCTGTCCGCCCTGCGCTGGCTGGTGCCCACCGGCGACGCGCTCATGGCGAGCTCGGCCCGCGAGTGGCTGGCCCGCTGGCCCGGCGTGCCCCTGCTCAACACCTACGGCGCCACGGAGTGCTCCGACGACCAGTGCCATGTCGCGATCGGGGAGGCCGGGCAACTGGACGGCTCACCGCCCATCGTCACGATCGGCCGCCCCATCGCGCACATGCGCGCCTACGTGCTGGACCCGAGGCTGGCCCCGGCTCCGGTCGGCGTGCCCGGCGAGCTCTACCTGAGCGGCGTGGGCGTCGGGCGCGGCTACCTGGCCGACCCCCGGCGCACGGGGGAGACCTTCCTGCCCGACCCGTTCTCGGCGGAGCCCGGCGCCCGCATGTACCGGACCAGGGACCGCGTCCGCCGTCACGCGGACGGGACGATCGAGTTCCTCGGCCGCACCGACAACCTCATCAAGGTGCGGGGCCTGCGCGTCGAACCGGGCGAGATCGAGGCCGCGCTGGAACGGCACCCGGCCGTGCGCGAGGCGCTCGTGGTCGCCCGCCGCGACGACCGGGGCGAGGCGCGCCTGGCGGGGTACGTCGTGGCGGACCCCGCCCCCGGCCCCGACGGCGACGGCGACGGCGGGGAGGGGGGCGGGGACGCCCGCCTCGCCGCGGAGCTGACCCGGTTCCTCCGCGAGCGGCTGCCCGCCTCCATGGTGCCCGGCGTCCTGGTGCGCCTCGACGCCTTCCCGCTGAACGCCAACGGCAAGGTGGACCGGGCGGCGCTGCCCGAGGCGGCCGACGGGTCACCGGCACGGGCGCCGTTCGTGGCGCCGCGCACCGACACCGAACGCGCGGTGGCCGCCATCTGGGCCGAGGTGCTGCGCCGGGAGCGGATCGGCGCCGACGACCGCTTCTTCGAGCTCGGCGGTCACTCGCTCATGGCCACCCGCGTGGTGTCCCGCATCAGGCAGCGACTCGGCGTCGACCTGCCGCTGCGGGTGATGTTCGACACCGACTCGGTGGCCGGGCTGGCCACCGAGATCGAGCGGCGGCTCGGCGAGGAGGCCGAGGACGCCGAGGAGGACCTCGCGACCATGGTCGCCGCCGTCGAGGGGCTGAGCGACGAGGAGGTCGCCCGGATGCTGCGCGAGAGGGGGCAGTCGTGAGCGGACTCCCGGAACGGATCAGGTCCCTGTCGCCGGAGCGCCGGGCGCTGCTGGAGATGCTGCGCAGGGAGCGGGAGGGCGACGCCATCACGCCCCGTCCCCCCACCCCCTGGGCGCCGCCGTCCTTCGCGCAGCAGCGCATGTGGTTCCTCGACCGGTTCGCCCCCGGCCATCCGGGCTACCACGTGTACGCCGCCGTCCGGCTGCGCGGACCGCTCGACGCCGGGGCGCTGGAGCGGGCCGTGGCCGCGCTGTGGGAGCGGCACGAGACGCTGCGGACGCGGTTCACGCTGCGCGAGGGGGCGCTGGTGACCTCGGTCGCCGCGCCGCCCGCCGAGCCCCTGCCGGTGACGGAGGTCCCGGCCGGCGAGGGCGAGGAGGCGGTGCGCCGCCTCGCCCTCCAGGAGGCACGGACGCCGTTCGACCTCGCCGAGGGGCCGCCGCTCCGTGTCCGCCTGCTGCGGCGCGACACCGAGAACCACCTGCTGCTCCTGACGGTGCACCACATCGCGGCGGACGGCTGGTCGCTGAGCATCGTGGTCGAGGAACTCGCCGCGCTGTACGGGGCGTTCGCGACCGGCGAGCCGGATCCGCTGCCACCGCTGCCGATCCGGTACGCCGACTACGCGGCCTGGCAGCGGGAGACGCTGACGGACGAGCGGCTGGCGGCCGGCCTGGCGTACTGGCGCGAGGAGCTCGCCGGTGCCCCGGCGCTGCTCGACCTGCCCACCGACCGGCCCCGGCCGGCGCAGCGCTCGGGGGAGGGCCGCCGCCGGGAGTTCACGCTCCCCGACGAGGTGACGCGGCGGGTGCGCGAGCTGGCGCGGCGTGAGGGGGTGACGGTGTTCATGGTGCTGCTGGCGGCGTTCTCCGCGGTGCTGGGCCGGTACGCGGGCCAGCGGGAGGTGTGCGTGGGGACGCCGGTGGCCCACCGGGAGCATGCGGAGACGGAACGCCTGGTCGGGTTCTTCGCCAACACCCTGGTGCTGCGCACGGATGTGTCCGGCGGGGTGTCCGGTGGCGCGTCGTTCACCGACCTGCTGGGACGGGTACGGCGCACGGTGCTCGGCGCGTTCGAGCACCAGGGGGTGCCCTTCGAGCGCCTGGTGGAGGAGCTGCGCCCCGAGCGGGACCTGAGCCACACCCCCCTCTTCCAGGCCATGCTCGTCCTGCAGAACGTCCCCTCCCCCGCGGCCGCCACCCCCGACCTCACCATGGAGTCGTACGACGTCCACAACGGCACGGCCAAGTTCGACCTGACGTTCATGTTCTCCGACGAGCCGAGGCTGACCTGCTGGGCCGAGTACGCCACCGACCTGTTCGACGAGGCCGCCGTCGCGCGGCTCACCGACGGATTCACCGCCTTCCTGGAGCGGGCCGTCGCCGACCCCGGCGCCCCGCTGTGGCGGATCGACCTGGCGGGCGACGGCGAGCGGCCCGGGGGCGCCCCGCCGGGTGACGGAGGCCCGCCCCACCCGCCGGCCGCCGGGCGCCTGGTGCACGAGCTCGTCGACGAGCGGGCCCGGAAGGCCCCCGGCTCCCTCGCCCTCACCAGCGGCGAGGCCGGGATCACCTACCGGGAGGTGAACGAGCGCGCCAACGCCTTCGCCCACCGGCTCCGCGACCACGGCGCCGGGCCCGAGACGCCCGTGGGCGTCGCGCTCGACCACTCGCCCGACCTCGTCGTCGCGCTGCTCGGCATCCTGAAGGCCGGGGCCGCGTACGTGCCGGTCGATCCCGGTCACCCGCCGGAGCGGCTGCGCCGGATGCTGCTCGGGGCGGGCGTGCGCCTGGTGGTCACCGCCTCCGGCCCGCTGCCCGGGGGTGCCACGGACGGCATGGTGGTGCTGGCTCCCCCCGGCGAGGAGACGGCGCAGGAGCCGCCGCGCGTCGCGGTCACGGGCGACTCGCTCGCCTATGTCATCCACACCTCGGGCTCGACCGGCGCTCCCAAGGGGGTCATGGGGACGCACCGGGGGATGCTCAACCGCCTGCTGTGGCTGCGTGACACCTACGGGCTCGACGAGAGCGACCGGGTGCTCTTCAAGACCCCGGTCGGCGTGGACACCTCCATCGAGGAGATCTTCCTGCCCCTGCTGTGCGGTGGCAGCGCGGTGGTCGCGGTGCCGGGCGGTCACCGCGATCCGTCGTACCTGGTGGACGTGGTGCGGGCGGAGCGGGTGACGCGGCTGCGCTTCGTGCCCTCGATGCTCGAACCGTTCCTCGCGGAGCCCGCGGTCGCCGAGTGCACGAGCCTGCGGCTGGTGCTCTCCGGCGGCGAGCGGCTGCCGCGCGCGCTGGAGCGGCGTTTCCTGCGGGAACTCGACGTCCGCCTGGACAACGTCTACGGGCCGACCGAGGCGTCCATCGACGTCACCTGGTGGCGCTGCCGCCCCGAGGACACCGCGCCGCGCGTCCCGATCGGCCACCCGATGGCCGGGGCCACCCTCCGCCTGCTGGACGACCGCCTGCGCCCGGTGCCGGTCGGCGTGCCGGGCGAGCTGTACATCGGCGGGGCCTGCGTCACCCGGGGCTACGCCGGGCAGCCCGCCATCACGGCCGAGCGGTTCGTCCCCGACCCGTTCGCCACCGAGCCGGGCGCCCGCCTGTACCGGACGGGCGACCGGGCCCGCCGTCTGCCCGACGGGGGCCTCGACTACCTCGACCGGGTGGACAACCAGGTCCAGATCCGCGGCTTCCGGATCGAGCCCGCCGAGGTCGAGGCGGCGCTGGCCGCCCACCCGGAGGTCAGGTCCGCCGTGGTGACCGGCCACGGGCCCGAGCGGGGGCCGGCGCGACTGGTCGCGTACCTGGTGACCGGCGAGCCCCGCCCCTCGCCGACCGGGATCCTGGCGCACCTGCGGCGTGGTCTGCCCGAGCACATGGTGCCCGCGTCGCTGGTGTTCCTCGACGCGCTGCCGCTCACCGCCAACGGCAAGGTGGACCGCCGCCGCCTGCCCGAACCCGGCGACGAGCGGCCGGAGATCGGCGCCTACGCCGCCCCGGTCACGGAGACCGAGCACGCGCTGGCCGAGGTGTGGGTGAGCGTGCTGGGCGTGGACCGCGTCGGGATCGACGACAGCTTCTTCGTGCTCGGCGGCGACTCGATCCTCAGCATCAAGGTCGTCTCCCGCGCCCGCGAGCTGGGGCTGGATCTCTCGGTGCGGCAGGTCGTCGCCCACCAGACGGTGCGCGAGCTGGCGCGCGCCGCCACCGCGGCGGGGCCGGCCGGCCCCGCGAGCCGGCCGTTCGAACTGATCTCGCCGGAGGACCGGGAACGGCTTCCCGCCTCGGTGCGGGACGCCTACCCGCTGTCGGCCACCCAAGCGGGCAGTCTCTTCGACACCGAGTTCGCCGCCGACCAGGCGCTGTACCGGCAGGTGCTCGGCCTCCACCTGCGCGGACGGTTCGACCGCGACCGGCTGAGCGAGGTGCTGTCCGGCCTGTGCGCGCGCCATCCGCTGCTGCGCACCTCCCTGGACGTCGGCGGCTACGCCGAGCCGCTCCAGCTGGTCCACGAGCAGGTGGACGTCCCGCTCGACGTCGCCGACCTGCGCGGCCTGCCGCCCGAGGAGCGGGAGGCGTGGCTCGCCGACTGGACCGGGCGCGAGCGGCGCCGCGAGGCGGACCTGGCGGCGCCGCCGCTGTTCCTCGTGCACGTCTGCCGGCTGACCGACGACAGCTTCCAGCTGTCGCTGAGCACCTCGGCGCTGATCCTGGACGGCTGGAGCAGCGCGTCCCTGCTGAGTGAGCTGCTCCACGGCTACACCGCCGCCCTCGGTGGCCGGGACACGGCACCCGAACCGCCCGCCAGCCTGTACCGGGACTTCGTCCGCGCCGAGCGGGAGGCCATCGCGTCGCGGGAGCAGCACCGCTACTGGACGGAACGGCTCGCGGGGACCGCCGGGCGGCTGCCCCCCTGGCAGCCCGACGGGCCGGACGACATCGACGATCCCGCCGTGACCGGCCAGGACGCCACGCCACGCAGCGAGGTGGAGGTGCCCGAGGACGTCGAGCGGGGCCTGCGCGATCTCGCGGCGCGGGCGGCCGTGCCGCTCAAGAGCGTGCTCCTCGCCGCTCACCTCAAGGTGCTCGGCATCCTGACAGGCGGCTCGCGCGTGTCCACCGGACTGGTCGTCAACGGCCGCCTGGAGGAGACCGACGGCGAACGCGTGCTGGGCCAGTTCGTGAACGTCGTGCCGCAGACCGCGACGCTGCGGCCCGGCAGCTGGGCCGACCTGGCCCGGTGGACGTTCGAGGAGGAGCGCTCCGCGCTGCCCCACCGGCGCTACCCGATGGCGCGTGCGGACGGCGGGCAGGACGCCGCCTACCGGGACACGGCCTTCAACTTCGTCCACTTCCACGTCTACGACCTGCTGCGGAACACCGAGGGTCTGGAACTGCTCGGCGCGACGGACGCCAACAGCACCGCCTTCGGGCTCTTCGCGGAGTTCAGCGTCGACCCCCGCTCCTCCCGGCTGCGGCTGGAACTCCACCGCGACCCCTCCCGCATCGGCGCACGGCAGCTCGCCGGGATGGCACGCCACTACGCGGGCGTGCTCGCCGCCATGGCCGCCGGACCCGAGCGACGCCACGAGACCCACCAGGCGCTGTCCGGGCCCGAGCGGGACCGCGTCGTGCGCGAGTGGAACGACACGGGCCACGGGGTGGCACACGACGACCGGTCGCTCCCCGCCCTGTTCGAGGAACGGGTGCGCCTCGATCCGGGCGGCACCGCCCTCCTCCAGGGCGCGGAGCGGCTGACCTACGCCCAGCTCAACGACCGCGCCAACCGCCTCGCCGCCTTCCTGCTGGCGCGCGGCGTCACGCCCGAGGCGCCCGTCGCCGTGTGCCTGGAGCGGTCCTTCGACCTGACGACGGCCATGGTCGCCGTCCTCAAGGCGGGCGCCGCCTACCTGCCGATCGACCCCGCCCTGCCCCCGGAACGCCGCGCCGACCTCCTGCGAAGGACCGCGCCCGCCGTGCTGGTGGCGCGGCGGGACCTGGCCCCCGAGCCGGGGGCGGGCCGCCCCCCGGTGATGGTCCTGCTGGACGGCGACCGCGAGGCCATCGAGCGGTGCCCCGCCGAGAACCCCGGGCTGGAGATCCACCCGGAGCGCCTGGCGGCCCTGATCACCACCTCCGGCTCGACCGGCCGGCCGAAGACGGTGGCCCTGCCCCACCGGCAGGTGCACCACCGGCTCGCCTGGTCGTGGCGCGCCCACCCGTTCGGCCCCGGCGAGAGGGGCTGCCAGAAGACGCCGATCGGATTCGTCGACGCGCTGGCGGAGGCGCTGGGGCCGCTGCTGGCCGGGGTGCCGTCCCTGCTGGTGCCCCAGGAGGCGGTCCACGACCCGGCACGGCTCGTCGCGCTGCTCGCCCGGCACCGGGTCACCCGGATCCTGCTCGTGCCGACGCTGCTGGCCGCCCTGCTGGAGCACGGCGACGCTCCGGGGCACGGCGACCCGCTGGAGCGCCGACTGCCCGCGCTGCGGCTGTGGACGACCAGCGGGGAGCCCCTCCCGCCGCGCCTGGTGGAGCTGTTCGAGGAGCGGCTGCCGGGCCGGACGCTCGTGAACGTCTACGGCTCGACCGAGGCGTGGGACGCCACCCACCACGAACTCCCCCGCGACGCCCCGCCCGCGCGGCGCGTCCCGGTGGGCCGGCCCCTCGACGGCGCGCGCGCCTACCTCCTCGACGCCACCTGCCGGCCCGCCCCCGTGGGCGCCGTCGCGGAGGTGTACGTGGGGGGCGCGGGCGTCGCGCGCGGCTACGCCGGGGCGCCGGGCCCGACGGCCGGGCGGTTCGTGCCGAGCCCCTTCGGCACCGGGGAGCGCCTGTACCGCACGGGTGACCTCGGGCGCCACCTGCCGGGCGGCGAGATCGAGTTGCTGGGCCGGGCGGACGACCAGGTCAAGCTCGGCGGCGTCCGCGTCGAGCCCGCGGAGATCGAGGCGGTCCTGCTGCGACACCCCGGCGTACGGCAGGCGGCCGTGGTGGTCACCGGCGCCGCGGACGCCCCGGCGCTCCTCGCCTGCGTCGTCACGCGCGGCGGCGAACCGCCCGCCGAGGTGGCCCGGTTCGCCCGGGAACGGCTGCCCGCCGCGGTCGCGCTCCGCGTCGTGACCGTGGACCGCATGCCCCTGACGCCCACGGGCAAGGTGGACCGGCGCGCCCTGGCCGCCGAGGCGGGCGCCGGGCGCGGCGCCTCGGCCGCTCCGGCGGCGAGGCGGGAGCCGGGCGACCCGGTCGAGGAGGCGATCCGCGCCGACTGGGAGTCGGTGCTGCGCCGGGAGGACGTGGGCGTGCACGACGACTTCTTCCAGCTCGGCGGCAGCTCCGTCAGCGCCATGCAGGTGCTGGCCCGCGTCCGCGCCGCCTGGGGTGTGGCGCTGACGGTCCGCGACGTCTTCGCCTTCCCGACGGTGTCCCGGCTGGCGCGGCGGGTGACCGCGCTGCGCGCCGGGCCGCGCGGCGCGCGGAGGCCGCCGGCCGCGGGCGCCGCCCCCGAGGACGGGCGGGGCAGGCCGCTGTCCTTCGCGCAGCGGCGGCTGTGGTACCTCCACCACACGGACCCGGAGTCGGCCGCCTACCACCTGCACGCCGCCGTGCGGATGCGGGGGGCGCTCGACACGGACGCCCTGGAGCGCGCGCTGTCGGAGATCACGCGGCGGCACGAGGCGCTGCGCACCACGTTCGGGGCGGACGAGGACGGCGAGCCGGCGCAGTTCGTCCGGCCGCACACCCCGCTGCGGCTGGAACGGGCCGACCTGAGCGGCGAGCCGGATCCCGACGCCGCGCTGAGCGGGACGGTGCGCGCGGCCGTGCGCGAGCCGTTCGACCTGGAACGCGGGCCACTGCTGCGCGCCACCCTCGTCCACCTGGGCGAGGACCACCACGTGGCCGTGCTGAGCACGCACCACATCGCGAGCGACGCCTGGTCGATCCGGGTGCTGATCCGCGAACTGACGGCGCTGTACGGGGCGTTCGCCCTGGGCGAGCCCTCGCCCCTGCCGGAGCTGCCCGTCCAGTACGCCGACTACGCCGCCTGGCAGCGCGCGGTGCTGGACGACGACGCGCTGGCGCGGCTGGAGGACCACTGGCGGCGGGAGCTCCACGGCGCGCCCCCGCTGCTCGACCTCGCCCCGGGGCGGCCGCGCGGCGCGTCGCGCGGCCGGGGCGCCAGTGAGACGGCCGAGCTGCCCGCGCCGCTGACCGCCGCGGTCAGGGGCCTGGCCACCGGCTCCGGCGTCACGCCGTTCATGTGCCTGCTGGCCGCGTTCGCCGTCGTGCTGCACCACCGCACCGGGCGGGAGGACCTGGTCGTGGGCACCGACGTGGCGGGCCGCGACGAGGAGGCGCTGGAGGACCTGATGGGGTTCTTCGTCAACCAGCTCCCCCTGCGGGCCGACCTGTCGGGCGACCCCCGGTTCCACGAGGTGCTCGGCCGGGTGCGCGGCGCGACGCTCAGCGCCTACGACCACAGGGAGCTGCCCTTCGAGCGGCTGGTGAGCGCGGTGAGCCCGCGCCGCAGCGTGGGCCACGCGCCGGTCGTCCAGGTCAAGCTCGTGATGCACAACGTGCCCGAGCAGCGGCTCGAACTGCCCGGCCTGCGCCTCGAACCGTTCGAGGCGAGCCGTGGCACCTCGCAGGTGGACCTCAACGTCCGCGTCGTCGAGGACGGCCCGGTGCTGCGCCTGTCGGCCGAGTACGACACGGATCTGCTCGGCGCCTCCGTGGTCCGGCTGCTCCTCGAACAGCTGCGCCTGGTGCTGGCGCGGGTCACCGGGACCCCCGGCATCCGGCTCTCCGGCCTGGTCGCGGAGCTGGACGCGGACCGGGAGCGCCGGCGAGGGGCCGAGCGCGAGAAGCGTGAGGCCGCCAGCGCGCTGCGGCTCCGCGGCGCGCGCCGCACTCCCGTCCGCGCGACCGGAGGGGCCGGCCAGGCGGCCAGGGGCAACGGAACGAACGAAGCGGAGGACGTGTCATGACGAACCAGCCAGAGTGGGGAACCGAAGTCGTCGAACGGCCGCTGTTCGGCCAGCGGCTGATGCCGCTGGCGGTCAAACCGGCCGGCGCGCCGCTCGACCTGGTGAGCTGGGCGTCGGCGCGCGCCGACGCCCTGCGCGCCCGCATCACCCGCCACGGCGCCGTACTGCTGCGCGGCTTCGAGAACGTCTCGGCCGAGACGTTCGAGGAACTGGTCGCCCGCGTGTGCGGCGACCCCCTCGACTACGTGGAGCGCTCCTCGCCCCGGCACGCCGTCTACCGGAACGTCTACACCTCGACGGACCACCCGCCCCACGAGCCCATCTACCTGCACAACGAGCAGTCCTACAACGTGACCTGGCCCCGGTACATCTGCTTCTACTGCGCCCAGCCCGCCGCGTCGGGCGGCGCCACCCCCCTCGCCGACTGCCGGCGGATCCACGACCGGATACCGGCGCCCATCCGGGACCGCTTCGCCGAGCAGGGCTACGTGTACGCCCGGACGTTCTCCGACGGCTTCGGGCTCAGCTGGCAGGAGGCGTTCCAGACCCAGGACCCCGAGGAGGTGCGGCGGTACTGCGAGGCGAACGACATCACCTGCGAATGGACCGGGGAAGGCCGGCTGCGCACGCGGCAGAGAAGGCCCGCGGTGGCCCGTCATCCCTCGACGGGGGAACCGGTGTGGTTCAACCACATCACGTTCTTCCATGTCTCCACGCTCGGCGCGGATCTCTCCTCGGTGCTGATCGATTCCCTGGGTGTGGAGGGCCTCCCGAACAACACGTACTACGGCGACGGCAGCGACATCGAACCCGAGGTCATGGACGAGCTCAGAGCCGCCTATGACGCGGAGCGGATCGAATTCCCCTGGAAACAGGGAGACGTGCTCCTGCTGGACAACATGCTCACCGCACACGGCCGCTCCCCCTATGAACCTCCCCGCCAGATCCTTGTCGGTATGGCAGCACCAGAAAGGACCGCGTCATGACCAACCCCTTCGACGACCCCAGTGGTGAGTTCCTCGTCGTGGTGAACGACGAGAACCAGCACGCCCTGTGGCCCTCGTTCGCCGATATCCCCGCCGGCTGGACCACGGCGCACGGTCCGGCCGGGCGCGAGGAATGTCTCGACTACGTCGAGAAGAACTGGACCGACATGCGGCCGGCCAGCCTCATACGGGAGATGGAGAAGCGGGGCCAGTGACCGAGAACTGGCAGTCACGCGTGTGGCGCCTGGTGATCGCGGCCGCGGCCATCGCCGGACTGGCCATCAACACCACCGCCTACCCGACCGCGGGGGACAGCCTCATGTCCTTCACGCAGCAGAGCAACGTGATGGTCGCGCTCTGCTTCCTCTGGCTGGCGGCATGGCCGGCGCCGCGGCAGGAACGCCGGCAGGAGGCCGCGCTGTTCGTGCGCGGCGCCGTCACGCTGTACATCCTCATCACCGGAATCGTGTACAGCCTGCTGCTCGCCGACGGCTGGGATTCCTACGGATTGGGTGACACGCTGGCGCACGTCCTCGTCCCGGCCGCGGTCCTCACCGACTGGGTGGTGACGGGAACGAACGGCACGCGGAACGGCGCATCGAGCGACCCGTCGAACGGCCCGCCGCGCCGGACCTGGTACCCGCTGGCGTGGCTGGCCTATCTCGTCTGCTATGTGACCACCGTGCTCGTTCGCGGATCGCTGACCGACCGGTATCCCTACTACTTCCTGAATCCGGACAGCGTCGGCGTCGACGGCCTGATCACCCATATCGCGGCCTTCCTCGTCGGATTCACCGTGCTCGGATACGCCGTGCTCGCCGCCGGTCGCCTGAAACGGATCGAGGACGCGAGCATCGCGTACAGGACATGAGAGGAAGGATGCCCGTGGACAGCGCGTCGGTGCCCGTTCCCCCCGGATTCGCCTTCCGCCCCTACCGGGGCGAGACGGATCACCCGCACATCCTCCGGGTCCGGCTGGCGTGCCGGGACGGCGGCGGCGGCATCGATCCCCGGTCGGTGGTCGAGCCGCTGCCCACCTCGCGGGCCGTCGCCGACGCGGCGGCGGCGCCCGGCGATCCGCACCGGGACCAGGTGCTCGTCGAGCACGAGGGCTCCGTCGCCGGGTACGCCACCATCACCTCGTGGCGTGACCAGGACGGCACCGAGGTCCACCTGCACCGCGGCTGGCTGCTTCCCGCCCTGCGGGGCAGGGGCGCCGGGACCGCGATGGTGCGGTGGGCGGAGGAGCGGATCGCCGCGCTGGCCCGTGCGCACGGCACCGTCGATCGCGCCTGCTTCGCGGCCAACGCCGCCGACGTCGAGCCGGAGAGCGTGGCGCTGCTCACCGACCTGGGGTACCGGCGCGTGTTCAGCGTCACCGAGTTCGAGCGGGCGGGCCTCGGGGACCTGCCACCGCTGCCCGGCGAACTGCCCGGCGGCGCCCGCCTGCGGCCCGCCGAGGAGTCCCACTACCGGCCCGTCTGGGAGATGGTCCGGGAGGCGTACGCCGACACCGGCAACGTCGGGGGCTGGGACTTCGAGGAGTTCGCCCGGCGGGCCGAGCCGGCGCACTGGCAGGTCGCCTGGGACGGCTCCGAGGTGGTGGGCGCGGCGCTCTGTGTCGCCGGAGGAGGTGTCGCGGGAGCGGGTGACGCCGGACCGGACGGCGGCCCCGTCGGTGAGGTGCGCGAGCTGAGCGTCCGCAAGGACCGGCGACGCCGGGGACTCGGCCGGGCGCTCCTGATCAGCGGCCTGCACGCCCTGGCCCGGCACGGCGCGGGCGGTGTGCGGCTGTTCACCGGGTCCGCCAACCCCTACCGCTCCTACGAGCTGTACCAGAGCGCCGGATTCCGCCGCGTCGCGGAGTTCGGCCGTTACCGCAAGCCCTTCGGCGATTGACCGGCCACACGCGGAGAGGAACGCACCACCATGCGACGTCGCTTCCTGAAGTCCAAGCTGCACCGGGCCACGGTGACGGAAGCCGACCTGAACTACGTCGGGTCCATCTCCCTCGATCCCCACCTGATGTCGCTGTCCGACATCGCGGAGAACGAGCAGGTCACCGTGTTGAACATCAACAACGGCGAGCGCTTCGAGACCTACGCCATCGGCGGCGGGCCGGGCCAGGTCTGCCTCAACGGGGCGGCGGCGCGGCTGGTCCAGCCCGGGGACATCGTCATCGTGCTGACCTACTGCGACATCGACCAGGACCAGGTCGGCAGCCACAAGCCCACCGTCGTGCTGCTCGGCGAGGGGAACGAGGTCCAGTCCGTCCAGGGCGCCCCGCCCTCCCGCTGATGGGCCCACGACATCGTCATGACACGACCGCGGCGGCACGCCACGACGCCGGACCTGGAAGGCACAGCGCATGGACGAGGTATCGACCGACATACGGCTGCGCGGACTCTCCCCGCAGGAACTGCGGAAAATCGACAGCGTCCTTCCGTACACGCGCTTCGACGCCGGCCGATTGCACGCCTACGGGACTCCGGCGGACGCGCTGTGGTCCGGGGGGCATCCCGCCATCGTCTTCTTTCCCCAGCGGGCCGTGGAGAACTACCGCGACATCCGCCGGGCGTTCGCCCGGCACTTCGGTTCCTCCATGTCCGTCCACTTCGCGCTGAAGAGCTGCTACGTGCCGTCGGTGTTGCGGGCGCTGCGGGCGGCCGGTGCCGGGGTGGAGGTCATGAGCCCCTTCGAATGGCGTCTCGCCCGACGCCACGGATTCGCCCCGGACTCCGTGGTCGCCAACGCCGTGCGCCGTGACGAGTCCTCCCGGGAGGACCTCCTCGGCTCCGGCGCCGGACTCATCGGGATCGACGGCCGGGAGGAGCTCGACGCCCTGTGCGCGACGGCCCGGCGGCTCGGCGTCCGCCCGGACGTCACGATACGGATCAGCGCCTTCGCCACCGGCACGTTCTTCGGGGGCAACTCCAAACTCGGCACGCCGGTCGAGGACGCGGCCGAACTGGTGGAGGCGGCCCTGCGGTCCCCGGACGTGGGCACGGTGGGCGTGCACGGACACCAGCTCCGCAAATGCGTGGACCCGGAACAGTTCGGCGCCTTCGCCGGCATCCTGGGCGACCTGGCCACGGACGTCTCGACGGACCGGCGGCCCGTCGGGATCATCAACCTGGGCGGTGGCCTCGAATCCCGCTCCGTGCTGGAGCGAACGGGCGTGACCTGCGACGACTTCGCCGACGCCGCGAGGGACGGGCTGCGCCGGACACGGCCGGGCCTGCGCCTGGTCCTCGAACCGGGACGCCACCTCGTCTCCGACGCGGCGATCGCCTTCACCCGCATCCTCGGCACCAAGCACACGGCCGGCACCCGGTGGGCGATCACGGAGATCGGGACCAACGTGCTGGCCCCGTTCTCCGATCGGGCCTATCCCCCGGTGCCGTTGCGCTGGGAGGAGGACGGCTCCTGGCACACGTACCACGTCTCGGACGGCATCGCCGTGCCCGAAGTGCTCTGCCTGAACGCCCCGCTCCCGGACTCCGTGCTGGCCTCGGGTCTGGCGCTGCTCGACTGCGGCGCCTACACCACCACGTACAGCGAGCTGTGGGGCTGCGACCTCCCCGATCTGGCCGTCTTCGAGGAGGGCGCCGTCCGAAGGGTGTTCGGCCCGGAGGAACGCGCCCGGATGCTGGCCAGCCTCTACGGGGACGCCGACGCCGGCCCGGACATCGACCCGGACGCCGACGCCGGCCCGGACCGCCGAGCCGGCGGATGAGCCCCCCGGAAGCGACGAGGCGAGCGGTGGCGTCGCCGGTGCGTCACCCCCACCGCGGGCGGCTCAGGCGCCCGCGGTGGGGGTGTCCTCCCGCGGCGAGGCGAGGCGTCGCGAGGTGTCCACGACCAGCTTGAGCAGCGTTTCGAGGTCGCCGGTCACCGCGTGCGGGTTGAGCAGCGTCACCTTGAGCCAGAGCCGACCGGCCGCGTCGGCGCGGCCGAGCACCGCCTTGCCTTCGCTGAGCAGGCAGCGCCTCAGCTCGGCGACATGGGCGTCCGCGGCGCCGACGGGCCGGAACAGCACGGTCGAGATCCCGGGGGGCGCGTGGAGTTCGAGCTCGGGCCTGTCGGAGACGAGGGCGGCCAGGTCCATGGCCCTGTCGCGCACCTTCTCGATCAGCTCGCCGATCCCACCGCGCCCCAACGCCCGCAACGTGACGGCGATCTTCAGGATGTCCGCGCGGCGTGTCGTCCGGGTCGAGCGCTCCAGCAGACTCGGTATCCCCGCGTCCGTGTCGTCGACGGCGTTGAGGTAGTCGACCTGGCTCTTCAGGTGGACGAGATCCGCGTCCTCGCGGACGGCGAAGGCCCCGGCCGCCGCCGGCTGCCATCCCAGCTTGTGGAAGTCCAGCGCCACGGTGTCGGCCCGGTCGAGCCCCCGCACCAGATGCCTCAGGCGCGTGCTGAACAGCAGCAGCCCGCCGTAGGCCGCGTCGACGTGCAGACGCGCCCCGTGGTCGCGGGCGGCCACCGCCAGTTCCTCCAGCGGGTCGATGGCTCCCGTGTCCGTGGTGCCGGCCGTCGCGACCAGGAGGGCCCGTCCCCCGTCCCGGCCGAGCTCGGCCCGCGCCGCGTCCGGGTCGAGGACGCCACGCGGTGTGGGCAGGACGCGGGGAGCGCGCATGCCGAGCAGCCAGGCCGCCCGGTGGACGCTGTGGTGCGCGTTCTCCCCGCAGATCACCGCCGTCTCGGGCCCGCGGCTCTCCCTCGCCAGCAGCAGCCCGAGCATGTTCGACTCCGTGCTTCCCGAGGTGACGAGCACATCCCCGCCCGGGGAGCCGGGGAACACCTCACGGTGCAGGGAACGGCAGGTCGCCACTTCGAGTTCGGAGGCGGCCGGGGCCTGATCCCACGAGTCGAGGGAGCAGTTGAGAGCGGAGGCCGCGAGGTCCGCGGCGACGGCGATCGCCAGCGGTGGGGAGTGCAGGTGCGCGACGCAGTGCGGATCGGCCGGATCCGCCGCGCCCTCGGCGACCGCACGCACCAGCCCGCGCAGAACGGCGGAGCCGTCCTCGCCGTGTTCCGGGATCGCCGGTGCCGCGTCCACGAGCCGCCTCGCGACGTCAGGACCGCCCCGGGGCAGCGGCCCCGCCCGTCGCGCCGCGCCGTCGGCGAGAGCGTCCAGCACGACCTCGACATACGGCCGCAGCGCCCTGTGCCCCGCGGTCCCCCCGGCCAGCCGGGACTCCGCACCGCCCTCGTCCATCAACGCGCCCTGCCCCCGTCGGCACCGGTGCCCTGGTGGACGGGCCCGCCGCGCGCCCTCGCCCGCCGCGTCAGGGCCACGTCGATGGCCCGGCCGATCCCGGCGATCCGCTCCGTGTACACCTCGTCCGGCGCGGTGGTGCCGGCGGCCAGCCGCGGGTCGGCGAACCTGCTTCCCAGGGTCGTGAAGATCGCGACGATGTAGTGGCGGAAGGGGTGCCCCGGCAGCGAGGACACGATGCCGACGTCGGCCGAGACCGTGTGGGTGTTGCCGGTCTTGTGCGCGAAGGCGACCTCGCCCTCCCCCAGATGGGCGCGCACGTCGTACCCGAAGTCCTCGGAGGCGAAGGCGATGTGACCGGAGCGCCGGTCCACCCATCGCTCAGGAGGCGAATGGGGGATTCCCGGCAGCCGGTCCTCGCTGCCGATCCAGTTGGCGGAGGAGAGCATGTCGTTGTACCCCTGCTCGGCCATGAGATCCATCAGGAGCTTCCTGCTCCGCGGGGAGAGGAGGGAGGACCGCACCTCCCCCCCTGCCGGTGTCTCCCACAGGACGCCCGGGGCCCCGCTGATCAGCAGGAGCAGGCGTGCCGAGTCGAGCGCGGTCATGGTGATGAGTCCCGGGCGCCACCTGCCGCCGCTGCGCGGATTGGTCCCCCCCAACTGGAGCGTGGACAGGCCGAGATCCGCGAGCAGGCCGTTCAGCTCGCCTACCCTGTCGAGGTCGTGCAGGAGCTTGATGAGAGCGCATCCCGCCTGGTTGTCGGACACGGTGATCAGCCGGTCGAGCCAGGCGGTCAGGGTGGCGGTGCCCGGCCGGGCGGAGCGCTCGGGCCCGTCGTTGCACTCGGGGAGGTACGCGTACTCGGCGTCGAGATCCAGGATCCCCTCGTCGGCCAGCCGCAGAACCTGGAACGCGATCATGAGCTTGTGCACGCACCCGGTGTACGGGGACATGAACTCGGCCCGGTAGGTGAGGGGAGCCCGGGTCAGTTCCCTGTCGCCGGTCCTCCCCTGCCCCCAGGACTCGGTGTCCCATCGCAGCCAGCGCACCGACGTGGCCGCCAGGTCCCGTCCCACGGGCACGACGATCCCGTCCGGGTACCGGGGGGAGAAGAGGACGTTTCCGGCGGCCAGCGGCGTCGAGTCCTCGCCGAGCTCGATGACCGCGAGGTCGATGTACGGCATGGCCGTCAGGGGCACCGCGTGCACCGGGGGCGGCGGCGGCTCGTCGAGGCCGCCGAAGTCGACCAGTTGCATGAGGTGCTGATTCGAGACGGCCTCGGCCAGTATCTCCCCGAGCTCCTGCCACTGCGGCGCCCTCAACGGGGCATCCCGTCTCGGGAGAGGACATCGTCCCGTACGGGACCTGCCGGGGGCCCCACCCGGGTGAGCCGTCGCGCGAGAAGGCGGAGCGGGGTCAGGTTCCAGAAGTCGGGCGGGGTGATCCCCGTGTACCCGGCGGCGATGAGCTGCTCGACGACGTCTTCGCAGGTCTCCAGGCGCCCACCGCACTCCACGTAGGAGATTTCGAGGTTCACGACGGCGTCCGCGTGGTGCCGGCGCAGGGCGGAGGAGAGTGCTTCCTCCTGCTCCGTTCCCGGCTCCGTCAGGGGTGGTGGTCCGCCGGGCGGGAGTGCGAGGGTCTCCAGGGCGCGCCACGCGGTGTGGTCGTCCATGGCGTCGGGAGGGCCGGCGCACGATACGAGCCACGTGGGCACCACCAGACCGGGGTCGTCGTACTGCCGCTCCAGCAGGAGCCTGCGCAGCCGGTGGAGTTCGAGGTACGCCATGTCCCGGGCCACGTAGGCCACGAGGTCCTCGGGCTGATGGCGGCTCTCGACGAAGACCGCCACCGGGGAGGCGCCGCCGACGGCTTCGGCGATCACCTGCCGAGCGTGGTCGAGATCGACGAAGCCGCCGTGGTACGCGGACAGTCGCGCGTTCCTGCCCTGTTCCTGTCGCGACACCTTCCCGGTCAGTTCGGCCAGCGGCCGGTGCGGGTCCCGCGCCAGGCTCGTCGCGATGTCCTCGATCGCGTACAGGAGACGCTCCAGTTCCTCACGGTCGGTGACCGAGGTGTCGCTGCTGACGCACAGCTGCGTCTTCTCCGGGTCGTCGGTCACCGCGAGGTTCAGGAGATCCGGCATCGGCTCCCGCCTGCCGACCATCCACCGGAACTCCGATGGCCGCGAGTCGTCCGCCGCGGCACGACCGCTCGCGGTGCGGCGAGCTATGTAGTTGTACTCGATGCGATGCGCGAGGTTATGGCCCGTGCGCTCCTGCGCCAGGAGGGTCTCCGTCACTCTGCGATTGTGGTCGTACTGCGCGAACGTCATCATGGCCTGCCTGTTCTCCTTCATGACGCCCACCGCGTCCTCGAAGGTCTCCGCGGTGCGCAGGTCGAAGAGAACCGGCGTCATCTGAAAGGAGCAGGACACGGACATCCCGTCGTGCGCCCTGTTGGAGCAGAGGCAGGTGATGCGGCACGTCGGCAATCCCGTGAACGTGGACACCACGGCGGCGAAGAGGGTGAGGATGACCTCGCCGGACGTCAAGCCGAACGTCCTGGCCAGACCCGGTACCGCTCGCGACAGCCGATAGGACGTCAGGATTCCGTCGCAGCTGTTTCCCGGTGCCCGTCCCGCGGGGAGGGCGGGAGCCACCGTGGGTATCGTGAACGTCTGCTTCCAGTGCTCCAGGGATCTCTCGCTGGTGCCGCGCCCGGAGGGCGAGTTCTCCCTGTGCGACTGGGCAAGCGGTGGGATTCCCGGGTTGGGCTTGCGTATCGGCCTTCCCATGACCAGGTCCTTGCATACGCGTCCGAAATCCTCCGCGAGCGCGTGCAGGCCCATCGCGTCCGCGCAGAGGTGGTGCACGAGTGCCACGACCCCGACGACGGAATCGCCCTGGCACACCACGTGGAATTCCGCGGGCGGTGCCAGCGATGGCCGAAGTACGGTCGCCCGTGTGTGGTCGACGAAGGATTCCATGGAGCGGTGACGCGCGATCAGTTCGTGCTCCTGATGGAACTCCACTCGGGGTCTGCCGTCGGGCGTGACCACCTGGAGGGCGGGCCCCCCGGCGTGCCGCTGGAACGTCGTCCGCAGAGACTCGTGACGCTGGAAGAGGTGATCCAGGGCCTTGGCGATGAGGGCGCGCGGCAGAGGGTGGTCGAGCCGCAGGTAATCGCAGAAATTATAGAAGGTCGCCAGCGTCGGGTCGGCCTCTATCTGGCGATGCAGGCTCCAGATGGACTGCTGCGACCAGGTTATCGGTGCTGTGGCGGGGGCCTCATCCACGTCTCGGGAACCCTCTCGGAAAGTGCCAGCCCAGCGGCTGATCTGCGTCTTCTCGTGGTCAGCGGCGGGCTGCCGCACGGCACTCCGGCAGGCCCCCACCCGTCGGCCGCCACAACATCAGGCATCAGATGTCACTTCACGGCACAGTTTGAACAACAGTTGTACACGCCACACATGGGCACGTGAACCCCAGTGTGGTTCTCCGGCGAAACGATCTCCGCACGGAGCCGTGAGCCGCACGCCCACTCGCGGTTTCCGTCCCGGTACATCCGCGTCACGGCGCCGAAGGCGGCCACCTGGCGATCGGTTCAAGCCGAGTGCGCGCGGGGGTCGCATGGGGCCACCGGTGCACGGGAACAGCAGGACGAAGGCGGTCGGCGCGCCCGTCCCCCACGGCACAACCTGGCAGCGGCTGGCAGGATTTGGCAGTGTCAGGTTTTTCTGGCGTCGGCTAGGGTGGCCGCATGCCCGCAGGCGAACACGGAACGGTTCCGCCCTCGCTGCGCCAGCGGCGCCGGGCCACCGCCACCCGGGAGATCCTGGACGCCGCCGAGCGCCACATCACCGAACACGGCCCCGCGGCCCTGTCCCTGCGCGCGGTCGCCCGGAGCCTCGGCATGACCGTGCAGGCGCTCTACCACTACTTCCCGAACCGGGACGCCCTCCTCACCGCGCTCATCGCCAAGACGTACGAGGACCTGGCCGATGCCGTGCGGACCGCCCTCGACACCACCGCGGACGACACCACCGCGGACGACACCACCGCGGGTGACACCGCCGCGGACGGCGCTCCGGTGCCGCGCCTCGTGGTCGCGGCCGAGGGCTACCGCCGGTGGGCCATCACCCACCCCGAGCGGTTCCAGCTCATCTACGGGGCACCCCTGCGGCACTACGCCGCACCCGCCGAGGGCCCGACCACCCTGGCGGTCCGCCGGATGAGCGCGATCTTCCAGCGCGAACTGTTCGACGGATGCACCCCGGCCCAACTCGCCGCGGCCGACACCCCCGCGCTCTCCTCCTCGCTCCAGGCGCATCTGGACGGCCTGGGAGAGCTACCGCCCCCCGCCACCGCGCTCCTCCTGAGCGCGTGGGGGCACATGCACGGCCTCGTCGTCCTGGAAGTGTTCGGGCACACCTCGTTCATCGGGGACCACCAGGCCGAGATCTTCCGCCTGGCGATGCGGAGCATGCTCGACGACATCCACCGCCGGATCCCCGCCGACCCGCCGTGACGTCCGCCCGCCGGATACGCCGCCTCGGGAGCGTATCCGGCGGGCGGGCCGCCTACCGCTCCTCGCGGACCGCGATCACGAGGAAGGTCCGGACCTCGTCCAGCAGCATCGGGCTCGGCATGACCTCGGTACGGAAACCCCTGCCGGTCAACACCCGGATGATCGTGCCGAGTCGGCCGTCCAGATCCTGGACTTCGAGCATGATCCGGTCGATGCGCGCCCAGTCCTCGGCGTCGATGCCGTCGAGCACATGGGATTCCGCCCCCTCCACATCGATCTTCAGCAGATCGATGCGAGGTCCCGCGGGAACGCGCCGCGAGAGCCGGTCCACCTGGACCCGCACCGGATGTCCCCGGTGCTGCTCCAGCATGTCCTGATCCGGGAACTTCTCGACGCAGACAGCGATCTGAAGCTCCTTCTGTTCCGGATAGCGCGTGGAGTTCGCGGGAAGCCGCGGATAGTGCGTGAACAGCACATCCGACTCGGCCTTGTCGCCCAGCGCGCAGCCCTCCACCCGGACGTCGGTGATGCCGTGCAGGGCGAGATTGCGTTCCAGGACCCGCCTGGTGACGGGAATCGGCTCGAAGGCGATGATCCGCGCCTTCGGATGGCGTTCCTTGATCAGAAAGGTGAACATGCCGATGTTGGCCCCGACATCCACCACGAACGGCTCGTCCGGCAGCGGGAGCGAGTCGTAGCAGCCGTGCTCGTATATCTCCCCGTACATGAACAGCGCCTCGGAGGGGCTCTCCGTATACAGTTCGAGCCCGTTCGGCAGGGACGCCAGCTTCACTGAATCCATCCACATACTCCGTTTCGCTCGCCTCGGCATCCGCCAGGGGTCTGGCGTCGCGTCCGGCAGGTCGTCGACTTCCTTCCGCCGCTTCCTCTGCGCCGCTTCCTTCCGCCGCCGCAGCGCGTCGCCGATCAGGACTCCACGCTCCCCGCCGTCCGCAGGACCCGGTCGACCGTGGCCGTCGGGTCACCCGCCGCGCACTCGGCGAACCGCTCCAACCGCCGCAGGAACGTGGCGGCGTCCGCTCCGACGAGCCGATCGTTGTGGCGGAGGTCGACACCGATCGCGCCGGGCGCGGCCTCCCACGCGCAGGCGAAGGCGAACTGCATGTCCATGTTGATGCCCGCGCGCTCGTTCACCACGATCTCGGTCGGCCGTCGCCGGCCTCCCTCGCCGCCGAAGCCCGCGGTCACGGCCGGTGGTGTGGCGCAGTTGTACATGCAGAAGCCATCGGTCACCGCGCCCATCGCCTCGGCGCGCTCCCTCTGGAGATCGACCAGGGCGCAGGGGTCGTAATCGGCCTGGGCGAACCCCGCCATCGTCGAGGTGCGCCCCCTCTTGAGCAGGTCGAGCACCGTGCCGGCCGCCGGGATCTCCAGGTGGACGAGCGCGGCGATGGTCTGCGGGGCCACGTAGGACTCGCCGCGGAACCAGTGCCGACGGGCGGACAGCGCTCTGAACAGGACACGGTTCTCCCCGGCCCGGGCCGCCACCAGCGCCATCACGAGCGTCAGCAGCACGGTCTGCCCCGGCGTCCGGACGGCCTTGGCGAGCCTGCCGATTCGTTCGTGGAGGGTCCATGACATCGCGGTGACGTGCGAGCCCTCCAGGTCGGACCGGGGCCGCCCGGTGGTCAGGAAGGCGCGGGGCGTCTCCCGGAGAACGGTGGCGAGGTACCGTTTCGTCGCCTCATTGGCCCGCAGTGCCGCCTCGCCGGCCTCCTCGGTCAGCAGCTCCCGTGGCTGGCGCACGGGCGGCAGCCCCGTCCCCGGCGGGCGCCCCGCCCCGGCGAGCCGCAGGCAGTGCCGGAACTCCTGTTCCAGTGTCGCGAGCCCCACTCCGTCGACCGCCATATGGGAGATCCCGACCGCCACGGCCACCACCCCGGCGTCCGTCTCGAACAGGGCCGCTTCCATCGCCGAGGGCTCGCCGGGATCGAAGACGTAGTCCCGCTCCCACCGGGCCATCAGCTGCTCGGCGCGGGCGTCGACCTCCTCCCGGCGGCAACGCACCACGCTGGTCGGGGTCGGTCGCGGCGGTTCGACGCGCTGCCGGACGCGCCGTGTCGGAACCGAGGGACCGGCCGGTGCCCCGGAGGCGTCGACGTAGACGGTGCGCAGGCTCGCGTGGCGGCTCACCAGGACATCGAGCACCGCCCGGACCCGCTCGGCGCCCGTCGGCTCCGGCACGTGCCACAGGGACCGGACGAGCGCGCCGGTCATGGCGTAGCCGTTGCACCGGAGGTGGTCGTAGATCGCCCTCTGACCCCATGCCAGTTCATGGAGCGCGGTCCCGGCCGCCCCCGCCGGCTCCGGGCGGCTCGTGCGGGTGTCGTCCATCTGCTCCTCCGCATCCCCTCGGGCGCTCCGTGCCCCTCGTTCAGGACCCGTCCGGTCCCCGGTCCTCGTCGAACGCCGGGGCGGCCCCGGCCACGGCGGCGGCCAGGCCGGCCACCGTCGGCGTCTCGAACAGCGTGCGGACATCGCAGTCCAGGCCCTGCTCACGCATGCGCCCCACCAGCTGCACCGCCAGCAGCGAGTGCCCGCCCAGGTCGAAGAAGTCGTCGTGCCGCCCGACCCATTCGACCCCGAGCAGCTGCTCCCACACCTTCGCCAGGGTCTTCTCCACCGCCCCGACCGGCGCCTGGTACTCGCCGACGGCGAAGGCGTCCATCCCCGGCGCCGGCAACCCCGCCCGGTCCAGCTTCCCGCTCGGCGTCAACGGCAGGGCATCCACCTCGACGAATGCCGCCGGCACCATGTACCCCGGCAGCACCCCCGCCAGGTACCCCCGCAGACCCGCCGCGTCGACCGCGGTGCCGCGCTCCGCACCGGCGGGGGTGTAGTAGGCCACCAGCCGGGTGTCTCCCCCGCTCGCACGGTCCGGGTCCCGGTGCGCGACGACCGCCGCGTCGCCGACACCGGCGTGATCGCGCAGCCGGGTCTCGATCTCGCCCGGCTCGACCCGGTACCCGCGCACCTTGATCTGGACGTCGTTGCGGCCGGCGAACTCGATCGACCCGTCCGGCAGCCACCGCCCCAGGTCCCCCGTCCGGTACATCCGGCCACCCGCCGTCCCACCCGCGGCGAACGGATCGGGCAGGAACCGCGCCGCCGTCAGGCCGGGACGCGCCAGATACCCTCGCGCCACCCCGGCCCCACCCACGTAC
>NZ_LAVK01000510.1 GCF_001083795.1 Streptomyces sp. SBT349
GCGTAACGGTCGGCCCGCAGCGTCTCGAAGCCGGTGCGGACCCGGCCGGTCCCCCGGCCGGGTCCGCACCGGCTTCGAGACGCTGCGGGCCGACCGTTACGCCTCGCTCGACGGGCAGCGCGTCGGCGTCATCTCCAACCCCACCGGCATCGACCGCGACCTCCAGCACGTCGTGGACGTCATGGTCGCCGACGGCCGCGTCGACATCGCCGCCGTCTTCGGGCCCGAGCACGGCTTCCGCGGCACCTCCCAGGCCGGTGAGGGCGAGGACTTCTTCATCGACGCCAAGACGGGACTGCCCGTCTACAACGCCTACAACAACGCCGCCACCATGGAGGAACTCTTCGCCGAACTGGCCCTGGACACACTGGTCTTCGACATCCAGGACGTCGGCGCCCGCTTCTACACCTACATCTGGACCATGTACCTGGCACTGGAGGCCGCGGCCCGCCTCGGCCTGCGGTTCGTCGTCCTGGACCGGCCCAACCCCCTGTCGGGCGCCGAAGCCGAGGGCCCCGTGCTCCACCCGGACAACTCCTCCTTCGTCGGCCTCAAGTCCATCGCCCAGCGCCACGGCATGACCGTCGGCGAGCTGGCCCGCCTGTTCAACGACGTGTTCGTCCCCGAGGCCACCGGCGGCGCGCGGGCCGACCTGCACGTGGAACGCCTGTCCGGCTGGCGCCGCCGCCACCGCTACGCCGACACCGGCCTGCCCTGGGTCCCGCCCTCCCCGAACATGCCGACGCCCACCACCGCCGATCTCTACGTCGGCACCTGCCTGTTCGAGGCCAGCGCGCTGTCCGAGGGGCGCGGCACCACGCTGCCGTTCCAGCTCCTCGGCGCCCCCGGCATCGACCACCGCTGGTCGGAGGCGCTGAACGAGCGCGGCCTGCCCGGCGTCCGCTTCCGCGAGGCGTACTTCACCCCCACCTTCTCCAAGTGGGCCGGCGAGACGTGCGGCGGCGTCGAGGTCCAGATCACCGACCCGGACGCCCACGACCCGATTCGCGCCGCCCTGACCATGATCACCGAGCAGTGGCGGCTCTTCCCGGAGCACCGCTGGCGGAGCCAGGACGGCGGCGACGCCTTCTGGATGGACAAGCTCAGCGGCAACGACCGGGTCCGGCTCGCCATCGAGGACGGCGCCGCCGCCGACGACCTCCCCGCCCTCTGGGAGGACGACCTCGCCGCCTTCCGCGCGCTGCGCCGCGAGTACCTGCTCTACCGCTGACCCGCGCCCTCCCCACCTCCGCCGGAAGGACCACCCACCCGATGCGACGCAGACGCTTGCTCCAGGGGCTGACCGCGGCCGCCGGCGCACCCCTGCTCTCCGCGGCGGCGGCCCCCGCCGCCGCGGGCCCGGCGCGTTCCCCCGCGTGGCGCCAGGGGCCGCCCACCCTCACGCCCGCGGACCTCCGCTTCCCCGCCGTCTCCCGGCCGCTGCGCCGCGGGCGGCCGGGGGAGGCGGGGCTGATCGCCGAGCACGTCGAGCGGATCGCCGACGAGGCGGAGGTCTTCCTCACCCCCGGCCCGGGGCGGCCCGCACCCTCCTTTCCCGGGTTCACGCTCATCGCGGTGCGCGACGGCGTGATCGTCAGCCACGAGGCGCGCGGCCACGCGGTGCGCTACGCCTCGTGGGACGAGGCGGGCGGCGCCCCGGTCGAGCTGCCCGCCGACCAGTGGGTGCCCATGGCCGAGGACACCGTGTTCGACCTGGCCTCGGTGAGCAAGCTGTTCACCGCGACGGTCGCCGCGCAGCTCGCCGAGCAGGGGGCGCTCGACCTGGACGCGCCGGTGGTGAGGTACCTCCCCGAGTTCGCCGGGACCGACCCGGCCAAGGCCCCCATCACCGTGCGGCAGCTGCTCGTTCACCGCTCGGGCCTGGTCTCCTGGGTCAACCTCTGGTCCCTCCCCGACAACGAGGCCAGGCTCGCAGCGATCTGGTCCTCGGCGCTGACCCGCCCGCCCGGCGCCGGCTACGAGTACTCCGACCTCAACCTCATCACCCTCGCCACGGTGATGGAGCGCGTCACCGGCGCCCCGCTGGACGCGCTGGTCGCCGAGCGCGTCACCGGGCCGCTCGGCCTGACCGACACGATGTACAACCCGCCCGAGAGCCTGCTGCCGCGCGTCGCCGCCACCGAGTACCAGCCCGCCACCGGCCGCGGCATGATCCGCGGCTCCGTCCACGACGAGAACGCCTGGGCCTTCGGCGGCGTGGCGGGGCACGCCGGGCTGTTCTCCACCGCGGCCGACCTGGCGGTCTTCTGCCAGCTCCTCGCCGACGGCGGCCAGTACGACGGCACGCGCGTCCTGTCCGAGGACACGGTCCGCGCGGTGCTCACCGACCACAACGCCGACATCGGCGCCTCGCCGCGGGGGCTGGGCTGGCAGGTGGACCAGCGCTCGTACATGGACGCCCTCTGCTCGCCCGTGACGGCGGGGCACACCGGCTACACCGGCACCTGCGTCACGGTGGACCCGGTGGAGCGGACCGTCCTCGTCATGCTCACCAACCGCGTCCACCCCACGCGGAGTTGGGGAACGGACAGCGTCTACCGCAGGATGCCCGCCCGCGCCTTCGCCCGCGCCCTGCCCGTCCGCCCGGTCTCCGGCGCGACGGCCTGGTTCGCGGGCACGGCCGACGCCGCCACCGCGACGCTGACGGCCCCCCTGAGCGGCCTGGACCGCGCCGGCCTGGCCACGTTCCGCCTGTGGTACGACACCGAACCGGCCCATGACATGGGCGCCTTCGAGGCGTCCGCCGACGGCGGCGGGACGTGGCGCCCGGTGCCGCTCGGCCTGCGCGCGGGACAGTGGCGCTGGGACACCGACGGCTCGTTCACCGGCTGGTCGGGGCGGCGGTGGCTGCACGCCACGGCCGCCCTTCCCGCGGGCACCACGCACATCCGCTGGAGCTACCGCACCGACCGCGACTACCAGGGCCGCGGCGTCCACCTCGACGCCATCCGCGTCACCCGCGGCCCGCGCGTCGTCTTCGACGACAGCAGGCCGCGCGACGCGGCGCGGCTGGCCGCCGAGGGCTGGAGCCGCGGCCGGGGCTGAGGCCCCCGGGCCTCAGCGGCGCACGCCGAACCTGTGGACGGTGGTCGAGCGGTAGGTCTCGCCGGGGCGCAGGACGGTGCTGGGGAACGCGGGCTGGTTGGGGGAGTCGGGGAAGTGCTGGGTCTCCAGGCACAGCCCGTCGCCCTGCCGGTAGGTGCGGCCCGAGGTGCCGGTGAGCGTGCCGTCGAGGAAGTTGCCGCTGTAGAACTGCGTGCCGGGCTCCGTGGTCGCGATGCTCATCGTCCGGCCGGACGCGGGGTGGTACAGCGTCGCGGCCGGTTCCGGGTGCCGGGTGATGCCCTTGTCGAGGACGAGGTTGTGGTCGAACCCCTGGGCGATGAGCAGTTGGGGGTGGCCCTCGCGGAGGTCGCGGCCGATGGGCTTGGCGCGGCGGAAGTCGAACGGGGTGCCGCGGACGGAGGCCAGTTCGCCGGTGGGGATCAGGGTCGGGTCGATGGGCGTGTAGCGTCCGGCGGCCACGCTCAGCCGGTGGTCCTCGATGCTTCCGGTGCCTTCGCCGGCGAGGTTGAAGTAGATGTGGCTGGTGAGGTTGACGACGGTGGGTGCGTCGGTGGTGGCGTGGTAGTCGATGCGGAGGGCGCCGTCCTGGTCGAGGGTGTAGTCGACGCGGGTGGTGAGGGTGCCGGGGAAGCCCATGTCGCCGTGGGGGCTGGTGTGGTGGAGGGTGAGGCCGGCGGGGGGGGGGGGGGGGGCGGCCCAGAGGGGTTTGTCGAGGCCGGTGGTGCAGCCGTGGAGGGGGTTGGGGCCGGGGGTGAGGGGGGGGGGGTG
>NZ_LAVK01000511.1 GCF_001083795.1 Streptomyces sp. SBT349
GAACAGGGGGGCGCGGGTTCTCGGCCGGGTACGGAGTGGTCACGGTCCCCCCAATGAGGTTGGCGCCACCTGCTGCGTCGCCCCCCGGGCAACAGCGTGGATCGTATATCAGTACGAGAATGCCGGGCGTTCGGGATCGAGCGCCGCCAACCCCTCGGCCGGGGACGACGCCTCGGCGAAGTGCCGCCGCGGGATCCGGCCCGCCCGGTGGGCGAGCCGGCCCGCCGCCACAGCATGCCGCATCGCCCGCGCCATGAGCACGGGACGCTGGGCCCGCGTCACCGCGGACGCCAGCATCACCCCCGCGCATCCCAGCTCCATGGCCTGCGCCACGTCGGAGGCCGTTCCCGCCCCCGCGTCCAGGATGACCGGAACGCCCGCGCGCTCGGTGATCAGCTGGAAGTTGTGCGGGTTGCGGATGCCGAGCCCCGAGCCGATGGGTGACCCGAGCGGCATGATCGCCGCGCAGCCCGCCTCCTCCAGCCGCTGGGCGATCACCGGGTCGTCGTTGGTGTACGGCAGCACCGTGAAGCCGTCGTCCACCAGCAGCTCGGCGGCGTCCAGGGTGGCCACCGGGTCGGGGAGCAGGGTGCGTTCGTCCGCGATGACCTCCAGCTTCACCAGGTCGGTGCCCAGCGCCTCCCGCGCCAGACGCGCCGTCAGCACCGCCTCGCCCACGGTGTGGCAGCCCGCGGTGTTCGGCAGCGGCGTGACGCGGAGCTCCTCCAGGACCGAGAGCACCGAGCCGGCCAGCCGCGGGTTGATGCGGCGCATCGCCACCGTGGTCAGCTCGGTCCCCGAGGCGGCGAGCGCATCGCGCAGCACCTCCAGGCTCGGGGCGCCCCCGGTGCCCATGATCAGCCGCGACGTCAGCCGCAGCCCGCCGAGGAGGAACGTGTCGTCGTCGTCCGCGGCGTTCCCGCCGGACGCGGCCCCGGCCCCGGCGGCGGTGTCCGGGAGCGCGGTGTCGGGTGGGGTGGTCATGCGGTCAGCCTCCTTGCACAGCGGTCAGCACCTCGACGCGGTCGCCCTCCGCCAGCGCGGTGCCGCGCCACTGGCCGCGCGGAACCACGGTCTCGTTCACCGCGGCGGCGACCCCGCCCCTGGCCGCGGTGAGGCCCGTCACCAGCGCCTCCAGCGTGGTACCCCGGGGGAACGCGCGCCGTTCGCCGTTGACCCAGACCGCCAGCGAGTCGGTCATGCCGACACCTCCCAGCCGCGGCGGGCGAAGCGATCCGCGGCGAACGGACGGGCGTAGTCCGGGAGTTCGCCCGTGGTGAGCACCTCGGCCAGCGCCTCACCCGTGATCGGGGCGAGCAGCACGCCGTTGCGGTGGTGGCCGGTGGCCAGCGACAACCCGGGCAGCGCGGTGGGGCCCAGCAGCGGGGCGTTGTCCGGCGTCGCCGGGCGCAGCCCCGCGCTGGTCTCCACCAGCGGAAGCTCCGTCACCCCGGGCACCAGATCGTGGGCGTCGCGCAGCAGCTGGTACACCCCGCCCGCGGTCACCGCCGTATCCCAGCCGCGCTCCTCCGAGGTGGCGCCGATGACCAGCTCGCCGCTGACCCGCGGCACCAGGTACACCTGGGCGCCGCGCACCACCGCGCGGACCGTGCGGGAGAGGAACGGCGCGTACTCGCGCGTGATCCGCAGCCGCAGGATCTGGCCCTTCACCGGCCGCACCGGCACCGACACCTCGGGCGGCAGCCCGCCGAGGCGCCCGCTGCCGGAGCCCCCGGCCAGCACCGTCCGGCCCGCCGCCACGGCCGTTCCGTCGTCGAGGACCACGCCGCGCGCCCGGTCGCCGGAGACCGTCAGCTCGCGTGCCCAGGAGCGGAGGAAGGTGACCCCGGCGCGTTCGCACGCGGCCAGCAGCGCGGCCGTGACCAGCCGCGGGTCGGCCTGGTGGTCGCCGTCCACGCGCAACCCCCCGCGCACGCCGGGCGCGAGCATCGGCTCCAGCTTTCTGCACTCCCGGCCGGACAGCCACTCCGTGTCCAGGCCGCAGCGCTGCTGGAGCAGGTGCAACTCCCGCAGCTGCGCCCGGTCGTCGGCGTCCAGCGCCGCCGCGAGCGTGCCGCAGGCGCGGTAGCCGACGCCGGCTCCGGCCGCCTCGGCGAGCTCCTCGGCGAAGTCCGCCCAGCGCGCCGCCGAGGCGAGCCCGAGCCCGAGCAGCGGCTCCTCGCCGTGGTGCAGCTCGGTGACGGCGGCCAGCATCCCGGCCGCCACCCGCGCGGCGCCCTCGCCGGTGGCGGGGTCGACGACCGCGGTGCGCAACGAACGCCCGGCGGCCCGCCAGGCGGTGACCAGGCCGATGACGCCGCCCCCGACCACGACCACGTCGAACGACGCGCGCGGTGCGGACGGCGGGGACGGTGGGGACGGCGAGAACTCTCGTGCGGTGCGCGGAACCACGCGACTCCTCCCTTCGCCGGCATGACCCGGATCAGGTGCGTACGGTCGGAGGCCGCTCAGCCTCCCTCTCAGCCCGGTGCGCCGGGCTCCCGTGGTGCGTTACTGCACGGCCAGCTTAGTACCCCTCCGGGGCGCCGGGGGAGCGGGCGGGTGAGAGAGCGCTCTCTCGCCGTTCCGATGCCCATTGCCGTTTTCCGTTCCGGGATCGTGCCGGATGCCTTGACGCCTCCCGTGCCCACTTCTAAGTTCCGCCTGAGAGCGCTCTCTGAACTCCCCCACCCCATGAAGGAGAGCTCGTGAAATCACCCCATCCGCGCGCCGCGGCGGCAGTCTGGCCGCGCCGCGCCCTCTACGCGGTGCTGGCGGTCACCTGCCTGCTGGCGTCGCAGCTCTTCACCTCGGCGACCTCCACGGCCGCCGTCGAGGAGGAGGCCGTCGAGCCGAACGTCGTCCGCGTGGCGGAGTTCGTCGCGGAGTGCGACTTCAGCCACCGGCTGCCGGACGACCCGATCGTCTTCCCCAACATGCCGGGGGCCTCGCACTCGCACAGTTTCTTCGGCAGCACGGTGACGGACGCCAACACCACCAACCTGGGCGACCTGCTGGAGGGCGACAGCACCTGCGACCCCGCGATCGACCTGTCCTCCTACTGGGTGCCGACCCTGTTCGTGAACAACCAGCCCGTCGAGCCGCAGTCGGCGACGTTCTACTACCTGGGCGAGGGCGTCAACTCGAATGTCGTGGCGCAGACCCAGTCCCTTCCCCAGGGTCTGAAGATCGTGGCCGGCAACGCGCGGGCCACCAGCCCCGACCAGTCCATCGCGCGGTGGTCGTGCCTGCACGCCGGGCACGTCAACCCGTCGAAGGACTTCGTCAACTGCCCGTCCGGCACCGCGCTCGAGTCCTACCTGGACTTCCCGCAGTGCTGGAACGGCACCGACCTCGACTCGCCGGACCACATGAGTCACATGGCCTACCCGGTGGCGGGTCAGTGCCCCTCCACCCACCCGGTGGCCGTGCCGAAGCTCCGTCAGGTGCTCCGTTACCCGGTCAGCGGTGACCCCTCCGGATTCCGGCTGGCGTCCGGGCCCGGATACACGATGCACGGGGACTTCTTCAACGCCTGGCCCGAGGACGAGATGGACCGGCGGGTGCGCGACTGCATCCGTCCCGTCATCAAGTGCGGGCCCAACGGCGTTCCTTCCTGATCCAGCCCAGTGAACGGCGCACCAGTGTGCCGGCCCGCTTCCCGCGGGCCGGCATCGGACGAGAGGACCGAGGGGCCCATGAGAGCGACAGCCGCCACCGTGGCCACCGCCCTGCTGGCCGCGTTGTCGCTGGCGGGCTGCGGGGGAGACGGCGCGGCGCCGGACGAGCCGGAGCGACCCGCGCAGTCCCCGGCCGCCCCGGACC
>NZ_LAVK01000512.1 GCF_001083795.1 Streptomyces sp. SBT349
ACACCCCGCCACCACACCAACGAGCACCATCTCCACTGGTCACGCTTCCGCAGACGCAGCCAGGCCCGAGCCCGCACCTCCCACTACAAACGCCGAGGCCACAACCCCCAGATGCGGTTGCAGTATTAGGTGGCGCGGGCTTGGCCGGGTGTCTGTTTCGTGCGGATGCACGAAAAGAGGCACCTACGGGGGGAGGGTTCGTGGGTCGGGGTCGTCCCGGTGACCGGCCAGTGGTCTCTTGGATGAGGTGGGTGTCCGGACGGGCGCAGCGGATGACTCTGGTCTTGGGCCGGTCTGTTCGCTGTGGCTGGGGTGGCGCGCACCCTTCGGGCCTGCTCTGGCCGCACGTATTCGTCGTTGCCCGCGCGCCGCCTGGGCTTATGTAGCGGGCCGGTGGGTTCGTTGCCCTATCGGGCATCGGAGGGTGGGGACTGTTTTCAAACGGCGCACGCTTTGTTTTCAACACTCTGTTTAAAACGAAGTGTTTCGCGTTTCAGAACAGTCCCCACCTCCAGATGCCCAATAGGGCAGACGACCGCGCACCGCCACCACGGCCCGGTTGGGCAACGACCCCCACCGGCCCCGGGGATGACCAACAAGGGCACACAGAGGCGGCAGCAGCTGCGCGCCACCCCAGCCACAGCGAACAGACCGACCCCCAACGGCCGTCATCCGCTGCGCCCGTTCGGACACCCACCTCTTCCACCCGACAAACCGGCCGGTCACCGGGACGGCGAACACCCACGAACCCTCCCCCCGTAGGTGCCTCTTTTCGTGCATCCGCACGAAACAGACACCCGGCCAAGCACCGGCCACCTAGGCCAGGCGTCGAAGCCGCCCCACCCGCAACGAGCGTCAGAAGTCCCCTCCCCCGACCGCCGTGAACGCGCTGCGTGGCCTCGGCAGACCGTAGTGGTCGCGCAGCGTCGTGCCGGTGTACTCGGTCCTGAACAGGCCGCGGCGGCGCAGGATCGGGACCACCTCGTCGGCGAAGACGTCGAAGCCGCCCGTCAGCCACGGCGGCATGACGTTGAACCCGTCGGCCGCGCCGTTCTCGAACCACTCCTGGATCTGGTCGGCGACCTGCTCCGGCGTCCCCGCCACCACCCGGTGGCCGCGGGCGCCCGCCAGGCGGTGCAGCAGTTGCCGCACCGTCGGGTTCTCGCGCTCGATGATGCCGAGGATCACCTGGAAGCGGCTGCCGTTGCCGCGTTCGCCGCCGGTCTCGATGAGTTCGCGCGGCACCGGGCCGTCGAGCTCCTCCGGGGTCAGCCGCACGCCCAGGATGCGGTGGAGCAGCTGGAGGCTGTACTCGGGCTGGGTGAGGTCGTTGAACTCGTCGTGCAGCGCCAGCGCCTCGGCCTCCGTCGAGCCGATGAACGGGCTGATGCCGGGCAGGATCAGCACCCCGTCGGGGTCGCGCCCCCGGGCCGCGGCGCGCTTCTTGAGGTCGGCGTAGAAGTCCTGCCCGTCGCCGAGCGTCTGGTGCGCGGTGAACACGGCCTCCGCGTAACGGGCGGCGAACGCGCGGCCGTCCTCCGAGGAGCCCGCCTGCACGTAGACGGGCCTGCCCTGGGGGGTGCGCGGGGTGTTCAGCGGTCCGCGGACCCTCAGGTGAGGGCCCTCGTGGTCGATCGGGTGGATGCGGTCGGTGTCGGCGAAGAGGCCGGACGCCTGGTCGGCGACCAGCGCCTCGTCCTCCCAGCTGTCCCACAGCCGCGTCACGACGTCCAGGAACTCGCGCGCCCGCTCGTAGCGGGCGGCGTGCACCGGGTGGGCGTCGAGGCCGAAGTTGCCCGCGGCCTGCGGCGCGCCCGTGGTCACGATGTTCCAGCCCGCGCGGCCCTTCGAGAGGTGGTCGAGCGAGGCGAAGAGGCGGGCCAGGTTGTACGGCTCGCTGTAGGTGGTGGAGGCGGTGGCGATCAGCCCGATCCGCTCGGTGGCGGTGGCCAGGGCGGAGAGCCAGGTGAACGGTTCGAGGCGGAACCGGCTGGCGTAGCGCACGTTGTCCGCCAGGGCCGGGCCGTCGGCGAAGAAGACACCGTCGAACGTGACGGCCTCGGCGCGGCGGGCCAGTTCGCGGTAGTACTCGATGTCCAGCAGCCGCTCGGGCGCGGAGCCGTGATAGCGCCAGGCGGCCTCGTGGTGTCCGCCCGGGTAGATGAACAGGTTCAGGTGGAGCTGTCGGCGGCTCTCGGCGCCGTCGTGTCGGGTCACGAGTCCTCTCCTTCGGTGACGGCCAGGTCGGCGACAGCCAGGTCGGTGACAGCCAGGTCGGCGGTGTCGACGCCGAGGTGCGTCAGCAGGCGGTCGCGCAGGGCGGCGTAGGCGGGGCTGCCGGGCGCGCGCGGCGCGGGCAGTTCGACGGGCAGGTCGGCGGCGATCCGGCCGTCTTCGAGGACGGCGACGCGGTCGGCCAGGGCGATGGCCTCGTCCACGTCGTGGGTGACCAGCAGCACCGCCGGCCGGTGGAGGTCGCACAGCCGCCGCAGCAGCGCGTGCATCCGGATCCGCGTGAGCGCGTCCAGGGCGCCGAACGGCTCGTCGGCCAGGAGGAGTTCGGGGTCACGGACCAGCGAGCGGGCCAGCGCGACGCGCTGCTGCTCGCCGCCGGACAGCTCGACGGGCCAGGCGCGTTCGCGCCCGGCCAGGCCGACCTCCTCCAGCGCCGTTCCGCCGCGCTCCCGCGCGCCGGGTCCGGCGAGGCCGAGCACGACGTTGTCCAGGACCCGTTTCCAGGGCAGCAGCCTGGCGTCCTGGAAGACGACCGACACCTTGGACGGGGCGCTCAGCTCGTCAAAGGCGGTCACGTCGTGGTCGATTCCGGCCAGGACCCGAAGCAGGGTGGACTTGCCGGAGCCGCTGCGGCCGATGAGCGCCACGAACTCGCCCGGCTCGATGGACAGGTCGAGCCCGTCCAGGACCCGGCGTCCGCCGAAGGTCCTGACCAGGCCGCCGAGGGTCAGTCCGCCAGGGTGCGTCGCCATGACAGCGCCTTCCTCTGTGCCAGCCGTACCAGGCCGTCGGAGAGCAGGCCGAGCAGTCCGTAGACCACCAGGCCCACGATGATCACGTCCGTCTGCCCGTAGGTCCGCGCCAGCTCCATCATGTAGCCGATGCCGCTGGTGGCGTTGACCTGCTCGACCACCACCAGGGAGAGCCAGGCGGAGGTCACCGCGAAGCGCAGGCCGAGCAGGAAGCCCGGCAGGGCGCCGGGCAGGACGACATGGCGCAGGAAGGCGGGGCGGCTCAGCCGCAGCGTCTCGGCCAGCTCCACATAGCGGCTGTCGATGGTGCGCAGGCCGTTGTGGGTGTGGATGTAGACGGGCACCAGCACGCCGAGCGTGATGGTGATGATCTTCATGGACTCGCCGATGCCGAACCAGAGGATGAGCAGCGGGATCAGCGCGAGCGAGGGGATGGACCGCTTGACCTGCACGGGGCCGTCGATGACGCCCTCGCCCAGACGGCTGAGCCCCGCGACCACGGCGAGGACCAGGCCGATCGCGACGCCGAACGCGAGGCCCGCGAGGGCGCGTTGGGTGGAGGCCCACAGGTTCTCCTGGAGCCTGCCCTCCTGGACGAGGTCCCGCGCGGTGGAGACGACCTGCCAGGGCGCCGACAGGTTGCGCTCGTCGATCCAGCCGGTGGCCGAGCCGACGGACCAGACGATGAGCAGCAGCGCGGGGCCGATGGCCCAGGAGAACGGGACGGGGCGGCCGGGACCGAGCCGCCGCCTCCTGCGCGGCGGCGGCCCGGCCGAACGTGGCCGCTTCCCGGGAGCGGCGCCCGCGGGGGAGCCGGGG
>NZ_LAVK01000513.1 GCF_001083795.1 Streptomyces sp. SBT349
GGGGGCGCCGGGCGGCGGGCGCGTCCAGTTGCCGTGCGGGAGGAGGAAGTCGATGGCGGGCGGATCGAGCGCGACCAGCGACCGGTACGCCTCCAGCGGCTCGGTGGCCAGGTCGATGACGGACAGCACGCCGGCCCATGAGGCCCGGTGGCGCTCCTGGGCGAGCAGGTGGGCGGCCCGCAGGACGGCGGGCCAGGAGGGGCGGCCCGCGTGGTCGACGCGCAGCGCGTTGTGCTGGGCGAGGCCGCCGTCGAGGCTGAGGCCGACGGTGATGCCGTGGGCGGCGAGGGTGGTCAGCTTCTCCTCGGTGAGCAGCACGCCGTTGGTCTGCACGGCGGGGTGGACGGCGCAGCCGGCGGGGACGCGGGCGCGGACGTCGTCGGCGAAGGCGCCGAGCACGGCCGGGTCGGTGAGCAGCGGCTCGCCGCCGTGCAGGACGAGGGAGAGGGCGGGCAGGCGGTGGGCGGCGGCGTGCTCGCCGATGCGCCGGGCGACGGCGCGCAGGGTCGCGGGCCCGGCGGTGACGGGCTGGTCGCGCCAGCCGTCGTCGGCCGCGAAGTACATGTAGCAGTACCGGCAGGCGAGGTTGCAGCGGCTGTTGACCTTCACGACGAACTGCCGGAACGGCTCGCCGGGCGGAGCGGTCCCGTCGGTTCCCGCGCTCACTCGCACCGGTCCTGGTCCTAGGCGATGTCGTCGAACTGCGTGAACCCCCACAGCCCGTCCCGCCCGCCGACCACGCGCTCCCGCAGCTCCTCCAGGACCTCGGTGAGCACGGGATGTTCCAGGTCGCGCAGCTCGGCAAGACTGAGCCCGAGCAGGTCGGGAAGCGGCTCGCGTGCGTCGCTCATGGTGTCCTCTCCGCGGAACGGCGCGCCAATGGGGCCAACCGGAGATTCCCGCCTGGGGCGCGCGAGAAACCCGCCCGTGCGCGTGAGGGGACGCAAGGGGCGCATGGGTGTTCAGCGGTCGCGCTGGAGCGCGTTGAGGCGCGCCGTGGTGGCTTGCGCCGCCGTGTCGTCGTCGGTGAGCTGCCAGAGCCGCTGCGCCGCCCGGTACGCCTCGCCCGCCGCCAGCGGTCGTCTGGCCGCCTCCAGCACGGTGCCGCGCTGGTGGAACGCGGTGGCCGCGAGCCGCACCGGCTCCCGGGTGTCACCGGGGCCGTTCTCGGCGGCCCGCGCCGCCCGCGCGGTCCTGGTGTACGCCTCGGCCGCCTGGTTGAGCCGCTCGGGGCGGCGGATGTGGCGGTAGGCCCTGCGGTGGGTCTCCCCCAGCTCGAACCAGGCCCGTGCCTCGGTCAGCGGCGTGGTCGCGTCCCGCGCCGCCCGGCTGAACAGGTGCTCGGCCTCGCGCAGGTCCACGAGGTCCACGTCCTCCTGGTACCGGGCGATGAGTGCCCGGCCGAGCAGCAGCAGCCTGCCGGGGAGCCGCGGGTCGCCCGCCGGGGTCTCCATGCGGCAGTCGCGCAGCACCCGCACGGCCCGCGAGATGAACGGGCCGCCGTCCGGCCGGTCGGCCCGCCGCAGCAGGGCCGCGCCCCACTCCTCGATCAGGTCGCTGTAGTCGGCGCGGTCCCTCGTTCCCAGCCGGGCGGCCTCCTCGAACCGGCGGGCGGCCTCCTCCAGGTCGGCGGGGCGCTCGTCCGCCTCGTACGTGCGCACGGACAGCCGCCCGGCGCGGACGTGGCAGGCGGCCTTGAGGCCGCGCTCGTCGGCCAGCCGGATCGCCTGCGCGACGACCTCCTCGCCCCACAGCCACTCGCTCTCGGTGAGGAGCAGCGCGTCCACCAGGTCGAGCAGCGCGCGCACGCGGCGCGCGCTCGGGGCGTTCTCCGCCTCCAGCGTCCAGCAGCCCTGCCGCAGCAGCTCCGCCGCCTGCCCGGCGTAGACGTCGGCCTGCTCGGCGTCGTCCGCGGCGGCGGCCAGCCGCAGCAGGGCGCGGCCGTGGGCCAGGGGCAGGGTGCTGGGCTGCGGCTCCTCGGTGGGCCACGCCTCGGTGACGGCCTCCAGGGTGCCGATGGACTCCTGGAGCCTGTGGGTGTCGCCGGTCAGCCGCCACTGCTCCTCCAGGACCTGGGTCCGCTCCAGGGTGAGGTCCACGGCGAGCCGGTGGTCGAGCCCCGGGGTGGAACTGACGGCGTGGAACTCGCGGTCGGCGAGCCGCCACAGCTCCAGGGCACCCCTGGTGTCCCCGGCCGCGCGCCGCTCCCCCGCCTCCGCGGCGCGCACCCGGGCCAGCGCGGCGCGGGCCGAGAGCGATCCGGGGTGTGCGGCGGCGGCGCTCGCCGCGGTGAGCGCCTCGGCCAGCAGTTCGCCGTCGCGCTGCACGCGCCACAGCGCGAGGAGCTGTTCGGCCAGCTCGCTCCAGAGCTCGGGGTCCGAGCCCTGGCCCGCCGCCCGCTGCGACCCGGTGGCCCCCCGCAGCAGCCGCACGGCCTCCAGCTGGTGCTGCACCTTGCCGTCGGCGGCGAACTGCCCGGCCAGCGCCCGCGCCTGGGCGACCGTCACCGAGGGCGGCGGCGCCAGGGGCCCGCCGGGGCCGGTGGGCGGCGGCGGCGCCTCGCGCAGGAAGCGGCGCAGCACCTTCGCGGCGACCTCGGCGAACGGCTGGGGCAGCCGCCGCTCGTCGTCCTCGGGGACCGCCGGGAACGAGGAGGGCTCGCCCTCGCCGGACAGCTGCGCCAGGGCGAGGGCCGGGAAGTTCGGCCCGGTCTTGCCGAACCGCTGCTCGACGTAGCTCGAACAGTGCTTGAGCACGAGCAGCGCCTCGTCCTGGCCCAGCTCGCGGAGCAGTTCGTCGTGGACGCCGTCGGTGAACTCGTACCACCTGCCGTCGCCCCCTGAGCCGTTCTGCCGGCGCAGCAGCCCGCTGAGCAGCACCTCGGACAGCTCGGCCGGGCCGGATCCCGGCAGCATGGTGCGCTGGATGAGCTGCATCACGGGCAGGAAGAGCGGCGCCGCCGCCAGGTAGACGGCGAGCTGCCCGGCCACGGGCGAGGCGGTGGAGCGGAACCGGGAGATCAACGCGGCCGAGGTCCGGGGCGGTCCGTTCGGCCGCCGGACCGGGGCCGGCGGGTGGTCGGGGCGCACCCAGCCGATCGCCGCGGGGACCGCGCTCGGGCCCGCCCCGGAGAGCAGCCCGGCCCAGGCGCCGAGCGCGGCGGGCGTCGGCGGCAGCACCGGAACGGCGACGGCACCCGGGTAGGCGGGCCGCTGGCCGTGGCCGCCGGCCTCGGCGACGAACCGCAGCCGCGCCGAGCCCGCGGGCCCCTCCTCGCGGTGGAGCGTCCCGTGCAGCGCGGGCAGCCGGGTGCGCGGCCACAGCCGCCCGGGGAGCGGCTGCACCACGGCGACCGGGGCGTGGGTGGCGAGCCGGTGCAGCAGCCGGTGGGCGGTGCCCGCCCGCCACAGCGGCCCGGTGCAGTCGCTGACGACCACGGTCAGCCGCCGCCCGGTCGGGTCCTGGAGCTGCCGGGCCGGGCGCAGCGGCGCCTCGGCCGGGTCGAAGCGCCGGCTGACGGCGGGGGCGCCGTCGGGCGACGCGTGGAGGTAGTGGACCTGGAGGTCGCGGAAGGCGCCGAGCCGGCCGAAGACCTCCGCCAGCTCGCCCAGCATCCGCTGCCAGACGCGCATCGCGGGGGCGGCGTCCATGAGGAGCTGGAGCTCGGTGTGGCCGCGGACCTCCTCGCGGAAGGCGGGGCTGAGCAGGCCGCCGGCCCGCGCGGTGCGCTCCACGGTCTCCCGTTCGTCCAGGGCCCTGGCCGGGGTGTCGCGCGGGGG
>NZ_LAVK01000514.1 GCF_001083795.1 Streptomyces sp. SBT349
GTCCCGTGGAGGCGCGCGGGGTGAGGGCGGGCGTCGGCATCCGGCGGGCGGCGGTCTTCTCGCCGCCCAGCACGCCGTAGAGCGCGCGGGCCACCTCGGCGCCGAACGCGTGGACGTCGTGGCTCATGGCGGACAGGGTGGGGCGGGTGAGCTGGCAGAGCTGCGAGTCGTCCCAGGCCAGCAGGGAGACGTCCTCGGGGACGCGCAGGCCCATCTCGGCGGCGACGGACAGCCCCGCCACGGCCATCAGGTCGTTGTCGTACAGGATCGCCGTCGGGCGCCGCGCCGAGGCCAGGAGGGAACGGGTGGCCCTGGCCCCCTCCTCGCCGGAGAAGTCGGTGGCCGCCTGGCGGCCCTCGTCCAGGCCCAGTTCGGCGACCGTCGAGGTGAACGCGGCGGCGCGGATGGCGCTGTGGCCCAGCTCGACCGAGCCGCCGACCCGGGCGATGGAACGGTGTCCCAGCGCCGCGAGATAGCGCACGCACTCGATGACGGCCGTGCCGTCGTCGGTCCACAGCGCGGTGAACGGGCCCGCGAGCGAGGGGTGGCCGACCGCGACCACCGGCATGCCCAGCTCGGCGAGCGCCGGGATCCTGGGGTCGTTCCTGCGGAGATCCACGAGGACCGAGCCGGCGATCTGGCCCGAGCGCCACCAGTGCCGTTGCAGGTCCACCTCCTCGCCCATGTCCCGCACCAGGCGCAGCAGCAGGGCGCTCGACCGCTCGGTGAGGACGCTCTCGATGCCGGAGATGAACTCCATGTAGAAGGGTTCGAGGCCCAGTTGGCGCGCCGGGCGGCAGATCGCCAGGCCCACCGTTCCGGTGCCGCGCCGGGCGGGCGAGCGGGAGGATCGGCCGGGCCGCCAGCCCAGCTCCCCGGCGACGGCCAGGATGTGGGCCCGGGTGGACTCGGAGACGCCCGGCTTGTTGTTGAAGGCCAGGGAGACGGCCGCCCGCGACACCCCCGCCCGCTCGGCCACGTCCCTGATGGTCAGCCGTGGCGAGGAGGTGGGGCCGCGCAACTCGGTCATCGGCAGGGCCCTTTCGGGGAGACGGCGGGTGGCGCGGGGCCGGGTGGGACCTCTCCGTCCGCCGGGCGTGGCGCTCAACGTAGACCCCATCCAGGGCCGCGTCCAGATCCCAGTTCACCTGTTTCCGCCCCCGGTTCAGTCGAATTTACTGAACCATTGCTGAATCACGCGCTCGGCCAGGGGTCCGGGCGGCGCGCGGGCGGCGGACACGCCGCCTGTCCCGCCGGGAGCACGAAAGGGGCGCGTGGGGATGATGACATGAGCGGATATGAACCCGCACGCCGGTCAGATCGTATTGTGTCATGCCCTCAGCAGGCCGCAGGCTGGTCAGGACCCCTTGATCCGCGGTTCGGCCCGACACCCGGTTCGGCGAGGGAGTCCTCCGTTCACGTCTCGTCGACGAAAGGGCGTGCGATGTCCAGTCCGCTGACCACCCGCGCGGGCCGGTCCCGCGCGGGCCGGTCCCGTTCGGGGCGCGACCCGTCGGCGATGGCGCGCACCGTCCTGGCCAGGACGGCCCACCCCCTGCTGCTGCTCTCGGTGGCCGGCGTCTTCGCCGCCGCCACGCACCGCGGTTGGGACCGGGGGCTGGTCACGGTGGTCTTCCAACTGGCCGTGATCTCCTACCTGGTGGCGCTGGAGCACCTGATCCCGTACAAGCGCTCGTGGAACCCGGACCGGCGGGAGTGGCGCGCGTACGGCGCGTACTTCCTCCTCACCGCACTGGGCGCCGGGCTGGGGCAGGCGCTGGTCCTGTCCGCCGTGGGCGCCGTGGCCGAGCCGAACTCCCCGTTCCCGCTCTGGGCGGAGATCCCCGCCGCCCTGCTGCTGGGCTCGCTCGCCGGGTACGCGGTGCACCGGCTGGGGCACACCAACCGGTGGCTGTGGCGGCTGCACGGCATCCACCACAGGCCGGAGAAGGTCAACGTCGGCAACAACGGCGTCAACCACGTCGCCGACGTCCTGCTCACCCAGGGCTGCGTCCAACTGGCGCTGGCGCTCGTCGGGTTCTCCGAGACGGCCGTCTTCGGCGTGGGCCTCTTCGTGGTGGCGCAGGGGTACTTCGTCCACGCCAACGTCGCCGTCGGGATCGGCGCCCTCAACCACGTCTTCACCAGCCCCGAGCAGCACCGGCTGCACCACAGCACCGACCTGGCCGAGGCGGGGCACTACAGCTCCGACGTCGCCCTGTGGGATCACGCGTTCGGCAGCTTCACCTGGCGGCCGGACCGCGAACCGGCCGCGGTCGGCCTGGAGGACCCCGCGTCGTTCCCCCCCACCGGCGCCGTCCTCGCCTCCCTCGCGCACCCGTTCCGCCGGACGGCGAAGCCGGGCCGGGGTACGGGCTGACCGCACCCCCCTCCCCTCGACACCTCCCGGTACCGGAGGGGCCCTCGGGCCCCTCGGGCGGCTCCCCACGCCCAGGTGACGGGCCCCTCGTGCGCCTTTCTCGCAGATATGTGACTCAAGGAGCCGACCATGACCGACCCGCTCCGCTCCGGGTATCCAGAGAAGATCGCGATCATCGGCATCGGATGCCGCTTCCCCGGCGGCGCCTCCGATCACCGGGCCTTCTGGCGCAACCTGCTGGACGGCAAGGACTGCGTCACGGCCACACCGCCCGACCGGTACGACGTGACCGCGCTCGGCAGCAGGGACCAGGCCAAACCCGGCCGCCTGGTGGGCGGCCGGGGCGGTTACATCGACGGGTTCGACGAGTTCGACCCGGGCTTCTTCGGCATCAGCCCCCGCGAGGCCCACCACATGGACCCCCAGCAGCGGAAGATGCTCGAAGTGGCGTGGGAGGCCCTAGAGGACGGCGGCCAGAGGCCCGCCGAGCTGGCCGGGCGCGATGTCGGCGTGTTCGTGGGGGCGTTCACCCTGGACTACAAGATCCTCCAGTTCGCCGACCTGCGGTTCGACACCCTGGCCGCCCACACGGCGACCGGGACCATGATGACGATGGTGTCGAACCGGATCTCGCACTGCTTCGACTTCCGGGGCCCCAGCATCTCGCTGGACACCGCGTGCAGTTCCTCCCTGGTCGCCGTCCACCTGGCCGGTGAGAGCCTGCGCCGCGGCGAGAGCAGCCTCGCCCTGGCCGGCGGCGTCCTGCTGCACATGGCCCCGCAGTACACCATCGCGGAGACCAAGGGCGGCTTCCTCTCCACCGAGGGCAGGTCCCGCACGTTCGACGCCGACGCGGACGGCTACGTCCGCGCCGAGGGGGTCGGGGTCGTCGCGCTGAAGCGCCTCGGCGACGCCCTCCGCGACGGGGATCCGGTCCACGCGGTGATCACCGCGACCGGCGTCAACCAGGACGGGCGGACCAGCGGCATCACGACGCCGAGCGCCGACGCCCAGGCGGCCCTGATCCAACGGGTCTGCGCCGAGGCCGGGATCACCCCGGGCGACCTCCAGTACGTCGAGGCCCACGGCACCTCGACCCCGGTCGGCGACCCCGTCGAGGCCGCCGCCCTCGCGCGGGCCCTCGCCGTCGGCCGCGCGCCCGGCGCCGCCTGCTGGGTCGGCTCGGTCAAGGCGAACATCGGGCACACCGAGTCGGCCGCCGGAATCGCCGGACTGATCAAGACCGCCCTCAGCCTCGAACACGGCCTGATCCCCCCGCACATCAACCTGGAACGGGTCAGCCCCGCCATCGACCTCGCCGCCGCCCCCTTCGACATCCCGACCCGCGTCACCCCCTGGCCCGCGCACGAGGGGCGGGCGAGGGGCAGGGGG
>NZ_LAVK01000515.1 GCF_001083795.1 Streptomyces sp. SBT349
GCGCCACCCTGCTCGAACTCACCGACCCGGCCCAGGCCGCCAACGCCATCGGCAAAGCCGCCACCACCGCAATCGCCACCGCCCGCACCTGACCCACCACCCGCGCCCGGCCGGTGCGCCCCACTCACCCCGGGGGCGCACCGGCACATCCCCGGCACACCCACAACGCGACGAAAGCCCTCTTCTGCCCCCTGTGTCATGCGACCGGGCATCGACGGCAACTGTGCTCCCGAGCCCGCGAACAGGAGCGCTACCCCGTCCGGGGGACAAGGTCGCGATGACCCGGACCAGGCATTCGGTCGCCGAATCCCCCGTGCACGACACAAAGCGTCGTACGGCAGCCGGTCCTCGATGCAAGGCGCCGAGAGCTTTGCCGGAATCTCCAGGAATTCCCAGGCGGAATACCGCTGGAGACTTTCTGGCGGGCATGCCTACATTGATCGCGTTCCCGGTGAATGCGGCGAATTCGGGGCCGCCTCATTCATGAATGGCTCTCGGGATAGGCGTGCCTCGAAATCAACGGAAAGTGCGGCTCTCGCAGAACCTTTGGGAGGCACATTGTGAAGAAATTCGGGCCCCGGCCTCACAGCGCCAACGAACTCCTGTAAGGCCGCCGCGCCTTCAGCAGACACCAGTAACACCTCTGCAACCCGGCCGGTGCGACCGGTTCATGCCGTGAGGCGTACCGGTCCCCGCCCGGAAGAGATCACAACGCAACGGAGAACAATCCATGCCCGAACTCACCCCGATCCCGCTCGGTGACGCCGACGGCGAACGCCCTGACCATCTCGTAACCCCCCGCTGGCTGGCGGGATCGGACGGGGACACAGCGACCGTCAGCGACCTGCTGGTCGCAGCGGGCTGGCTGACATTCATCGATGAGACGGAAACCGTCCGCTGCTTCCCACGCACCAAGGAGCGGTGCCTGCTGATCCGGGCGCGCGCCAAGACACCTGCCGCGTTCAGCCGCGACCGGACATGGCACCTCTGGGGCCGCGACGGGTCCAGCGGGCGGCCCTCCTGGAACGCCACTTTCACCGCCTTCACCCCGCCCGAGGTGATCGCCACCGTGGCCGATGCCATGCTCGCCCCGCCTCCACCGGGACCTCCCGAGAAGGCCGACGGCGACTACCTGCTCCCATTGGCCGAGGCGGGATGGGAACGCCACGCCACTGCGGGAGGCCCGGCGAGGTGGGTCGATCCCCGCAAGCAGGCAACCGTCTACTGCTTGCCGATCCCCATCTTCATGGCCCGCCGGGAATTCCCCGACGTGGTCGGCTGGCACACGACGGTCAGTACCGGCCCGGACCACGACGCCGTCTGGACTGCGGAGTTCTCCATCACCACCCCCCGCCACCTGGTCACCGCAATGTGTTCTGCACTGACCGACCCCGAGCCCGTACCCCGCTACGACGGCGACATCAATGACCACGTCCGCCCGTTCCTCCACCTGGGCTGAAGAACCCCACAAGAGCCACAATGCCCCGCCTGAAAGGAAACCGGCCATGCTGACGCCCGAGACGTTCTTCCGGTGCGCGCTCCCCCTCGCCCTGCCCGACGCGGTCGTCGTCGGCCAGAGCCTCTACGCCCGCCCGACCCAAGGCACGCTGCTCCGCCTGCGCATCGACCTCGTCTGCGGCGGCCTCCCCGCCGAGTGGGACGCCCTGCGACTGAACGTGATCCACCCCAACAAGGGACGCGTGGACGAAGCCCTCCTCTTCTTCAGCCACCACGGCACCTCCGCCGGTCACCTCGCACTCAACGTCCACCAGCGCGAACTCAGCAAGGCACTGGAGAACTACGTAGCCTTCTGGTTCGACACCGGCGCCGCATCCGGCGAACAACCCTGACCATCGAGATACCGGCCGGTGGCGGCGCGCCTTTCCGGCGCGCCGCCACCGTGTCGTCCGTCATCACCTCAACGAGACAGCGAACCGGGCCTCGTCGCCTTCTAGGCCTTCTAGTTCACCCTTCTCGTATTGCCCGGACATAACTCCCGATAGAGGTCTCGTGGCGTGGGCGGCACCCCACTGGTGTGAATGGTCAGGAGGGGCGTTGGCGGGTACGGGCGCGCCTGGCTCGATTCGTCACAGCAGGCGGGTGTGGATGTCGTCCTCTTCGGTCCACAGGTGCTCGCGCCGGACCCAGCCCTTCACGCCGGACTTGTCCATGCGGATTTTGGTCCACATGGTGCTGCCGTTGTACTGGTGGTCGCTGGTCTGGCAGGTCTGCCCTCGGTATCCGATGCCCATGGCTGTCGATTCCGCGTCCGGCTTCGCGCGGATGACGGCGGCTTGGACGTCGATGCGGCAGTCCATCGCTGCGGCGGGGCCCGCGGTGGCGACAACGGCCGTGCCGCTCATCGCGGTGACCATGAGTACAGCGGCCAGGGGCTTGCCCAGGGCGCGGGTGAGGGTGTGCATGGTGATCCTCTGGTCGTGATGGCTGTCGGGGTGCCAACGGGGCATCGCCGTGGTCGGCTCCTCTTTCTGCCCGTGATTCACCCGGATGTGCTGATGGCGGCCAGGTAGGCAATCGTCGGCAGCAGTGCGGTGACGCATGGCAAGGCGCCCCGCCCATGTGGGCGGGGCGCCTGTGGGTTGAGGATCAGTGCGCGGTGTCCGCGTCAGCGGTGGTGGTGGCGAGCTGGTAGCGGCGAGGGGTTTCGTTGACCTGTTGGGCGATGCCCTGCTTGGTGAGGGTGACCAGGGCGTTGGCGATGGCGCCGGAGCTCTTCTCGATGACGCGGCTGATGCCGGTGGAGGTGAATGCCTCGTCGGGGTGGGCGGTGAGGTGGCCGATGACCAGCTGGCGCAGTTCGCCCGGCGCCAGCCGCTTCTTCTCCTCGACAGCAGGCGACGCGGCCTCCTCGTTCGTCGCGTTGTCGGCTGCTTCGTCCGCGCCTTCTTCGCACACTGCCGCCGTCGCCTCTGTTGTTGCCGTTTCGTTGTCGGGGGTTTCGCGGGGGGCGGGGACGCTTGGCGTGGCCGCCTCCGCGTCGGCGGTGTCGTTCTCGGCGGTTGCGGTTGCGGCCTTGGGGGCGGGCTCGGGCTGGGGGTTGTTGGGGTACCAGCGGTCGGCTTGGCGCTGGATGCCGTGACGTTCGCCGGGCTGGTGGCGGGCGAGGTTGTTGTCGCGGAGGGCGGCCAGTGCCTTGCCGGTGGTGGAGCGGGCGACTCCGGCGGCGAGGGCGAGTTCGGCGGTGGTGGAGCCGGGGTGTTCGGTGAGGGCCTTCCAGACCAGGCGCACGGCGTTGGGCTTCTTTTCGGTGCCGGTCGACGGGTGGGGGTGGCGTTCGCCGCTGGTGGTGTTCTTGGGGGTCATGGTGGGGGACCTTTCGTGTCCGGTTTCGGATCGTTGAGGGGTCCCCGGCCGGGGCGCCCGGCGGGCCGCGTGCGCATCGCGGTGGTGCCCGTGGGGCGTTGGGACCATGGACGCTCCGGTCCCGGTGGGATGTCAAGCGGGTGTCACCGACGCGGGTGTATCCGTGTTCGCCGAGGTCAGGGAGCGTTTGTGGATCCGGCCGTGGCGGGGGCGCGGCGGTTTTCGAGAAGGGTGTGGATGCGGCGGGCGCGGTCGGGGCCGATGCCCAGTTCGGTGCGCAGTCGGCGGATGCTGACGGGGCGCCCGGTCAGGATGCGTGCGGCGTCGTCCAGTTCTGCGGCACGGGCGAACACGGCGCCGTCTGCAGCCTGTTCGGCGTGGGTGTGCGGCGGGTCGCCGGGTTGTGGGGTGTGGGGGCCGGTGTCGGGGGTC
>NZ_LAVK01000516.1 GCF_001083795.1 Streptomyces sp. SBT349
GGCTCGGACGGGGCGGCGGGCGGCGGCTTCGAACGGCCGCTGACCCTCGCGCTCGCGGACCGGCTGGCGGAGGGCGTGCCGCCGAGGACCGGAAGGCTGCCGCTGAAGAACTACCTGCTGCTCCGCGACGTCGTCCAGTGGCTCACCGGCGACGGGGTGGACGGCGGGCCGGGGCCGGGGGCCACCCCCGACCCCACCGCACTGCTGCACCACTGCTACGACCGGCGCTGCCAACGGGGCTTGGTGCTACGGGCGTTACGCAGGCTCGGCGGAACGGCCGCCGACGGCGGCGGCGCCGGGGGCCCGTTCGCCGCGGCCTGGCAGCTCCTCGCCGGACCGCTGTTCGTGACGCTTCCCCGGCGGTGGTGGGCGCGGGGCCGCACGCGCAGGCTGCTGTGGTCGGCCAGACACGGCTGGTACGCCGTGGCGCAGGAGATCCCGCACGGGCGGGGGGCGGCCGAATTCTTCGGCAGCGCCGCGCAGTTGGCCCCCGACGATCTCGAACGTGTGCTGCTGCACGCGCTGTTCGCCGACCTCACCTCCGCGACCAGGCCGCGTCGCCTCTCACCGTGGCACCGCAGGAGGGCGACCCGTTACCCCTTACTGCTCGAACACCTGGGCGGGGAACGGGTGGCGCGGTTCCTGGGTGTCTACGCCGAGGCGGTGGAGAAGGCCGCCTGCACGGCCACCCTGCTGGTCGCGGTGGCGCCGACGGAGAACGCGCCCGGCGGCGACCGCCGTTCGCCGGCCGAGGCGGCGGGGGCCCTGCGCGGCGAGGGCGAGGGCCACGGGCACGGCGACGCCGCACCGGCCGCCCCGCTGCTGGTCCCGCTGCCCGACGCCGACGCGGCCTGGGCGACCCGGCCGCCGCACCGCGTGAGAACGGTCACCCCGCGCACCTGGAGCCTCACCCCGGCCACGGCGGCGACGGGCCAGGTGCTCGCCACGGGCACCGCCCTGGCCGCGGTCGCCTACGGCGTGGTGAGCCACGTCATGCCCTCGGACGACGACGCGTGCCTGGGCGGGGCGGGGGACGGCCGGGTCAGCGCCCCGGTGCCCGAGGCGGAGCCGGGGTCGCTGCTGCCGCGGTACCGCGAGGCGGAGCGCAGGATCGCCGACGAGAACGCGCGGGCCGAGGAGGCGGCCCGGCAGGGCGCGACGACCCGGACGGTCGCCTATCTGGGTACCCCGCTCGGCGAGAACGAGGACGAGAACCGGCTGCGTTCCGACGGGGCCGTGCCGGAGCTCCGCGGAATCGCCCTGGCCCAGGCCGAGTTGAACGACGAGGCGCGGAGCGACAGCCAGAAGGTCTGGCTGCGGGTGGAGACGTTCGACGCCGGGCCGCGGTTCACGCGGGCGGTCACCGCAGCGCGGGAGATCGTGGAGGCGGCGGAGGCGGACCCGGACGGGCTGATCGGCGTGGTGGGCATCGCCCAGAGCGTGGATGTGACCCGGGAGGCGGCCAGGATCCTCGACGCGGCCGAGATCCCCACCATCTCCACCTACGCGACCGCCGACGAGATGCAGGCGGGCCCGTTCTACCGCCAGATGGGCCCCCCGAGCAGCCGGGAGGCGGAGGTCGTCAGCCGTTTCATGCGCGAGGGGAACATCGCGGTGGACGACTCCGGCGCCTGTGCGCCCGCCGAGGCGGCCATCGTCGTCCAGGACCCGGCGGACCTCTACAGCAATTCGATCGGCGACGGCGTGGCCGCCATGTTCGAGGCGGACGGCGGCAGTTCGCAGACGCTGCTGCACACGCCGCCGGAGGCCGAGCCTCGGGGCGTGACGCAGCCGAGCGACTCCGAGGCGCGCTGGGAGACCAGCATCCACGGCCTCGCGACGGCCGTGTGCGACGAGTTGCTCCAGGCGGCCGACACGGAGACGGTCCTGTACTGGGCGTCGCGGGCGCGCGAACTGGAGGCGTTCCTCAACGACTTCGAGGACTCCACGGCCTGTTCCGGCGACTGGCTGACCGTGGTGGGCAGCGACGAGCTCAGCGGCGCCACGCTGTCCGGCCTGTCCGAGAGCTCCTCGTGGCTCCGGCTCTACCAGTCCGCCCAGGTCCTCCCCGCCGACCAGGCGGTCAGCCACATCGCGCGGGAGTTCAACGCCCGCTACGCCGCCGAGTTCGGCGAGGACGACCTGTGGCGCGACGACGGGCACGCGGCCCTGGGATACGACGCGATGCAGGTGATCGCCCAGGCGGCGAACGAGGCTTACGAGAGCTCGGGCGGCCACAGCGTCACCCGCGCGAGCATGCAGGCGATCCTGCACCAGGGCGTCGGCAAGGCCGGGGCGAGCGGCGCGATCGACTTCCCGCAGGGCGAGCCCGTTCCCCGGAACAAGCCCGTCGTGATCCTCCACCACACGGAGGCCGGATTCGAACCGGTCCTGGCGTGCGGCGCGTTCGCCCGGAACGCGGGCCCGGTCGACCGCTGGGGCCCGGACGAGGTGTTCGCGTGCCCGACGGACGACTGAACGGCCCTCGCCCCCGCCGGTCCACGCCCCGGAAGGGCCCGGGGGGGGACGCGCCACCGGCCCGACTCCCTGGCCGCATCGCCCCCGTGACAGCGGCACGGCACCTCCCGTACCGTGGCAGCGGCCCGGACGCGGTCCCCTTCCCTCCCGCTCTCCTCCCCGCAGGTCTTCCGCAGGCGGATTGCAAGCGTTTCGTCCAGGCACCCCCCGCAGAATCGGCGAAACGGGCCCAATGCCCGGAATGCTGTCAGATCTTCGGGGGAGACACGATCAACCATGTCCCAGATCACCGTGGTGGGAATGACCAGGCTGGCGATGGCCATGCCGGTCGACGCGTTCCCGCTGCCGTACTACTCGTACCGCCGGCCGGCGTGGATGCACTGCGCCGTGGTCGGCGGAGCCTACAACGTCGCCAGCGCGCTGCTGGCCCTGGGCGATGAGCCCCGGGTGTGCACGCTGGTGGGGACCGATGACGCCGGGGAGGTCATACGCGCCCGGCTGCGGCGGCGCGGCCTCGACGGCCGGGGCGTCGTGAACGCCCGCGAATCGGCCAAGACCGTGATCCTCATCGAGCCGGACGGACGCGTGGCCAGGAACGCGTGGGCCGTCGGCGGTTCGACCGACGACTATCCGATGGAGCGCTTCATCGAGCAGGCGGTGGACGCCGACCTGGCGGTCATCACCAGCGACGCCTTCGGGGAGCCGTTCCTGCACACCGCGAAGGAGTTGCTGAACCTGCCGGTCGCCGTGGACCTGCACATGGCGGCCGACCTCGGGGACGAACGGCAACGGCCGTGGTTCGAGGCCGCCGACGTGCTCTTCCGCAGCCATGAACGGCTCTCCTGCACCCCGGCGGAGTGGATCCGCGACGTCCTGCGCCGGTATCCGGGCTGCCGCGTGGCCGCCGTCGGGCGGGCCGAGGAGGGCTGCGTCATGGGCCTTCAGGATGGGCGCCTGGTGACGATCGAGGCGGTCACCCCGCGGCCGGTCCGCAACACGGACGGTGCGGGCGACGCGCTGTTCGCCTCCTTCCTGCACGGCTGGCTCGCCCTGGGCGAGCCGGTGGAGGCGCTGGAGTCCGCGGTGCTGTTCGCCGGGTGGAAGATCGGCGGTGACACGGCCGCCGACAGGTTCCTGACCGCGGCGGAGTTGGCCGCGCTGCGCAGGGTGTACTCCCTGCGCACCCGGGTCTCCACATGGCGGTAGCGGCCCCGGGGGGCCGCGCCCCCGCCCGGCGCCCCCCCCCCCCGTCCCCCCCGGCTCTTTTA
>NZ_LAVK01000517.1 GCF_001083795.1 Streptomyces sp. SBT349
GCTCGGGCCTGTCCTGCTCGGGTGGGGGTGATCCGGGGGAGGCCCAGCCCGGCGTGTCACTCACGGTGTCTCCTCGTCCGTTTCTGACCGATCCGCGTGATCCGCCTGATCCGTTGGTGGTACCTGTCGCCGTCAGGTCCTGTCGCCCATCGTGCCATGGCGCCAGGGCGGGTGCGTCTGCGCGGTCGCGGCCGTTCCTGCCTTCTCTCGCCCCCGTCGGACGGGCAGACTGTGCCAATGGCTGATCACTCACTCCCCGTCCTGCGCTGGGCGGACCCGCCCGATGGGCCGATGCTGGTGCTGCTCGACCAGCGGCGGCTGCCGACCGCCGAGGTCGAGGTCGTCTGCACGGACGTGCCAGGGCTGGTCGCCGCGATCCAGTCGCTCGCGGTCCGTGGCGCGCCGCTGCTGGGCATCGCCGGAGCGTACGGGATCGCGCTGGCAGCGGCGCGCGGCTACGACGTGGCGGACGCGGCGCAGTCGCTGGCCCAGGCCAGGCCGACGGCGGTGAACCTCGCCCATGGCGTCCAGCGCGCCGTCGCGGCGCACCGGGCCGCGGGGGGCGACGGCGCGGCGGCGGCCTCGGCGGCGCTCGCCGAGGCGCGTGCGCTGCACCGGGAGGACGCGGAGGCGAGCGACCGGATGGCGTCGCTCGGCGTCGAACTGCTCGCCGACCTGCTGCCGGGCGGCGGCTACCGGCTGCTCACGCACTGCAACACGGGCGCGCTGGTGTCCGGCGGACACGGCACGGCGCTGGCGGTGGTGCGGGCCGCGCACCGCGCGGGGGAGCTGCGGCGGCTGTGGGTGGACGAGACGCGTCCGCTGCTCCAGGGCGCGCGGTTGACCGCGTGGGAGGCGGCGCGGGAGGGGATGCCGTACTCGGTGCTCGCGGACTCGGCGGCCGGTTCGCTGTTCGCGGCGGGCGAGGTGGACGCGGTGCTGATCGGGGCGGACCGGATCGCGGCGGACGGGTCGGTGGCGAACAAGGTGGGCAGTTATCCGCTGGCGGTGCTGGCCCGCCACCACGAGGTTCCGTTCATCGTGGTGGCGCCGGTGTCCACGGTGGACCTGGGGACGGCGGGCGCCGCGACGATCCCGATCGAGCAGCGTCCCGGGCACGAGGTGACGGACATCGCGCCCGGGGTCCCGGTGACGCCGGTGGGCGCGCGGGCCTATAACCCGGCGTTCGATGTGACGCCGGCGGAGCTCGTCTCGGCGATCGTCACCGAGCGGGGCGTAGTCTCGCCGGTATATGGGGGAAACCTCGCGGCTGTGTGTTCCGGATCACGTCCGGCCGAGTCGCGAAATGGCGATGGGATGATGAAGGCATGAAGGGACGCGTACTTGTCGTCGATGACGACACCGCGCTGGCGGAAATGCTCGGCATCGTGCTGCGCGGGGAGGGCTTCGAGCCGTCGTTCGTCGCCGATGGGGACAAGGCGCTGGCGGCCTTCCGGGAGATCAAGCCGGATCTGGTGCTGCTCGACCTGATGCTGCCCGGGAGGGACGGCATCGAGGTCTGCCGTCTGATCCGCGGCGAGTCGGGCGTGCCGATCGTGATGCTGACCGCGAAGAGCGACACGGTGGACGTGGTCGTGGGTCTGGAGTCGGGGGCGGATGACTACATCGTCAAGCCGTTCAAGCCGAAGGAGCTGATCGCCCGCATCCGGGCGCGGCTGCGGCGTTCCGAGGAGCCCGCGCCCGAGCAGCTGGCCATCGGCGACCTGGTGATCGACGTGGCGGGGCACTCGGTGAAGCGGGGCCCGCAGACGATCTCGCTGACGCCGCTGGAGTTCGACCTGCTGGTCGCGCTGGCGCGCAAGCCGTGGCAGGTGTTCACGCGGGAGGTGCTGCTCGAACAGGTGTGGGGCTACCGGCACGCTGCGGACACCCGGCTGGTGAACGTTCATGTGCAGCGGCTGCGTTCCAAGGTCGAGAAGGACCCGGAGCGGCCGGAGATCGTGGTGACCGTGCGCGGCGTGGGCTACAAGGCCGGGTCCAGCTGAGGTGACCGACCGGGTGTGGTGGCACAGCTCCCGGCTGCTGTCGGACGGAGTCGCGACGGGCAGCCGGGCGCAGCCTGCCATCCGCATCTTCGGGCGCTGGGCGCGTGGGCCGCTGCTGTCGGTGATGCGGCTGTGGCGGCGGAACATCCAGCTCCGGGTGGTGGCCAGCACGCTGCTGCTGTCGATGGCCGTGGTGCTGGTGCTGGGGGTCGTGGTGATCGGGCAGGTGCGCAACGGCCTGCTGGAGGCCAAGCGGCAGACGGCGCAGAGCCAGGCCGACGGCGGTTTCCGGGTGGCGCGGGAGATGGCCACCGCGGACGACGGCCGGGCGGGGGCGGGGCAGGCGGTCGACGCGGCGACGTGGACGACCGATGTGGTGCAGCAGCTCGCCAGCGGCGGGCAGGGCGTGTTCATGGTGGTGGCGCTGCCGTCGGAGCTGTCGCCGCCGTTCGCGGAGGACCGTGGCTTCGCGCCGCGCGGGCCGCGGGTCTCGCAGGCGGTCAACACGGACCTGAGCATCTCGGAGGAGATGCGCGAGGCGCTGGACGACGACCCGGAGACGCACCGGCAGTACGGGACGATCGTGCGGCAGGACGGCACCTCGGAGGCCGGTCTGATCCTCGGCAGGCGCCTCACGGACAACCAGGGCAACCAGTACCAGCTGTACTACCTCTTCCCGTTCGGGCAGGAGGAGAAGTCGCTGAGCCTGGTGACCGGCACGATCGCGACGGCGGGGCTCTTCGTGGTGGCGCTGCTGGGGGCGATCGCGTGGCTGGTGGTGCGCCAGGTGGTGACGCCGGTGCGGATGGCCGCCGGGATCGCGGAACGGCTGGCCGCGGGGCGGCTCCAGGAGCGGATGAAGGTCAGCGGGGAGGACGACATCGCGCGGCTGGGCGAGTCGTTCAACAAGATGGCGCGGAACCTCCAGACGCAGATCCAGCAGCTGGAGGAGCTGTCGCGGATGCAGCGGCGCTTCGTCTCCGATGTCTCGCACGAGCTGCGGACGCCGCTGACGACGGTGCGGATGGCGGCGGACGTCATCCATGAGGCGCGCGGCGAATTCGATCCGGCGACGGCGCGCTCGGCGGAGCTGCTGCTGAGCCAGCTGGACCGGTTCGAGCTGCTGCTGGGCGACCTGCTGGAGATCAGCAGGTTCGACGCGGGGGCGGCGCACCTGGAGGCGGAGCCGACGGACCTGAGGGACGTGGTGCACCGCGTCGTCGAGGGCGTCGAGTCGCTCGCGGAGCGGCGGGGCGGGCGGCTGCTGGTGCGGGGCGACGCTCGGCCGAGCGTGGCGGAGGTGGACCCGCGACGGATCGAGCGCGTGGTGCGGAACCTGGTGGTCAACGCCATCGAGCACGGCGAGGGGCGCGATGTGGTGGTGCGGCTCGCGGTGGCCCCGGACGGGGACGCGGTGGCCGTCGCGGTGCGGGACTACGGGATCGGGCTGCGGCCCGGCCAGGCGGATCAGGTGTTCAGCCGGTTCTGGCGCGCGGATCCGGCGCGGGCGCGTACCACGGGCGGCACCGGGCTCGGCCTGTCCATCGCGCTGGAGGACGCCCACCTGCACGGCGGGCGGTTGGAGGCGTGGGGCGAGCACGGCGGCGGGGCGCAGTTCCGGCTGACGCTGCCGACCACGGTGGGCGGGGCGCTGCGCGGGTCGCCGCTGCCGTTGGAGCCGGCGGACTCGCGGGCCAGGCGGATGGCTCTTATACACATCTGACGCTGCCG
>NZ_LAVK01000518.1 GCF_001083795.1 Streptomyces sp. SBT349
CCTTCGGGGCGGGCCTCTCGTCCGGCTCGTCGTCCGGGGTGCCGTCGGGGGTGCCGTCGGGCTCGCCGTCCGTCGTGGCGGGCAGGCGCAGGACGCTGGTCGGCTGGTCGACGCGAGGCGGCTCCTGCGGTCCGGCCGCTTCCGCGTCCGGCTTCTCCCCGGCCCTCTCGTCGGTGTGGTCGTCGTCCTTCTCGTCGCCCTTCTCCGCGCCCTTCTCCGTGTCCTTCTCGTCGGCCTTCTCGGGCAGGCGGAGCACGCTGGTGGGCTGGTCGACGCGCGGGGCGGGTGCCTCCGGCGGCTCCGCGGCCTGGGGCCCGGCGGGTATGACGACCCGGGGATCGGCCTTCACGGGCTTCTCCGCGACGGCCGCCTCCGGCGGTTCGGCCGTCTCCGCCTCGGGCTCCTCGTCGCCCTCGGCCGCCACCGCCGCCTCGTTCTCCCCTTCCGGCGCGGCCTTCTCCTCGGCCCTCTTCTCGTCCTTCTCGTCGGCCTCTTCCTCGGCCTCCTCGCCGCCTGGTGGCGGCGCAGCCGCCCGCCGCTCCTCCGGCGGCTCCGGCGCGGCCTTCTCCGGCGCCGTCGCCTGCGCCGGCAGGCGGAGAACGCCGGTCGGCTGGTCGACGGCCGGTGCCCCCGTTTCCGGGATCCGCAGCGAGGTCGTCCGCTGGTCGGCACCTCCCTCCGTGCCCTCGCGATCCTCGTCCCCGGGAACCTTGCCAACCTGGGGAACCCTTCCGGGGTCCTCAGGCGTCTTTTCCGATGACTCCTGCTCCCGCTCCCGATCCGAAATGTCCGGGGACTCGCCCGACACCCGTACCTCCCAACGCGTTGTCAACCGATCTGGCTATCCGGCTGCTGTGCCCACCAGTCTGCCGGGTCCCGCGCACCTCGGTGCGACACGCCGGAAGCGGTGGATTTCTGCTGCCTGTAGGCAAGGACGGCAACGACATATCTACGGGTTCCCTCACAAAACAACCACGCACCCTCGACAGAACAATGTGAGAGGCGTCACCCTGTCTGTCATCCACGCGGGGAGGCATGGATGGGCAGGAGTCGTAGAACCATTCCGGAGGAGCTGCTGCTGCTCGCTCTGGACCCGGCCACGGGTACCACCGCGCAGCCGCAGTCGCTCGACCTCGGCCTCGCCGGGGCCCAGCTCGTCGAGCTGGCCCTGGCGGGACGGATAGCCCCAGACGGGGACCGAATAGCCGTGGTGCTGCCACGGCCGACCGGAGATCCCACGCTGGACTCCGCACTGGAGCTGCTGCGCAGGCGCGGCAGCCCCGTCCGGGCGGTCCACTGGATCGGCGGGCCCAGACTCGGGCTGCGTCAAACGTATCTCTCGCATCTGGAACGCTGCGGCATGGTGCACGCGGTGGAGAACCAGATGTGCGGAGTTCTGCCAACGACCAGGTACCAGGCGACGGATACCGCGGTCAGCAGGCAGATCCGGGCTCGGCTGGACACCGCGATCCGTACCGGAACGCCACCGGACGCACGGACCGCGGCCCTGGCGGCGCTGGCTCACGCCGTGGGCCTGGGCAAACACCTGTATCCCGGGAACGAGGGGCGCTCGTCGCGCTCCCGGCTCAGGGATCTGATCAGGCACGACCCGATGGGCGGCTTGGTGGCACACGCCGTCATGGACGTGCAGAACGGCGTGGCCGGGCAGGCGGCCGCCGCGCGTCGCCCGCAACAGGGCGCCGCCCGGAAGCCGGTCCGCGCACCGGCGCCGGCGATGGCTGTGGTCGGACAGCCCCAGCAGCTCGGCGACCAGGCACGGCGGAGAGGAGGGGCGCGAGCCGCGGTAGTTCGTCCTTCGCTCTCGCACTAGGCGCTGCGGCGCAGGTGTCCTCGGCGCCGGCGCCCCACTCGACCAACCCGGGAGCCGCGTGCGAGCACGGGGTGTGGCGACGGCCGTAGACGACGGCCGCCGTCACACCCCATGCTTGTGTCCGGCCACCCTCTGTCGCGATGTCCGGGGCCGTCGCGAAGCCCACGTTCGTCGCATTCCGCGGAGTCCGAGCGGGCGCACCGCGCCAGGTGGCAGTCTGCTGGCAGGAACGGTCTTCCCCGACCGGCCGGAACGACGGAGGTGCACAAGTCCGTGGCGGGCAACGTCAATCCCACTGTCCGGCGGCGCCGGCTCGGCCAGGAGCTGAGGCGGCTGCGCGAGGAGCGCGCGATGACCGCCGAGGAGGTCGCGGAGAGGCTTCTCGTCTCCCAGTCCAAGATCAGCCGGCTGGAGAACGGCCGCCGCAGCATCAGCCCGCGCGACGTGCGGGACCTCTGCGGGGTCTACGAGGTGGCGGACCAGAAGCTGGTCGAGTCCCTGATGCAGATGGCCCGGGAGTCGCGCCAGCAGGGCTGGTGGCACGCGTTCGCCGAACTGTCGCCGACCTACAGCGTGTACATCGGCCTGGAGACGGACGCCTCGTCGCTGCGCGTCTACGAGCCGCAGATGGTGCCGGGGCTGTTCCAGACCCCCGATTACGCCACCGCCCTCATAGCGGGCGCCCTGCCCGAGATCGGGCAGGACGAGGTCAACAGCAGGGTCCAGGTCCGGCTCCGCCGCCAGCAGCGGGTCTGGGACGAGCGGAATCCGTTACGGCTGTGGGCCGTCGTGGACGAGGCGGCGCTGCGCCGCGTGGTCGGCGGGGCCGCGACGATGCTGGAGCAGATCCACCGGCTCACCGAGTGCTCGCGGCTGCCGAACGTGACGCTCCAGGTGCTCCCCTTCTCCGCGGGCGCGCACCCGGCGGTCAACGGGCAGTACTCCATCCTGGAGTTCCCCGAGGCGTCCGACTCCACGGTGATCTACCTGGAGGGCGGCACCAGCGACCTCTATCTGGAGAAGCCGCACGACGTGCAGTACTACAGCGTCATGTACGAGCACCTGCGGGCCCAGGCGCTCAGTCCCGAGGCCACGCGCGGGCTCCTCGACGCCCTCGCCAGGGACTACCGGCAGGCGCTCGGGTAGCCGCCGAGCCGCGGAGAATACACGCCAACTCCCTTGCCAGGCAGGTAAGTACCCGCCCCGCCACCCACACGGGTGAAGCAGCAGGTCACCTGCCGATCCGGACTAGTACGGTCGCCGCACCACTACACCGACCGGTCAGAATCCGGAGTGAACATGGCAAGGGAGCAAGGCATGGCGCACACCTGGACCAAGTCGTCCTATTCCGGGGGGAACGGGGCGTGTCTGGAGGTCACGATCCCGGCGGGTGACCTGTTAGCGGTCCGCGACTCGAAGGCGCCCGCGGGGCCGAGCCTCGGCTTCGGGGCGGGCTCGTGGTCGGCGTTCCTCGCCGGGCTCGAATGCCCGAGGGGCGGGACGTTCCCCCGCTGAGCGGGCCGCGGACGGTCACTGTCAGTGGTGGCTGCGAGCATGGGGGCATGAACGGGATCAGCGCGTACTGGGACGCCGCCGCGTCCAGCTTCGACGAGGAGCCGGACCACGGGCTGCGTGATCCGGCGGTCAGGGCCGCGTGGGCGCGGCGCCTCGGGGAGTGGGTGCCGCCCGGCGCGCCACAGGCGCCCGGCGGAAGCGGTGGGGCCGGTGAGGCCGGTGAGGTCGGTGGGCGCGAGGTGCTCGACGTCGGCTGCGGCACGGGAACGCTGTCCGTCCTGCTCGCCGGGGCGGGACACCGGGTGACCGGTGTCGACATAGCGCCGCGCATGGTGGCCGCGGCGCGGCGGAAGGCGGCGCGGGCGGGGGTGGAGGCCGCGTTCGTGG
>NZ_LAVK01000519.1 GCF_001083795.1 Streptomyces sp. SBT349
GGGGGGGGGTGGTGGTGGTCACAGGTGGTGGCGGCGGGTGGCTGCCGACCGTTCGTATGCCGTGCGGGCCGCGCGTGCCGCCGGCCGGGTCGAGGTCGCGGCGACCGGCACGTCCCACCACGCCTGCGCGGGCGGGGCGGTCGGCGACGGGTCGGTCTCAACGTAGACGCAGGAGGGCCGCTCCTCGGCGCGCGCCGCGGCCAGCGCGGCGCGGAGCTCCCGCCAGGTCTCCGCCCGGAACACGCTCAGTCCCAGTGAGGCCGCGTTCGCCGCCAGGTCCACGGGCAGCGGGTCGCCGGTGTAGGAGCCGTCGGCCGCCCTGAACCGGTAGGCCGTGCCGAACCGCTCGCCGCCGGTCTCCTCCGACAGGCCGCCGATGGAGGCGTAGCCGTGGTTCTGGATCAGCACCACCGTGATGTTGACGCCCTCCTGCACGGCGGTGACCAGCTCGGTCGGCCCCATCAGATAGGTGCCGTCCCCGACCAGCGCCCACACCGGGCGGTCGGGGGCGGCCATCCTGACGCCGATGGCGGCGGGGATCTCATAGCCCATGCAGGAGTACCCGTACTCCAGGTGGTACTGGCGCGGGGACCTGGCCCGCCACAGCTTGTGCAGGTCGCCGGGGAGCGACCCGGCCGCGTTGATCACCACGTCTTCGTCGCCGACGACCGCGTCCAGGGCGCCGAGCACCTGGGTCTGCGTGGGGCGCGCGTTCTCGTCGCCGGGGACGAACGCGGCGGAGGTGACGCGTTCCCAGCGCCTCTTGCCCGAGCGGTAGCGGCCCACGTGGTCCTCGTCGACGCGGTGCCCCGCCAGCGCGGCCGTGAGCGCCTCAAGGCCCGCGCGGGCGTCGGCGACCAGCGGCAGCGCGGCCATCTTGTGGGCGTCGTGGGCGGCGATGGAGAGGCTGACGAAGCGGACCGCGGGGTCGGCGAAGAGCGTGCCGGAGGCGGTGGTGAAGTCGGTGAAGCGGGTGCCGACGCCGATCACCAGGTCGGCGGTGCGCGCCAGTTCGTCCGCGACGGCCGTGCCGGTGTGGCCGATGGCGCCGACCTCGCACGGGTGGTCGTGGCGCAGGGCGCCCTTCCCCGCCTGGGTGACGGCCACCGGGATCCCGGTGGCCTCGGCGAGCGCGCGCAGCGCGTCCTCGGCCTCGCTGTGGTGGACGCCGCCTCCCGCGACGATCAGCGGGCGGCGGGCGGCCCGCACGGCCTCGACGGCCTCGGCCAGCGCGCCGGGGTCGGGCGCGGGCCTCGGCACCCGCCAGACGCGGGGGGCGAGGAACGCGTCAGGCCAGTCGAACGCCTCCGCCTGCACGTCCTGCGGCAGCGCCAGGGTGACGGCGCCCGTCTCGGCGGGGTCGGCGAGGACCCGCATCGCCTGGAGCGCGGCGGGGACCAGCGCCTCGGGGCGGTGCACGCGGTCGAACCAGCGGCTGACCGGGCGCAGCGTGTCGTTGACCGAGATGTCGGGACCACCGGGGTGTTCGAGCTGCTGGAGCACCGGGTCGGCGGGCCGGGTGGCGAAGGCGTCGCCGGGCAGGAGCAGGACGGGCAGCCGGTTGATGGTGGCGAGTGCGGCGCCGGTGACCAGGTTCGTGGCGCCGGGGCCGATGGAGGTGGTCACCGCCTGGGCGCTCAGCCGGTTGCGCTGGCGCGCGAAGCCGACGGCGGCGTGCACCATGGCCTGCTCGTTGCGGCCCTGGTGGAACGGGAGTTCGGCGTCCGGGCCCTGGCCGTGCTCGACGAGGGCCTGGCCGATCCCGGCGACGTTGCCATGGCCGAAGATGCCCCAGCAGGAGTCGACGAGCCGGTGCCGCCGCCCGTCGCGTTCGGTGTACTGGCGGCTCAGGAAGCGCACGAGGGCCTGGGCGACGGTCAGGCGGTGGGTGGACGGGGTGTTCGGCGATGGAGCGCTCAACGGGGGGCCTCCGGCGGGGAGTCGTACAGCGGCAGCCTGGCGTCGGGGCTCTCCGCTTCCCAACGGGCCCTGATCCAGGCGTGGTCGGGGTGGTCGGTGATCAGCCACGCCCGGTCCTCGCCGGGCCCGGCCATGACGTTGAGGTAGTACATGTCGTGGCCCGGCGCCGCGATGGACGGGCCGTGCCAGCCGTCCGGGATCAGCACGACGTCGCCGGTGCGGACCTCGGCCAGCACATCCGTTCCCGCGCCCTGCCCCGAGGGGGTGACGCGCTGGTAACCCAGGCCCTCCGCCGCGGGGTTGGCCTCGGCGCCCGCGATCTCGTAGTAGTAGATCTCCTCCAGCTCCGACTCCTCGCCCGGCCGCGCCTCGTCGTGCTTGTGCGGCGGGTAGGAGGACCAGTTCCCGCCGGGGGTCAGGACCTCGACCGCGATCAGCCGGTCCGCCTCGAACGCGCCCGCGGCGGCGAAGTTGTTGACCTGCCGGGAGCAGGAGCCCGCGCCGCGCAGCTCGACGGAGACGTCCCGCGCCGCGCCGTAGCGGGCCGGGAGGCGGCGGGTGCAGCGGGCCCCGGCCAGCGCGAACCGGCCGCCGTCGCGGGAGGCGACGGTCACCTCGGCGTCGCGCGGCGCGTAGGCGAAGTCGCTCACCCCGGCGAACACGTCGGCCCTGCCGGTGAGTTCGAAGGTCTCACCGGCGACGGCGACCGAGCAGCCGCCCGACAGCGGCAGCACGATCCACTCGCTGTCCCCGGTGCGGAACGTGTGCCGTCCGCCGGGCGCGAGCGGCAGCACGCGCAGCGAGGACCAGTCGAGGCGGGCCCGCTCCGGCGTGATGTCGAGGGTGTAGGGGCCGCTCGCGGCCGATCCGGCGGGCAGGTGGTGCCGGGCGCGGGGTCCGCTCTGGGTTCGGGGGGTCAACGCGTCACCTTCTCAGGTCTCTTGGAGCAGTCCCGCGGCGGTGTCCACGGCCTTGGCCACGTCGCCGTCCGCGGGGTAGAGCAGGGAGCGGCCGACGACGAGGCCCTGGACGGTCGGCAGCCGCAGGGCGCCGCGCCACCGCTCGTAGGCGCCGTCCTGGTCGCCGTGCACCTCGCCGCCGAGCAGCACGACCGGGAGCGTGGAGGCCGCCAGCGCGCGGGACATGCCGTCGGCGTCGCGGGTGACGGGCACCTTGAGCCAGGTGTAGGCGGAGGTGCCGCCGAGTCCGGAGGCGATGGCGAGGGAGGTGGCCACCGCCTCGGGGCTCAGGTCGCTGGTCACCTTGCCGTTCACGCGGCGGCTGAGGAACGGCTCGACGAAGACCGGCAGCCGGCGGGCGGCCATGTCGTCGATGGCGCGCGCGGCGGCGTGCAGGGTGCTCAGCGAGCCGGGGTCCGTGCGGTCGATGCGGAGCAGCAGCTTGCCCGCGTCGAAGCCGAGCCGCTCTATGTCCTGCGCGCGGTGGCCGGTGAACCGGTCGTCCAGCTCGAACGCGGCCCCCGCCAGGCCGCCGCGGTTCATCGAGCCGACCACCACCTTGCGGTCCAGGGCGCCCAGCAGCAGCAGGTCGTCCAGGATGTCGGCCGTGCCGAGGACGCCGTCCACGCCGGGCCGGGAGAGCGCGAGGGTGAGGCGTTCGAGCAGGTCGAGCCGGTTGCCCATGGCGAGCGGGTCGCCGCCGACGGCCAGCGCGCCGCGCGCCGGGTGGTCGGCGGCGACGATGAGCAGCCGCCCCCGCTCGCCGAGCGGCAGGCCCCGCGGCCGACGGGCCGCCGCCTCCGCTATGGCCCCCGGCCGCCGCGCCCGCACGG
>NZ_LAVK01000051.1 GCF_001083795.1 Streptomyces sp. SBT349
CCATCAACCCCATCCCCCTCATCAACCCACTCACCCAACCGCACCGCCTGCTCCCGCAACGCCCCCTCACTCCGCGCGGACATCGGCAGCGCGACGAGCGCGGGACCGGGGACGTCAACCGGGGCCGGGACGGACTCCTCCTGCGGAGCCTGCTCCAGGAGCACGTGCGCGTTGGTGCCGCTGATGCCGAACGAGGACACGCCGGCCCGCCGGGGCTCGCCGGTCTCCGGCCACTCCCTGGCCTCGGCCAGCAGCTCCACGGCGCCGGCCGACCAGTCGATCTGCGGCGACGGCTCCTCCACATGCAGGGTCCTGGGCAGGACGCCGTGACGCATGGCCATGACCATCTTGATGATGCCGGCGGCGCCCGCCGCCCCGGCGGTGTGGCCGATGTTGGACTTGACCGACCCCAGCCACAACGGGCGGTCCTCCGACCGCTCCTGGCCATACGTCGCCATCAACGCCTGCGCCTCGATCGGATCACCCAGCGGCGTGCCGGTGCCATGCGCCTCCACCACATCCACCTGACCCGCCGACAACCCCGCGTTCACCAGCGCCTGCCGGATCACCCGCTGCTGCGACGGACCGTTCGGCGCCGTCAGCCCATTGCTCGCACCATCCTGATTCACCGCCGAACCACGCACCACAGCCAGCACCTCATGACCCAGCCGCCGCGCGTCCGACAACCGCTCCACCAGCAGCACACCCACCCCCTCCGCCCAGCCCATCCCGTCGGCGTCGGCGGAGAACGCCTTGCACCGGCCGTCCACCGCCAGCCCGCGCTGACGGCTGAACTCGGTGATGGCCCGCGGGGTGGAGAGCACCGTGACGCCTCCGGTGAGCGCCATGGTGCACTCGCCCAGGCGGAGTGCCTGTGCGGCCTGGTGCAGCGCGACCAGCGACGAGGAACAGGCCGTGTCCACCGTCACCGCGGGGCCTTCGAGGCCGAACGTGTACGCCACCCGGCCCGAGATGACACTGGTGAGCCCGCCGGTGAGGGTGTAGCCCTCCACGCCCTGGGCCGTCGAGTACCCCTGGGAGCCGTAGCCGGTGGCCGCGCCGCCGATGAACACACCGGTCTGGCTGCCCCTGAGCGAGGCCGGGTCGATGCCGGCCCGCTCGAAGACCTCCCAGGAGGTCTCCAGCAGCAGCCGCTGCTGCGGGTCCATCGCCAGCGCCTCGCGCGGCGAGATCCCGAAGAACTCGGCGTCGAACTCCGCCGCGTCCGGCACGAAGCCGCCGGCGCAGGAGTAGGTGGTGCCGGGGTGGTCGGGATCGGGGTGGTACAGCCGGGCGATGTCCCAGCCGCGGTCCGTGGGGAAGCCGGACACGGCGTCGCCGCCGTCGAACGTCAGCTGCCACAGGTCCTCGGGCGAACGCACGTCGCCGGGGAAGCGGCAGGCCATGCCGACGATCGCGATCGGTTCGTCGTCGGCGAGGAACGTGGCCGGGACCGCGGTGGCCTCCGGCGCGGTCGTCCTCGCTCCGACCAGCTGGTCGAGGATGTGGTCCGTCAGCGCGGCGGGGTTGGGGTGGTCGAAGATGACCGTGGTCGGCAACCGGACGCCGGTGACCTCGTTGAGGCGGTTCCTCAGTTCGACGGCGGTGAGCGAGTCGAAGCCGAAGTCCCTGAACGCGCGGGCCGGGGCGACGGCGTCGGCCGAGGCGTGGCCGAGGACGGCGGCGGCCTGGGCCCGGACCACGCCGAGCACCGTGCGGTGCTGCTCGTCGGCGTCGCGGCCGACGAGGCTCCGGGCCAGCTCGGTGCGCGGCTCGTCGCCGGAGGTGGCGGCTTCGAGGAGCGCGGTGACCTCCGGCAGGTCGGCGATGAGCGGGCGGTGCCGCGCGACGGTGAAGGTGGGCACGAACACCTCCCAGTCCACGTCGGCCACCGCGACGAACGTCTCGTCGTGGTCGAGCGCCTGCTGGAGGGCGAGGATGGCCAGGTCGGGCGCCATGGCGGGGACGCCGCGGCGGCGCAGCTCCTCCTCGGCGTCGCCGACGGAGGCGAGACCGCCGCCGTGCCAGGCGCCCCAGGCCACCGAGGTGGCGCGCAGCCCCCGGGCGCGGCGCCACTCGGCGAACGCGTCCAGGTAGGCGTTGGCCGCGGCGTAGGCGCCCTGGCCGCCGCTGCCCCACACGCCGGCGTTCGAGGAGAACAGCACGAACGCGTCGAGGTCGTTCGGGAGCAGCTCGTGCAGGTTGCGGGTGCCCGCCACTTTGGGCGCGAGGATGGCGTCGAACTCGTCCGTCGTCATCTCGGCGATCGGGGCCGTGGGTGCCACGCCCGCGGTGTGCACGACGGCGGTGACGTCCAGGCCGTCGAGGAGGGCGGCGAGATCGTCCCGGTCGGCGACGTCGCAGGCGGCGACGGTGACGCGGGCGCCGAGCCGGGTCAGCTCGGCCTCCAGCTCGGCCACGCCCTCGGCCGCCGGGCCCCGGCGGCTGGTCAGCACCAGGTGTTCGGCGCCGCCCGCGGCGAGCCAGCGGGCCACGTGGCCGCCGAGGGCGCCCGTGCCGCCGGTGACCAGGACGGTGCCGCGCGGGCGCCACGGCTCGGCCGTGCGCCCGCCCAGCGGGTCGCGCGCCATGCGGCGTGCCAGCAGGCCCGAGCCGCGGACGGCGAGCTGGTCCTCCTGGTCGATGCCGCCCAGCGCGCCCAGCGCCCGCGACCACTCGGCCTCGCCGAGGTGGTCGGGGACGTCGAGCAGCCCGCCCCAGCGGTCGGGGTGTTCGAGGCCGATGACCCGGCCCAGGCCCCAGACCTGGGCCTGCTCCAGGTCGGTGGCGCCCAGCACGGCGCCGCGTGTCACCAGCCAGAGCGGCGCGTCGAGCCCGGCGCGTTCCATGGCCTGGACGAGCGCCACCGTGGCGGCGGCGGAGCCGAACAGTGACACCACCCCGTCGACCGGGCCTTCCGGCAGGGTGTCGGCGGTGCCGGTGAGGATCTCGGCACCGGCGGCGGCCATGCGCTCGGCCCAGGTGGCGAGGGCGTCGCCGTCCTCGCCGACGAGCAGCCAGGTGCCGGTCAGGGGCCGGGCCGGGCGGTCGCTCAGCGGCTTCCAGTCGATCCGGTACCGCCAGGAGTCGACGACGGAGCGCTGTTCGGTGTGCTCGCGCCAGGTGGCGAGGGTGCGCAGCGCCTCCTCGTCCAGGCCGAGGTCGCCGCGCTCCACGGCGGCCCAGAACTGCTCGTCCACCCGGCTCGCCGGGGCGGTGGGCGTGGGCAGCCAGTACCGCTCGCGCTGGAAGGGGTAGGTGGGAAGGTCGACGGAGCGGCCCTCGATGTCCCAGTCGACGGGCAGACCGGTGACGAACGCCTCGCCCAGGGACTGGAGGAGGCGGTGCGCGCCGCCCTCGTCGCGGCGCAGCGTGCCGACCACGGTGGCGCCCGCGCCGGCCGACTCGACCGTCTCGCGGAGCGCGACGCCCAGCACCGGGTGGGCGGAGGTCTCGATGAAGGTGTTGAAGCCGTCGGCCACCAGCTCGGCGGTGACCGCGCTCGTGAGGTTGCTCGGTCGACGTGCCCAGGCCGGCCGCTCCCCGGTACTGCCGGCTGGTTCGTGCGATGCCGTCATCTTCCCTCCGGCCGCGCCGCGATCACGCGGCCTTCCAAGTCATACGCAGTATACGACACACCGCAGGACGTCATACGACTGATGTCTCAGGCTCTTTACATCAGACGTCATACGAGTTACGTTTGCGCGGCGCAGCGGCCAGATGCCCGACCTCATCCGGGAGTTGAGCAGCAATGAAGCAGCGGATACGGTTCTCCGCCATCCTGATCACAGGACTCACACTGGTACTCGCCGGCTGCGGCAGCGCGGGCTCGAACCCTTCGTCCGGCGGTGGGGACGACACGCTCATCGTCTGGGACTGGAAGTCCGGTGAGGAGTCGAGCGCGGCCTATGTGGAGGCGGCGAAGGCCGACTTCGCCGAGAAACACCCCGATGTGACCGTGGAGTTCGTGGCCCAGCCGTTCGACCAGTACTACACCCTGCTCGGCACGGCCATTCAGGCCGGTGAAGGGCCCGACGTCATGCTGTTCAACGGGGGCGGCCAGATACGGGATCGCGTGGACGCGCTTCTGCCCCTGGACGAGTACGTGACCGAGGACGCCCAGCGGCTGACGGGATGGGACGCCTTCTCCGAGGGCGGCACGATCTACGCCGCGCCCGTGACGCTGCAAGGTCATCCGATCTATTACAACAAGGCGCTCTACGAGGAGGCCGGGCTCGACCCGGAGCGCCCGGCGACCACATGGAGCGACCTCCTCGATGACTGTGACGCCATCGCCGAGGCCACCGAGGCCAGTTGCTTCTCCCTCGGGAACAAGGAGGGCATCGGCATCCAGTTCTTCCTCTCGGGGATGGGCTCCAGCGTTCTCACGCCGGAGGAGTACGACGCCTGGATCGACGGCGATCGGGACTGGACCTCTCCCCATGTGCGGCGCATCTTCGAGCTCTGGCAGGAGGCCGAGGAGGCGGGCCTGAACAACGACGGCGTCAACTCCACCGCGCTGTTCAACGACGCTCTCGCGCGCTTCGAGGCCGGCGAGGCGGCCCACATCGTCGGGATGATGTCGGACATCGGCCACTGGCAGGACTTCGGCGAGTTCCTGGGGGAGGACGGCGTCGGCGTGATGCCGCCCCCGGTCGTCAGTCCGGACGCCCTCCCCAGCCTCCCCTACGACGGAGGGATCGGGTACGGGGTCGCGAAGTGGGCGCAGGACCCGGCCCTGGCCGCCGACCTGGTCAGGTCCCTGACCTCGACGGGGGCTCTCGACGCCTTCTCCACCGACGCCGGCGCGGTCGTCTCCGACACCACGATCGACGTCTCCGGGGGCGGTCCGGCGCTCAACTCGATCGTGTCGGGGATCGGCACCGGCAAGCCCGCACTGCACGTGGCGTTGTCGTCCCGGACCCTGGACCTGATGGGGCGGCTGTCCCAGCAGCTCCTCAGCGGCTCGATCGGCGTCGACGACGCGCTCGCGCAGCTGGCCGGCTCCGACCAGGAGAGCTGATCCATGCGGCTCGGAGACTCACCGGCAGTGGTCCGGCCGCCGGGAGGGGGGCCCAACGGCGAGGCGGAGGTCGGCCGACCCGCAGACCGCGCGGGCCGGGGGGCACGGGCACGCCGTGGCGTGCGCTCGGCGCAAGTCGAACGTCTGGCGCCCCTCGTGTTCCTGGCTCCGGCCGTCCTCATCATCGTGGTGCTCAGGCTGTGGCCGCTGCTCCTCGGCGTCAACTTCTCCTTTACAGGTGATGGTGAGCGCGACGGGATGGCGGTCGGCCTGGACAACTACACGGAATTGTTCGACGACCCGCTCTTCCGCACCGCGTTGCGGAACGTCGGGCTGCTGGTGCTGCTCCTCCCGCTCGCGGTGGCGATCCCGGGGCTCCTGGCGACGTTCATCTTCCTCCGCGTCCCGGGGCACCGGTTCTTCCGGAGCGTCTACTTCTTCCCCGCCGTGCTCTCCCCGGTGATCGTCGGCGCGATCTTCAACCTCCTCCTGGCCTTCGACGGGCCGCTCAACAGCGTTCTCGACGCCGTCGGGATCGGCCCCGTCGACTGGCTCGGCGATCCGGACATCGCCATCTTCGCGGTCGTCGGAGTGCACGTGTGGGCGACGTTCGGGATGGGCCTGGTGGTCTTCCTCGCCGGGTTCTCCACCCTGGACCCGGCACTTCTGGACGCGGCGCGGGTCGATGGCGCGTCGCTCCCCCGGGTGATCCGGCACGTGGTCGTCCCGGGCCTGACCCGCACGATCCAGTTCGTCTTCGTGACCACCATGATCGGAATGCTCACGTCCATGTTCGGCCTGCTCTACGTGATGACCAGTGGGGGACCGGAGGGTTCGACCTACCTGCCGGAGTTCTACGTCTGGATCCAGCAGGGACAGATGAACCGCCCGGCGCTCGCCTCGGCCGCGTCGACCGTTCTCTTCCTGCTCATGCTGGTGGTGGGGCTGGCGCAGATCGGGCTGCTCCGCCGCGCGGGGAGGGAAGGCTGATGCGCGGCACCCGCCGGAGCACGTGGGTGGTCGCCGTCCCGATGGCACTCCTCGCGCTGGCGACCGTCTATCCCCTGCTGTTCACCGCCAACGTCGCCCTGAAGACCCGGCGCGACTACATCCTCGACCGGTTCTCCCTGACCCGGTCCCTGCACTGGGACAATCTGACCACGGCGTGGACGAGCGTCGGCATGGACCGGTACCTCGTCAACTCGCTCATCGTGGTGGCGGCCTCCGTCGCGCTCCTCCTGCTGTTCGGATCGATGGCCGGCTTCGCGCTGAGCCATCTGCGGTTCCGGGGTTCCCGGGCGGTGTTCCTCGGATGCCTCGCGGCCCTGTTCATCCCGTTCCAGGTGATCATGGTCCCGCTGGCCCGCGTCATGGCGGACGGTGGCCTCATCGACACCTATCCAGGGCTGATCCTCGCCTATGTCGCGCAGTTCCTCCCGTTCACGATCTTCCTGATGACCAGCTACTACTCCACCATCCCGGGCGAGATCCTGGACGCGGCCAGGATCGACGGCAACACGGTGTACGGCGTCTACCGGCGGATCATGCTGCCCATGGGCGCCCCGGCGCTGCTGTCGGTCGGCATCCTCAACGCCCTGTTCTGCTGGAACGACGTGCTGATCTCGCTGCTGATGATGCCGTCCGCCGAACACCGGACCCTCATGGTCGGCGTGACCTCACTGCGCGGCCAGTACTCCGACGACATCCCCACCTTCGCCTCCGGAGTCCTGATCGCCGCGCTCCCCGTCCTGGTGATCTACCTCTTCTTCCAGCGCCAGATCGCCGCCGGTGTCACCGCCGGCTCCACGAAGGGCTGACATGCGGATCACCGGCTATCGCACCCTCTCGACGGCTCAGGAATGGGGCCGGCCGGTCGGCGACGCGAACGGCACGTATCCCGACGGGGTCACCCAGGTCCCCGTCATCCTGGTGGACACCGACGAGGGCATCACCGGGGTCGGGCTGGGGCCGCACGTCGAAGTGGAGGCGATCTTCGCCGCCATCGAGGGCGAGGACCCGCGCGGCGTGACCGCGCTCTACGACCGCATGCTGCGGCAGACCTTCAAGTCCGGCCACGCGGGGGCTCTGTTCGGGACCATCGGCGCGCTCGACACCGCCCTGTGGGACATCAAGGCGCAGGCCGCCGGGGAGCCGCTGTGGCGTCTCCTGGGCGGCCGGGACCGGACGGTCCCGGCCTACGCGTCCGGCCTCGACATCGACCTCGACGACGACGAACTGGCCGGCGTCTACCAGGTCTATGCCGAGCACGGCCTGCGTGCGGCCAAGCTCAAGGGCGGCCTCGACGTCGAGCAGGACCGGCGCCGGCTGACCCTGGTGCGGGAGATCCTCACGCGGGCCGGAGGGGGTGAGCGGCCGGGCCTGATGCTCGACGCCAACGAGAGCTGGACGCGCAAGCAGGCGGTCCGTCACGTCTGCGAGCTGGAGCGCACGATGGACCTCATCTGGGTGGAGGAACCCGTCCGGCGCTGGGACGCCGAGGGCCTGGCCACCGTCGGCCGGGGAATCCGCGCCTCGGTCGCCAGCGGCGAGAACCTCACCGGGCTCGAACAGTACCGTCCGCTCCTGGCCGCGGGCGCGGTCGACATCGTCCAGACGTCGGCGGTCTGGGGAGTGACCCACTTCCTCCGGGTGGCCGCCCTGGCCCACGCGCACGACCTGCCGGTCAGCCCGGTCGGCAACGTCCCCGTCGCGCTGCTGCACGCCGCGACGTCCGTGCCCAACCACATCGCCAGCGAGTTGCAGGATCTGCGGCCACCCGTGGGCCTCTCCCTGGACTCGCACGTCGAGGACGGCGCGTTCGTCCTCGGTGACTCCCCCGGGCTGGGCATCCGAGTCGACGAGGGAACGGTCGGCGCCCCAGGTCCTCGACAGCGCTCCGCCGCGGCCACGAGCCCGAACGTCCGGCCGGAGCGTGCCGGGCGGCGCCTCCTGACGGCGGAGGATCGCGCCGCGCTGCGACACCGCCCGACGCATCTCAGGTCCCCCACCCGGCATCCGAACGGCGAGGTGTCGCACTCCACTTCACAGTGACCGGCCAACCCCATCCCGATCGGGAAGTAAGGACGTAGCCATGTCTCCACCTCTCTCGTATCGCACTGGACGATCCGTCACGGCCATCGCCGCCGCCCTGGCCGCGGGACTCCTCGTGACCCTGCCGGCCGGCGAGGCGAACGCCGCGCCCGGGCAGTACACGCTCGTCGTCGCGCCGACCGGCGCCGAGGGAGCCGGCGATGACGGCCCTGGCACCAGGGGCCAGCCGCTGGCCACCCTCGCGGAGGCGCAGGAGCGGGCTCGGGATCTCGCCGCCCGGGGGGACCGCGATGTCACCGTGTACCTCCAGGACGGCACCCATCGCCTCGACCGGCCACTGCGGTTCGGCGCCGCCGACTCGGGCCGCGACGGGCACACCGTGACCTGGGCGGCCGCGGCCGGGGCGGAACCCGTCGTCAGCGGGGCCGAGCCGGTGACCGACTGGGAACTGGACGACGCCGCGGCGGGCGTCTACCGCGCGGATGTCGGCACCGGCTTCGACAGCCGGCAGCTCTACGTCGACGGCCTCCCGGCGCAGCGCGCCCGGATGGACCTGGAGGCGAGCGACATCACCCTCAATGCCACCGGGTTCACCCTCGACAACCCCGACCTCCACCACCTGGCCGAGCTCCCCGACCAGCGGCGCGTCGACTTCCAGGCAATGCTGTCGTTCACCAACCGGTTCGCGCCGGTCGAGGGCATCTCCGGCACATCGGTCGTGATGCAGCAGCCGGCCTGGGACAACAGCACCTATGGGTACGACACCATCCAGTCGCCGCTCCGGGAGCCGACGTTCTCCCTGCTGAACGCGAGGGGCTTCCTCGACGAGGCGGGTGAGTGGTACCTGGACACGACCGCCGGGACGCTCTACTACAAGCCGCTGCCGGGGCAGGACCTGGACAGCACCCCCGTGGAACTGCCGCGGCTGGAGACCCTGGTCGAGGTCGGTGGCACCTACGACGAGCCGGCCCATGACCTCGCCTTCGAGGGGCTGACCTTCTCCGGCACCACGTGGCTGCACCCCAGCACGTCCAACGGGTACGCGAACCAGCAGACGGGCGCGTTCATCACCGGCGTCCAGGCGGAACGGCCGACCGACGCGTTCGAGTCGTGCGACTTCGGCTGCCGGGGATTCGAGGCGTCACGCAACGGCTGGGCGCAGACGCCCGCCGCGGTTCAGGTCTCGGCGGCCGAGAACATCAGCTTCGCCAGCAGCCGGTTCGTCAACCTCGGATCGGTGGGTCTCGGCATCGGGAACGACGCCAACGCCCACGCCACCGGTGTCGGCCTCGGCGCGCGGAACGTCTCGGTCGTGGGCAGCACCTTCACCGCGAGCGCGGGTGGCGGCATCATCGTCGGAGGCATCCGCCCCGACGCGCACCACCCGTCCGATCCGCGCATGGTCAACAGCGACATCCTGATCAGCAACAACAGCATTCACTCCACGGCGCTGGAGTACCTCGACCAGGACGCCATCCTCGCCAGCTATGTGACGGGGCTGACCATCGAGCACAACTACGTGTCGGACATGCCCTACACGGGGATCGGCGTGGGCTACGGCTGGGGCGCCAACGATCCGGGCGGCAGCCCCGAGTACCTCAGCCGCGGGCTCTACGACTTCCAGCCCATCTATGACACCCCCACCACCCTGAGGGACGTCCGCGTCGAGGGCAATCACATCCGCAACGTCGTCCAGACCATGTTCGACGCCGGCTGCGTCTACACCCTCTCCGCGATCCCGGGCGGGAGCATCGACGAGAACTTCTGCGAGCACAGCGGGCAGCTCGGCCTGTACTTCGACGAGGGATCCCGATACCTCACGGGCAGCGACAACGTCTTTCTCGGGACCGCCGGGCAGTGGGCCCACGCCAACAACCAGAACGGCAACCACACGGGCGATCTCACCCTGACCGGGAACTGGACGACCAACCCGGCCATCACGGGAATCGTCGACGGCGAGCGCGGCAATATCACCCGGGACAACGTCACCTTCACCAGTGACGACATTCCCGCCGAAGCCAGTCGGATCATCTCCGAGGCCGGACCGGCCGGTTCGGTTCCCAGCCCCTGAGTCCGGGGTCCCGAGACCGCAGTCGTGGGTGCGTCGCCGAGATGACGCACCCACGGCAGGGCCCCCGACCGCCCCGGTGCGCCGCGGCCGCGGCGGTGTCTGGAGGCAATACCCAGGCGGCCTTTTCGCCGACGCCGGAATCAATCACCGAGCGGTTCAATTCCCCGAGGGATTCCGCGTGTTCTCAGCGGGAGCGGTCCCTACAACTTTCGATTCTTTTCGTCGAGGCCGCGCCCACTCCCAGCCTTGACGCCGTCACGGGGCCGTCTATCCTTTTGATATTCGAGATTCCAAGCGACATTCGTGATGCCGAACGAATGAGGCTTGGCCGTGTCGATTCGTGCCCATCCGCGGACCGGCACACGAAAGTACGCGCACCTTCCGTTTCCTTCTGGTGAGGTCAGCCCACACCCAAGTCCTCGGACGCCGAGCGACAGGCGTCATTCGTGTGGGAAGAGCCTCCGGCGCGTGCCCCGGACCGGATCCGGGATCGTCCAGCGCCCCGGTCCGGGCAGCTCCCCCCACCACCACGACACTTCCCCCCACACACAAGGAGTCACCATGCCGATGCGACGGCGCACCTTCCTGGGACTTGGCGCGGCCGGAACGGCAGGGCTGGGCGTATCCCTGCTCGGCGCGGGCCAGGCACACGCGCGCCCCCTCCGCAGGACCATGGACGCTCCGACCGTGCCGTTCGCGGTCGGGGTCCGGGACTTCGCCTGGAGCCGCGGCAGCCGTCAGCTGCACACCCGCATCTTCTACCCCATCGCCGGCAGCCCCGGCGGTGAACCCGTGCCCGGCGCCCCCATAGCCGACGGCGTCTTCCCCGTCGTCGAGTGGAGCCATGGCATGGGCGGAAACTCCGACAGCTATGCCTCGCAGGTCCGCGCGCTGGTCTCCGCCGGCTTCGTCGTGCCCGCTCCCAGCTTCCCCGGGAGCACCCCGGGGGAGGTCTACAACGGCAACCAGTCGAGGGACGTCTCCGAGGTCATCACCCGGACCCTCGCGCTGAACGACGCGACGGGCGACCCGTTCTCTGGCCACCTGGACACGTCGGTCGGCGTCGGCGCGGCCGGGCACTCGCTGGGCGGCATGACCACCCACGGCCTGCTCACCGCCTGGCCGGACAACCGGGTCGTGGCCGCCGCCCCGATCGCCTGCGTGGACGTGGGCAACCCCTCGGGACAGGTCCGCGCGAACGTGCTGTTCATCCACGGGGAGAACGACCCGACCTGTGCGTACTCCTCGGCCCGGCAGGCGTATCAGGAACTCCCCGCTCCCAAGGCGTTTCTGACCCACGTCGGGGCGGACCACGGCTCCTACCTGGTCCCGGGTTTCCCGACCTACGACCAGACGCAGAACACCTTCCTGGACTGGTTCCGCTGGAGTCTGTACGGCGACACCGCCGCACGCGACCGCCTCCCGGCGGACGCCAGTTCCGGCGGCACCCGCTGGGAAGCGGCGCTGTCCTAGTCCGACGGGGCGGCAGGGCGGTACCGACTCCGGCCCGCTTGAGGCGGCTGGGGTCGCCCTCTGCCCGAGAGCTGCCCCACAGCCTGTCAAGCCCTGGCGCGCTCGCCACACGGGAGTCCCGGGCACCACTCCCCCACCGGGCCTTCCTGCCCGCAACGAGTACGTCCCCCTGACGCGCCGTGGCGGAGGTACCCTTTCGCGGACCCGCGCCGGCTGGAGGGGGACCATGGAGGGATCGGTGGACGCGCAGGGCGTTCCCACGAGCTCCGGGCACGCCCTGCGCCCGCAGACGCTCCTGCTCGCCCTGTTCGGCGACCACGTGCTCGGCCGCGGGGTGGCCGTGGCCACGGGGGGCGTGATCGCGGTGCTGAACCGGCTGGGGGTCGGGGAGCACGCCACGCGCGCCGCCGTGACACGGATGACGCGCCGCGGGCTGCTGCGGCCGGTGCGCCGGGGCCGCCAGGTGTTCCTCGCTCTGGCGCCGCGCGGGGTCGCGGTGCTGGAGGACGGCCTGCGCAGGCTGGAGGCCGAGATCGTCGACCGGGCGTGGGACGGGCGCTGGACGCTGCTCGCGTTCTCGGTGCCGGAGACACGGCGGGCCGACCGTCACGCCTTGCGGACCCACCTGGGCTGGGCCGGCTTCGCCCCCCTGCGCAGTGGGCTGTGGATCTCGCCGCGGGGGACGGATGTCTCCCGGGTACTGTCCGAGCTGGACCTGCTCGACCATGCCGAGGTCTTCCGCGCCGAGGCGACGCTGTGGACCGACCCCGTGAGGATCGCCCGGGAGGCATGGGATCTGCCGGCGATCGCCGCGGGCCATCAAGGGTTCCTCGATCGCTGGTCGGGCGAGTACTCCGGTGAGCTGGACGATCTGTCGCGGCGCACCCGGATCACCGCTGAGTGGCTGCTGCTGATCCGGCAGGACCCGCGGCTGCCGATGGCCCTGCTGCCTCCCACCTGGCCGGGGATCCGCGCCCAGGAGCTGTTCCGGACCCGGCAGTCCCAGTTGGCCGGCGCCGCGAGCGAGCCGGCCGCCGCGCTGCTTACGCCCATCCCGTACGACGAGGCGCGGCATCCTTCGGCCAATGTTTGACATCTCATTGACGGTCGTCATGACAATACCTAAATTACCTGTGGGGGCTGGCACCTGACAGGAGGCCAGCATGACTCGGCTGAGAGCCGCACTCGGCGCCATCGCCAGCGGCATTCTGATCACCATCACGGGCTTCGCCCTTCCCACGTCGGCATCCGCCGCCCAACTCGTCGAGGTGACCGACTTCGGCGCCAATCCCGGCAATCTGCGCATGCACGTCTACGTGCCCGATTCCACCCCCGCGACCCCGGCGGTCGTCGTCGCCATGCACGGCTGCGGCGGCAGCGGCCCCGGCTTCGCCGGGTCCAGCGGGTTCAACGCACTCGCCGACCAGCACGGCTTCATCGTCATCTACCCGACCGCGACCAAGCAGACCGCGATGGGCAACTGCTTCGATGTGTGGTCGGAGGAGTCGAAACGGCACGGCGGCGGCAGCGATCCCGCGTCGATCGTCTCGATGGTCGGCTACACCGAGCAGCAGTACGGCGGCGACCCCGACCAGGTCTTCGCCACGGGCAGTTCATCCGGCGGGATGGAGACGCAAGCGCTGCTCGCCGTCCACCCGGACGTCTTCGAGGCCGGAGCGTCCTTCATGGGCGTGCCCTTCACCTGCTTCGCCAACGAGGCCGACTTCCCGCCGGCGACCAGCCGGTGCGTCAACGGGAGCATGAACAGGACACCGCAGCAGTGGGGCGACGCGGTCCGGGCGGCGTACCCCGGGTATGCCGGTCCTCGCCCCCGGGTGCAGCTCTGGCACGGCACGGCCGATCCCCTCGTGCCGTACCAGCTCCAGCAGGAAGCCGTCGACCAGTGGACCGACGTGTCCGGGCTGAGCCAGACCCCGACCTCCACGGACCAGCCGCAGCCGAGCTGGACACGGCACCGGTTCGCCGACTCCGGCGACACCGTGCGGGTCGAGGCGATCAGCGTCCAGGGGGCGGGCCACAGCCTGCCCATGAGCGGCATGGCCGCGGCGGCCGTGTCGTTCTTCGGCATCGACGGCACCTGACCTGAGCGTCAGCGCTCCCCTGCCGCCCGCACCCACAACGCCTGTCAGGGGCTGCCGGCCATGAGACTGCCGGCAGCCCCCGACAGGGCGCTCCTCCTGGCGCCCCCGTGATCAGCAACCGGCCCGGCTTCAGCTGCCGGTAGGCGGCGCCAGCCGCTTCGTGTGCGGGCGCGGGGCGGTGGACGAACGGGACGTCGATCGTGCGGGGACCGCCGCGCCGGCCCACCGCATCGGTCTTCCTCGCCCATCGTTCATGACAGGGCAGCATTCGCTTATGCGCTGTACCGGCGCATTCCTGCTCGTGAGGAAGTGGCCCCGGCTTCTGGCGTGTTGTGGCTCCCTCTGTGTCTTGCAGCGAGCAAGGGCATGCCGTACGTTCCCTCCCGAAGAACACCCGAGGCGATAGGACGTGCGCGCGATCAGGGCTGGCGAGAACCGGAGGAACGATGAGGAAAGTGCTTGTGCTCGTCGGCGACGCAGCCGAGGAACTGGACGCGATGTACCCGATCTTCCGCATGCGCGAGGCGGGCTATCAGGCGGACGTCGCGGCGTTGACACGTCGGGACGTGCAGCTGGTGATCCACGACTTCGAGCCGGAGTCGGACGCCTATACGGAGAAGAAGGGGCGCAAGCTCCCCGTCGACCTGGCCTTCTCGGAGGTCGATCCGACGGGGTACGCGGGCTTGATCATCCCCGGTGGTCGCGCTCCTGAGTACATTCGCATCGACGCCGATGTCCGTCGCATCACGGAGTACTTCTTCGCTCAGAACCTGCCCGTGGGCACGGTGTGCCACGGACCGCAGGTGCCTGCGGCCTACGGCCTCCTGAAGGGTCGCAAGACCGCTGCGTTCGGTCCTTTGGCCGCTGACATGGAGAACGCCGGCGCGACGGTCATCGACGAGCCCGACGTCGTCGACGGGAACATGGTCTCCTGCCGGGGCTGGCCAGATCTGCCGCAGTGGTCGCGGGCGTTCGTGTCGGTCCTCGAGCGCTCCAGCGCCTCTGCCTGACCGCCGTCGCGTGAGCTTTCCCGAAAGTGGCGCGCGCCCGGAGGTCGCGAGGACGAGGCGCCCCGACATCGAGGGGCGGACGGTCCGGGTCGCCGGGCGGGAGACCTTTGTGCGCGAGGCGGGTTCCGGCCCGGCCGTCGTCCTGCTGCACGGCTCCGGCCCGGGCACCACGGGCGCGGCCTGGGAGCCTCTCATGGCTGCGATGGCGCCCGACTTCCGCGTCATCGCGCCCGACTTCGTCGGCTTCGGCCGGAGCAGGATGCTCCCGGGTCCGGGGTCCGAGGGGGAGCACTCCTACGGCCGCCGCGCGTGGACGGCGCAGGTCCTGGAGCTCCTGGACGAGCTGGCGCTGGATCGCTGCGCCGTCGTTGGTAACTCCATGGGCGGCGCCATCGCACTGTCGGTGGCCCATGCCCGGCCGCGGTCGGTCACCCGACTGGTGGGGATCGGCACCCTCGGGCTCGACATGCCGTTACCGCCGGGTCTGGACCAGCTCTGGGCGTACCGGCCCGGGCGCGCGGCGGCCCGCGGGCTCCTTGAGCTGCTGCACGTCGACGAGGCGTTCCGCACCGACGAGGCCGTCGAGGCGCGGCTGGCCGCCACGCTCGAGCCGGGTCCGCTCGAGGCGTTCGCCGTCATGTTCCCGCCGCCGCGCCAGCGATGGGTTCGTGACCTCGCGCTGAGCACCGACGAGCTGGCGCGGATCCGGGCGCCCGCGCTCCTGGTGCACGGCGCGGAGGATCGCGTCGTGCCGCTGGAGTCCAGCACCCTGCGACTTCTCCACCTGCTGCCCGATGTGAGGGCGCACCTGTTCGGGGCGTGCGGGCACGCCTCACCGGCCGAACGACCGGCGGAGCTGCACCGGCTTCTGACGACCTTCTTGGAGGAGCCATAGACGACGTCGCGATCCCGCGCACACCCGCCCAGGTGATCTCCGGCACCGGGATGGCCTCAGCGACAGGTCAGCTCGCCGCCGGGTTCAACTCGGTGCGTACCTCGCCGCACGAGGCGGGTGTCGACGTACGCGTCTTCTCCGAAGCTGTGGTCGTCGCCGTCGGGGGCGGGAGCGCCATCGACCTCGCGAAGGTCACTGCGCCGTTGGCGAGCCACCCAGGCCCGCTGAGCACTGCCGGCCACCTCCACAGCCCCGGTCTCATCTCGTACTCGATCCCCCGGCTCCAGGCGCGGCGGGATCAGCGGGGCGCGGCGAGGGCGGCGGCGATGGCCAGGCTCGCGCGGTGCATCCGGCCCGCGATCAGCGGGGCGCGTGGCGGCTGGAGCCGTTCGGCGGGGCCCGCCACGCCGAGCGCCCCGACCGGTGCCCGGGTGTGGTCGCGCACCACGACCCCGACGGCCGCCACGTTCTCGGCGCTCTCGCCGTGGTTGCAGGCGTATCCGAGCCGGTTGACGGTGGCGAGGTGCTGCTCGATCTCGTCCAGGGTCGCCAGCGTGCGGCCGGTCAGCACCTGCACGCCGCGCGGGTAGAGATCACGGACCTGCTCCGGCGGCAGCGCGGCGAGGATCGCCTTGCCGGCGGCGGTGGCGTGCGCGGGCAGCACCATGCCGACGCGCAGGCCGACGCGGACCACCTGCGGGCTCTCCACGCCGTCGACGAACCGGACGCCGTTGCCCTCCAGGACCACCAGGTGCACGGTCTCACCGGTGTCCTCGGCCAGGGCGCGAAGGTGCGGCCCGGCCGCCTGGCGGATGTCGAGCCGGGAGATCGCCCGCAATCCGATGTCGACCAGGGCGGGTCCCGGGCGGTAGACGTGACTGTTGTCGGCCTGGGCGGCGAAACCCCGGCAGATCAGCGTGGACAGCAGCCGGTGCGCGGTGGACCGGGCGACGCCGAGCAGTTCGGCGGCCTCGTAGACGCGCAGCTCACCGCGCTCGTCCAGCGCGTGGATCAGGCGCAGGGCGTTGTCCACCGAGGCCAGGCTGTACGGCGGCGGCGACCCGGACCACCCGCCGCCCGAACCGGCCGTACCGCCTGGCTGCTCGGGCGCCGGCTTCGGCGGTGCGGACACGTCACTCCGCCCGGTTGACGAGGTCTTTGTCATAGGCGGCGATCTTCTTGTAGCCCTCGGAGATGGCGGCCATCTCCTCGGTGCTGATGACGTCCTCGATGCGGGTGAACGGGCGGTCGCCGGTGCGCTCGTAGACCTCCTTCAGGATGGTGTCCGGCGGCCGGACGCGGTTGGTCCGCACCACGGAGGCGGTGGCCGGAAGGCGTTCCTCCTCGTAACGCAGCAGCGCCCGGCGGGGTTCGGCGGTCTCCTGGAGCGCGACCCGCAGCGCGTGCGCGTCCAGGACGGCCTGCCCGGCGCCGTTCGAGCCGCGCGGGACCATGGGATGGGCGGCGTCGCCGAGCAAGGTGACGCCGCCGAACGTCCAGCGAGGCAGCGGGTCCTGGTCGACCATCGGGTACTCGAGGATCCGGTCCGCGCCCCGAATGAGCCGGGGGACATCGAGCCAGTCGAAGTGCCAGCCGTCGAAGACGTCGATGAAGTCCTCCAGCCGTCCGGTGCGGTCCCAGTCGCGGCGGGCGGAGCGGGGGCGTTCCACCTCCGCGACCCAGTTGACGAGCTGGTCGCCTGCGCCGTTGACGCCGTGCCTGATCGGGTAGATCACCATCTTGCCGGAGGCCAGCCAGCCCGCGCGGACCATGCTGGCGCCGGTGAGGAACGGCCGCCACGGGGTGACGCCGCGCCACATGGTGACGCCCGAGTACCGGGGCTCGCCCTCGTCCGGGTAGAACTGCGCGCGCACCGCCGAGTTGACGCCGTCGCAGGCGACGACCACGGTGGCCGTCTCGGTGGCGCGGGCGCCGGTGGCGGCGTCCTCCACGGTGGCGCGCACGCGGTCCCCGGCGTCGGCGAGGTCGACCACCCGCCGGCCCAGCTCGACGGCGTCCTCGCCGAGGCGTTCCCGGACGGCGGCCAGCAGCGTGAGCTGGGCGTCGCCGCGGTGCAGGGAGAGCTGCGGCAGGCCGTAGCCGGCGTGCCGGCCGACGGGCTCGCGGTAGACGAACTGGCCGAAGCGGTTGAAGAAGATCGACTCGCGGGTCTCCACGCCGACGGCCGCCAGGGGGTCGGCGACGTCGAGCCGGTCCAGGACGCGCATGGCGTGCGGCAGGAGGTTGATCCCGGCACCGATGGGTTCCAGTCGCGGAACCGCCTCGACGATCCGGCACGCGATGCCGGCGTGGTGGAGTTCGAGGGCGAGAGTCAAGCCCCCGATCCCCGCGCCGACGACGAGTACGTTCATATGCCTTGCCTTTCGTGACCCCGGGGTCCGGCTTGCCACTGGCGTTCTGTTATGCGGAACCGCGCGGCCTCGCCGTTTGGCCATGGGAGGGCAACGATGGTCCTGGCAGTAGCCGCACAGCGTAGGGCGTCGCAGCTCCGGGCGCGGTGGTGGGAGCCAGAGATTCGCCAGAGCAGAATCCTGGAGCCCCAGCTCTCACGGTGCGGTGGCGCGCGCCTATGTTGCTTCGCGTCGGCCCGTGATCTCCGCCGCCCGCGCGGAGGCTGCCGCGGCCGTCCCGGGTGATCCCGGGTCCAGGAACCGCCCCCGCCGATCCCATGGCCTCCACCGGCCCGGGTCCGGGGTGAGCACCATCGTCATTCGCACTGCGGCCCTCCGAGGGACCCGCCGGTATCCGCCCCGGCACCGCGTGGGCACACGCGGCCGGCGGCGTGGAAGGGACAACGATGAGACATCGCTTGACGGGACTGGTCGCTGCGGGAGCCGTGCTGCTGGGCGCCACCGCCTGCGGCGCCGAGACCTCTCCCGGCGAGGATGCCATGCCGGCCGCCGGGAGGCCGTTCGACGGCATCATCCGGGTCGGCGAGACGGACGGGGTGCCGTCGGCCTTTCTGCACTACGGGCGGGACGAGGGCATCTTCGAGAAGCACGGCATCGACCTGGAGATCGACGCCTCCGCCGGAGGTGCCGCCGCGATCCCGGCGCTGGTCGGCGGGAACCTGGACATCGCCGGGTCGAATGTGGTGAGCGCCATGCTCGCCACGCAGCAGGGGCTGCCGCTGCGGATGATCGCGCCGGGGACGTTCGCCACGGAGGACATCGAGGCGGACTTCTCCGCGGTGCTGGCGGCCGAGGGCTCGGGCATCGACTCGGCCGAGGACCTGGCCGGCGCGTCGATCGCGGTCAACACCCTGCAGAACATCGGCGACATCACCATCACCGCCGCGCTCGAGGAGCAGGGCGTGGACACCGAGAGCATCGAGTTCGTCGAGCTGCCCTTCCCCGACATGCTGCCGGCCCTGGAGAACGACCAGGTGGACGCCGCCTGGATCATCGAGCCGTTCCTGACCACGGGCCTGGGGCAGGGCCTCACGCCCGCGCTGCGGCCGTACGCCGAGGCGCGGGAGGGGCTCCAGGTCGGCTCGTACCTCACCACGCATGAGTTCGCCCAGGGGCGCCCCGAGATGGTGGAGGCGTTCCAGGCGGCGGTGGCCGAGACCGCGGCGTCCATCACGGAGGACCCGGCGGCCTTCCGGACCGCGCTGGCCGGCATCCAGGACCTCGACCCGGACATCACCGAGGCGATGGTGCTGCCGCAGTTCAAGGAGGACCTGGACGTGGAGTCGCTGCGGTTCCTCGCGGACCGGATGCTCCAGGACGGATTCGTCGATGAAGAGATCGACGTCGACGCCCTCGTCGGGCAGTGACGTCGTCGCCGGGCCCGGCACCGGGGACGTCACCCGGTTCGGGCCCGGCGACGCGGTCCTCGTGGTGGTGGACGTGCAGAACGACTTCTGCCACCCCGAGGGCACCATGGGCCGCCGCGGGCTGGACCTCAGCGCCGTGGCGCCGGCCGTGGCCAACGCGGAGCTGCTGATCGGCGCGGCGCGCGGGGCGGGCGTGCCGGTCGTCTTCGTCCGGACCGTCCACGGCGACCACGTGGACTCCCCCGAGTGGACGCACCGGCACGCCGGCGGCATCGGCCCGGGTTTCGTGCCGGCCGAGCCCAACTGCGTCGAGGGCACCTGGGGCGCGGAGTTCCACCGGGTGGCCCCGCTGCCTGGCGAGCCGGTCTTCGTCAAGCACCGGTACAGCGCCTTCGGCGTCCCGGCCTTCCGCGCGTGGCTGGCGGCATGCGGGCGGCGTTCCCTGGTCTTCGCCGGGGTCACGACCAACGTCTGCGTGGAGACGTCCCTGCGCGCGGCCGTGGACCACGACGTCCTCGGCTCGGTGGCCGAGGACGCCTGCGCGGCGTACGACGCGGCCGAGCACGCCGCCTCGGTCGCGGTCATCGCGCGGCATTTCGGAAAGGCCGCCCGCACCGGCGAGATCGTCGAGTGCTGGCGGAGCACGTGCACAGCACAGAAAGAAGGTTGAGGTGAGACGTCATGGCTCACGTCGCTGAGGCCGCCGCCCGGACCCCGTCGTCCGGCGGCCTCCGGCGCGCCGGCCAGGGTCCGCCCACGGCGCTGCTCGGCCTGGCCGGGGTGGCGACGCTCGTCGTGGTCCTGGAGCTCGCGCCGCGCGCGGGCCTGGTCGACTCCCGTTACCTGCCGCCGTTCTCCGAGATGGCGCGGGCGCTGGGCGAGCGGGCCGGGACGGCCGAGTTCTGGCAGGCGCTCCGGGACACGCTGATCACCTGGGGCACCGGCCTGGCCATCGCGGTGGCGGCGGGGGTCGCCATCGGGATGGTCATCGGGTCGGTCGGCCCGCTGCGCGAGGCCACCGCCTCCGTGATCGAGTTCCTGCGGCCGATCCCCTCGGTGGCACTGATCCCGCTGGCGGTGTTGCTGTACGGCACCGGCCGGGAGGCCACGCTGCTGCTGGTGATCTACACGTCGTTCTGGCAGGTACTGATCCAGGTGCTGGCCGGCGTGCGGGACGTCGATCCCGTGGCCCGTGACACCGCCCGCGCGTACCGGTTCCGTCTCACCACCGAGGCGGCGCGGCTGATCTGGCCGACGACGCTGCCCTACGCGGTGGTCGGGTTCCGGCTGGCGGCCGGCGTGGCGCTCGTCCTCACCATCACCGGGGAACTGCTCATCGGCACCCAGGGGATCGGCCGCCTGATCTCCGAGGCCCAGACCGCGGGCGCGGTGGCCTCGATGTACGCCCTGGTCATCGTCACCGGCCTGCTGGGCGTGGCCGTCAACCTCCTGGCGCGGCTCGTCGAACGGCGCCTGCTGCACTGGCACCCCTCCATGCGACGGGAGACCGCCGCATGACCGTCCCCTCCCCCCGCGCCGCCCGGCGGAAGGCCGCGTTCCCGACCAGCTCCCGGCGGCGCTCACCCGGCCGCCTCGCGCTGTCCTGGGGCCGGCGGCTGCTGATGGCCCTGGGCCTGCCCGCCGTGCTGGTCGCCGTCTGGTGGGTCACCTCAGAGGACTCCGCCAGCTTCTACTTCCCGCCGCTGCGCGAGATCCTCGACACCTTCGGCCCCACCTGGTTCGAGGGCCGCATCACCGACGACGTGCTGCCCTCGCTGACACGCCTGCTCTCGGGCTACGCCCTGGCTCTGCTGCTCGGGGTGGTGCTCGGCGTCCTCATCGGCTCCTCGGCGAACCTGCGCGCGTACGCCGAGCCGGTGCTGGAGTTCTTCCGGGCCATCCCACCTCCGGTGATGGTGCCCATCCTGATGCTGTTCCTCGGGATCGGCACGACGATGAAGGTCGTCGTCATCGGCATCGGCGCGCTGTGGCCGATCCTGCTGAACACCGTGGAGGGCGTGCGGGGCATCGACCCGCTCCTGCGGGACACCTCCCGCAGCTACGGGCTGCGCCCGTGGACGCACCTGCGGACCGTGGTGCTGCGCGGGGCCAGCCCGCAGATCGTGACCGGCGCCCGCCAGGCGCTCTCGGTGGCCGTCATCCTGATGGTGATCTCCGAGATGTTCGCCGCCAACAACGGCCTGGGCTTCACCATCGTCCAGTTCCAGCGCAGCTTCGCCCTGCCCGAGATGTGGACCGGCATCCTCCTGCTCGGTCTGGTGGGCGTCCTGCTGTCCCTGATCTTCCGCGCCGTCGAGCACTTCGTACTGGCCTGGTACCGGGGGCAGCGCCAATCGCAACGAGGAGGCACCCCCTGATCGCCACGACCACCGGCCGCCCGGCCACCGGCACGAACCTGCTCTCCGTGCGCGGCCTGCACAAGGTGTACGAGTCCGCCGCCGGGGCCACCGAGGCCGTCCGCGACCTCACCTTCGACGTCCGCGGCGGGGAGATGGTCTGCATCGTCGGGCCCTCCGGGGCCGGCAAGACCACGCTGCTGCGCTGCATCGCCGGCCTGCTGCCGCCCACCGGCGGCGACGTCGTCCTGGAGGGCCGGGCCATCGCGGGCCCGCCCAAGGGGATGGCCGTGGTGTTCCAGGACTACGCCCGCAGCCTCTTCCCCTGGCTGACGGTCGCGCAGAACGTCGAGCTGCCGCTGAAGGAGAAGCGGCTGCCCAAGGCCGAACGGCGCCGCCTGGTGGACCGTTCGCTGACCGCCGTGGGCCTGGCCGACGTGCCCGGCTCCTATCCGTGGCAGCTCTCCGGCGGCATGCAGCAGCGGGTGGCGATCGCCCGCGCGGTGGCCTACGAGCCGCGCATCCTGCTCATGGACGAGCCGTTCGCCGCCGTCGACGCCCAGACCCGCGCCGACCTCGAAGACCTGGTGCGCGACCTCTGGCACCGCCTCGGCATCACGCTGCTGTTCGTCACGCATGACATCGACGAGGCCATCTACCTGGGCCAGCGGGTCCTCGTCCTCTCCGGCCGACCCACGGTGATCATGGAGGACGTCGCCGTGGACCTGCCCGACGAGCGGGACCAACTGACCACCCGCAACCTGCCGCGCTTCGGCGAGCTGCGCACCCACGTCTACCAGCTCGTGCAGAAGGCGAAGCGCGGCCACCGCCCCGTCTCCTTCGCACCAGGGGAAGGCACGCCCCACGACCGGTCGTGAGTTCCCTCTCGCTCCCCCACCTGCCTCGCCGTCGAACTCTCGCCGCTTTTCATGTGAAATGGGCCCCGCCTTGTCCGGAGCACCGCGTGACGAGGGCGGCCCCTGGAGACAGGGCTCCCCTACCGGCGGAGCTCGATGGGACGTGCTTGGCGCGTTCAAGTGGGGAGCCAACGCATGGAGAGGGCCGTGCCGCACAGCGAGGTCGAGAGTGAGCTCTCGTGGGAGCATCACGCCGATGGTCACCGGGATGCTCGGCCGGCTCTACCTCTCCGGGCATGCGCGGCGGCGACGCGGAGATCGACGTACTGTATCCGCGGCGGCTGACCGCCTGGCCGGCCGACTGGGACGTCGACACCGGCGCGCTCCGCCTCGCCGGTGAACCGGCTCCCGCGGCCCGGATCTTCCGGCTCCGGGATCCGCGTTGACCCACGACGTTCCGGCATCAGTTCACGGGGGCGTCGACAGCCCTCCGTACGCCCCGAAAGGACAGGCGTGAAGACCTTCACCATGCCCGGCACCCGGATCGTCGCGCCGAATGTCGTGCTCGGCCTGATGCGTATCGCCGACAAGACCGACGACGAGGTCCGCGAACTCGTCCGCACGGCCCGCGACGCCGGCATCGACTTCTTCGACCACGCCGACGTGTACGGAAACGAGCTGCACGGCTGCGAGCGTCGCTTCGCCGAGGCACTGCGGCTCACCGCCTCGCAACGCGACGCGATCACGCTCCAGACGAAGGCGGGGATCGTCAGGGAAGGGCCCTACTTCGACTTCTCCTACGACCACCTCATCGACTCGGTCGAGGGATCGCTGCGGGCCCTGCGGACCGACCGGATCGACATCCTGCTGCTGCATCGCCCGGACGCGCTGGTCGAGCCCGAGGAGGTCGCTCGCGCCTTCGACGACCTGGAATCGTCGGGCAAGGTTCGGCATTTCGGGGTCTCGAACCACACGCCAGGCCAGATCGACCTCCTGCGGAGGTCGGTGCGCCAGCCGATCGTCGCCAACCAGCTGCAACTGTCGGTCACCCACCAGCCGATCATCGCCCAGGGGGTCGCGGCGAACATGCTCAACGAGCAGCAGTCGGCGACGCTGGACGGCGGCGGAATCCTCGACTACTGCCGGCTGAACGACATCACGGTCCAGGCGTGGTCGCCGTTCCAGGCGGGCTTCTTCAACGGCACCTTCCTCGGCTCGCCGGACTACCCCGAGCTCAACGCCGTGATCGACCGGCTCGCCGCTCGGTACCAGGTTCCGGCGATCGCCATCGCGACGGGGTGGATCACCCGCCATCCCGCGCGGATGCAGGTCGTGCTCGGCACCACCAGCCCGGACCGCGTCAGTGGCGCCGCCCAGGGATCCGACCTGCCACTCACCCGAGCCGACTGGTACGAACTCTTCCGCGCCGCCGGACATCGAGTGCCGTAACCCGCAGGAGCTGAGTTCTCCTCTTTCAGCAACAGTCCGAGGTTGGCCTGCGTGTCGTGAAGGCGATCCGGGCGAGCGGGAGTTCGGCAACTTCGGCACCGCCACCACCTTCCGGAACGGGTGAAGCCCCGGCGACGGGCCAGGGCTTCGTGGTTTCTGGGCAGGGGCTACCTACTGGTTCCGGGTGTTTCAGCGTGGGTTGCCGGTTGTCGATTAATGGGAGTTTCCTTGGTCGATAGGGTCGCGCAGGGTCTCGGCGTAGGCGCGGTCCGTGGCGTTGAAGCAGCCGGGGTTCTGGGCCACGACATTGGGCGATCATCAGTCCGGAGCCGACGTCTGGTTCGTTGGCGGCAGCAGCGGTGTCGATGGTGGAGTCGCAGACCTCGCGGGCTTCGGCGCATGTGGCGCCATCGGTGGACTCGTCCGGCGCGGTGACGCGTCCGGCGGTGAACCCGGCGCCTGCGAAGAGGAGCCCCAGCATGCCGAGTGCGGCCCATTCGAGGGCGCGGCGTCGGGGGCGCGGCTCGGGTCTGGCAGGTGGCTCCTCGGTCACGATGCCCATCCCCGCTGGTAGTCGGGGTGGTCGGACCATGCTGCGGCAAGGTGGGCGATCACGTCGGCCACGAGGTGCCGCGTGATCTCCGCCGTGAACCGGTTGAACGAATCGGGCAGATCCGGACTGCTCTCAGGGGTGGCGTACCTGTCGAGCAGTCGCCCCCTAGCCTCTACCTCTCGCAGGACGCGAGCGGGGTCGTGACGGGCGATGTGCCGCATCTCCGAGTCGTTGAGGCTGCTCACCGTTTCGTGCTCCTGGAGTTCCCAGTTTGGCTGGGCCCAGACCGCCGCCGTCGCCCGCGAGCGGCCCGGCCATGAGCTGGGCTGTGCACCATCGACCGTCATCGCCCATGAAGGGCGTCCTTTCGTGAGAACCAGGAAGGACCGCCCACGAGGCGGCCCTCCATGGCGTCCATAAGGGCCCGCGGCGGCAAATACCCGGAGGCTACGCAGCCTACGAGCCGGTCACATTCAGGCGGCCGGCGTGATGCTCCCGATCCACGTGGGCTGGGGCAGTTGCCAATCGTCGTTGCGGAACGCCTCGATCACCACATCCAGGCCGTGCTGCTCCTCGATCGTCCAGCCGTGGACGCTCTCCAGCGTCTCCCCGGGAGCGAGTCGACCCTCGTAGTGGCCGACAGCACCGACATTCTCGTAAGAGGTGTTGTAGGCGTCACCACCTTGGGTGGCGCCAGTGACGCCGAGATGCAGGCCGGACAGATCATAGGGCTGGTCACCGGTGTTGGTGATGGTGACATCGGCGACGAACGGAATCTCGGCGTCCTCGACTGTCTCGTACTCGCCGAGGTCGCTGGCGGGGACCTGGCGGAGGTTGTCGACGGTGACAGCCAGGCCGTCGTCCCAGGCATAGACCTCGCCGAGCGGAAGGTCACCCTCAGCGGCGCCGGCGGGGTCGGAGTTCTCCCCGTTCTCCGTGTTGTCGTCGCAGTCGTCGTTGCGCCAGGCGCCGTCTTCCCAGGTCCAGCGCGCGCCGTCCTGGTTGTTGGCCTCGTCCAGGGCCTCGATGCCGGTGGTGCCGAGCACGCGGGCGCTGGTCTCGTCGAACTCCAGGATCTGGAGCTCCTCGAGGGTGATGTCGCCGTAGAGGCTGTCGATGAGGTCGGTGGACTGCTGGGCCTCTTCGACGGTCGTCTGTTCGCGGCAGCGGGCGGTTCGACCGTTGAGGAGCGCTTCGGTGTCGCCGCTGTTCATGGCGTCGAGGCCGTCCTGGACGGCCTGGCGGAGGGCCTCCTCGGTTCCGCCGCTGCTGGCGTTGTCGCTGTTGGTGCTGCTGCCGGTGTCGTCGTCGCTTCCGCATGCGGTGATGCAGATGCCGAGGACGAGAACGGCCGTGGCGGTCCGGACTGTGGTGCGACGGATCGCGGGCGTGGGCTGAGTCATGCGTCCCCCCTGGGGCGGCTGTGGGCTGTGCGGGGCGGGCGTGGGGGGTGAGAGTGATCATTCCGGTACGGGCTGTGTAGGGCGCCGGATTTGATCGGGTTGTGATGCTCTCGTGATCAGGCTCCTGATGCGCCACTGATGCGCAGCGCATCCGAAACCACCTCAGCCCTGATGCGATCCCTTGCACGTGGCCCCGCGCAGGCGAGGGTGATCCGGTGTTCCGGCCCACTGCGGCATCCGCTGTCTCCTGCATGTCGGCCTCGTAGGCGACGATGTCCCGGGGGCGGGGCTGGCCTTGATATCACAAGGGAAATGTCGCCGCCGCAAGGGCGGCGTGCGGGCTCTACGCAAGAAGCGTCTGCGCGCCCGACTGCACCGGCACACACAGAGCCGGCCGGTACTCCCAGTCCGTGATACGTGCATGGGCGAGCCCGTGACTCAACTTTGCAGGCGGGCACGTATCGCCGCTCTGCCGTGCTCCCGCACGAACCGCAGCTCGAAGTGGACGGAAGAGCGGCCCCAGCCTGTCTTCTCACCACAACGAATACGCGGAGAAAACCACAGTGGAATGATCAGTGCAACGGGAAAATCCCAGCTCAGCGGGAGGAACGTCCCGGTCTGGCAAGGTGCCTTCTAAGCACTTAACCGCGAGCTCATGTCTTGCCAAGGGCACTGCACGTCCCTGGGTGGCTGATGCGACAACCTGTGTGTCAGGGCACGGATCTTGTCCTTCAAGGACCGGATGGGCCGGTCGGCGATGAAGGTATACACGTACCTCTTGTCCGTGCCTCGCTTGCGTTTCCACTGGAGGCGGAACCAAAGGAAGTCGAACCCTTCGCTCATGTGCACGACGCGGGTCTTGGCCCGGAGGCGGTCTTGGCGCGCGTCTCACGTTCCGGGGTGCTGTGTTGTCGTACCGATGAGACGAAGCACCGTCCAGCGAGCAGAAGGCTCGCTACTGCTCTGCCGGACTCGGGAGTCGGCATGACACGTACGAAGAAGTTCATCGCAGCCCCTCAACGAGGGGGTCGAGGCGTCACTGTGGAGGTGGCGCGGACAAGGGAGGGGATTCCGTTGAAGAAGCGACTGTTCAGGTTCGCCGCGCCCGTGGCTCTCGCCGGAGCGCTTGTGGGCGGCTCGGTGGTCATGGCCGGGCCGGCACACGCCGATCCGGCAGGCGGCCCAGTCTCAACTCAGGCCGTCTCAACTGAGGGCTACGAGACCAGGAACTATGGGCAGTGCGTCCAGGTGCTTGAGTCTCAAGGCTACGACCTGACCTGGCCGCGGCAGCTTGGTTGCGCAGCGGGAGCGGCAGGCACTTCCTCGGCTGTTGCGCTGTGTACTTCCATGCTGATAAGCGCGGACGTCGCGTTCTGGGTGGCCCCTACGGCGTGCCTCCTGGCCTCAGCGCCCGCGTGACCAGGTGCCTTCCCGCCGGGTCAGAGTAAGGTCGGCAGTCGCCGGTGCCCACAATCCTTACGGTGGTCGGCAATAACTTCCGAACGTGGATCCCGGTGCTGGGGAAGGGCGGGTCGTGTCTGCGGACATCGACAGGCGGCTCGCTCTGCCCCTGCCGACAGAAAGAACGCCGCCCTGCAACGGACCCTTCACGAAGTCCAGAACGAGCTACGCACGCTACGCGCCCACGAACTGGGCGCCCGCCTCCGCGACGGCCTGAACACCCACTCGCCGCGGGACATAGAGATGGAGGAACTGCGCGAGCAACGAGACGCAGCACTCGCAGTCGGCGGCCGAGCAGAGACCGCCATGCAGGCACTCCACAGCGTCAACCAGCGGCTGATCGCCGCAGATGCTCCGGGGCCACCCCGGACAGCCCCAGCCACCCGCAAGCCGCCCGGCCCTTGAGAAGCCTGCCGCCGACCGACCTACCCGGGGCGATTCACCGAGCTTCATGGCGAGTCCTCTCGGTGTTCCGTCAACCGTTTGGTCAGACGGGAAGCTCGGTGACGCTGAGGGCGAAGTCCAAGTTCCCCACCCCGTGGTTGGCGAGGCCCACCGTGACCACGCCCGCTCCTTCAAGCCAGTGCGCCATTGTCAGGCCGCCGACGTCCAGCGGGCGCAGCCCAAGGGTCTCGATGAACGCCTCCACACTTGCCTTGGCCTGCGCATTGTCGCCGGCGATGAAGACGTCGGGCCGACCCTTCTCCAGGACATGGCGGAAGATGGTGTTGAACGCCTCACCACGCTGGCGCCGGCCGGGGCGGCCTTGGCGACTTGCTGCGCGATCGAGGTCTCCTCGCGGTGGGCCAGCCCGTCGAACGTGGAGTTGAAGGGATTGCTGATGTCGACGATGACCTTACCCGCGAGAGCATCTCCGTAGTGGGTGACGGTCGGCACCACACCGTCGTACGGCAGGGCCACGATGACGATGTCCCCGGCCGGGGCGGTGCCCCATTCCCCCGTCGTGGTGCCGCCGCCGAGAGCCTTGGCCAGGTCCGCGGCCTTGGCCTGGTCACGGCCCATGATGTCGACGGTGTTGCCGCCCGCTATCGCCCGCGCGCCGATGGTGCGGGCCATGTTCCCGGTGCCGATGATGCTGATGTTGCTCATGAGATGTCCTGCCCTGGTTGTGTGTGTCCGGTTCAGATGGCGGTGGTGCCGCCGTCGGCGACGAGTTCCATGCCGTTGACGTAGCTGGAGTCGTCGGAGGCGAGGAAGAGGGCGGCAGTGGCGATTTCGTCGGGGCGGCCCATCTGGCCTCGGGGGATGAGGGACTCGAACTGGCGCTTGGTGGCCTCGTCGAAGAGTTCTTCCTGCTTGGCGGTGGCGACCTGGCCGGGGGTCAGGACGTTGACGCGGATGCGGCGGTCCTTGAGTTCGTTGAGCCAGACGCGGGCCCAGGCCTGCTGGACGGCCTTGCTGCCGGCGTAGACGCTCCAGCCGGGGAAGGCGCCGCGGGAGGCGTTGGAGCCGGTCATGAGGATGGAGCCGCCGTCGTTGAAGAGCGGGAGGGCCTTCTGGACGGTGAACAGGGTGCCGCGGGCATTGAGCCCGAACCAGGTGTCGAACTGGGTTTCGGTGATCTCGCCGAGCGGGGCGGGCTCGCCCCCTCCGGCGCTGGCCCACAGCACGTCGAGGCTTCCCTTCTCCCGCTTGACGGCGTCGTACAGGCGATCCAGGTCGTCCAGGTCGGCGGCGTCGCCCTGGACGCCGGTGACGTTGCGGCCGATCTGCTTCACGGCCTCGTCCAGGGCGTCCTGGCGGCGGCCGGTGATGAAGACGTGCGCTCCCTCGTCGACGAACAGCTTCGCGCCGGCCAGCGCCATGCCGGTGGTGCCGCCGGTGATGACCGCGATCTTGCCGTCAAGCTTTCCCATGGTTGCTCCCTTGGGTCGGTGGTGCCGTGCGCACCTGGGGAGACGGCGTTATGTATACCGCCCTGTGTGCTTACCGTACGGGGCGGGCGGCCACGACGCAAGCTATGTACACCGGTCGTTACCCAACTCGGGTACCATGGACCCATGACGGAGTTGGAGAAGGGACCCACGGGCAGCCGCCGGGGCCGGGGCGCCCGCGAGCGCATCCTCAGCGCGTCCCAGCGGCTGTTTCGCGAGCAGGGCATCAACCGCACCGGCATGGACCAGCTCTGCGCGGCGGCCGAGGTGTCCAAGCGCACGGCCTACCAGCACTTCGGCAGCAAGGACGAACTCGTCGCCGAGTACCTGCGGCGGTTCGACCCTTCCGTTCTGTCCGGCGTGTTCGACCGCACCGACCTCACGCCCCGCGAACGGCTCCTCGCCGCCTTCGACATCCCCCCCACCACCCCCCTGTGCCCCTACATGGCCGCCGCGCAGAGCTGGTCCATGCCGGTGCGGT
>NZ_LAVK01000520.1 GCF_001083795.1 Streptomyces sp. SBT349
CTCTCGGGGGCCTCGGGGGCGGCGAGCGGGTCGCCGATGTCGAGCGGCGGCAGGCCCTCGACGGCGGGCAGCAGCTCGCGGAGCCTGGAGGCCAGCTCGGCGGCGCGCAGCCGGGAGGCGGGCGCCTTGGCGAGGCACTGCTGGATGATCTCCCACAGCTCGCGCGGGATCCCCGGCAGCTCGGCCGCGGTCTCCGTGACCTGGCGGCGCAGGACCGCGCCGGGGTGGCCACCGCCGAAGGGGGTGAACCCGGCCAGCAGTTCGTACAACACGGTGACCAGCGCGTAGATGTCCACGGCGGCGCGCGGGGGCAGGCCCTCCACGATCTCGGGCGCCATGTAGTCGGGGGTGCCCACGACGCCGCCCTTGCCGCCGTGCCGGGGCTCGTCGATGAGCTTGGCGACGCCGAAGTCGGTCAGGAGCGCGACGTGCCCGCCCTCGCCGTCCACCGGGTCGAGCAGGATGTTCTCCGGCTTGACGTCGCGGTGCACGATGCCCGCGGCGTGCGCGACGGCCAGGCCGCTGGCGACGCCCGCGGTGAGCGCGACGGCCTCGGAGGGGGCCAGGCGGCGCTCGCGCTCCAGGTGGCCGCGGAGGTCGGGGCCGCGGACCAGGTCCATCACCAGGGCGATGTCCCGGCCGTCGGAGCCTCCGGAGAGCAACAGCTCGCGCACGCCCACGATGTTGGGGTGCTCCAGGCCGAGCAGCGTGTGGCGCTCGTGCGCGAAGCGCTCGGCGAGCTCCGGATCCGCGGCGAGGTCCTCGCGCAGCACCTTGATGGCCACGGGCCCGTCGGGACCCTCGCCGAGCCACACCGTCCCGGCGCTGCCGCGGCCGAGGACGCGGTGAGTGGTGTACTGGCTACCGATGTTCCGTGCCATGGCGTGAGGCTACGACGCCGCTCCGACAACGGCGGGACGCCCCGCCCGGCTTGCCCGGTTTTAGTGGGGTGCCGACGTGAAATTCGACTCGTGGAAGTCGATAAATCTCCGGGGTCATTGATTATTCGGAAGGTCCTCCTCGACCTGGCCGATCTGATCTTGGGTGTCCTCGATCAACCCCATCCATTCGCGAACGTCGTCGAACCAGTCCTTGGTCGCTTCCCAGAAACTCTTGCCGTCCGCAATCCACTCCTGAAGTGGCGTGAAGTTCCACACGAGAAAGCAGATGACGACCAGGATCAGGGCCATGAACAGGCAGCCCTTGAGGCAGCCAAGTCCCGGGATCCGCATGGGGTTCGCGCTGCGTGACCGCTGGCGCGGCTCGCGGCGGTCCTGGCGCGGCTCCGCGCCGCGGCGCGGCTGGGGCTCCTGGTACGGCGGGGGGACCGGCCGCTGGTACTGCTGCGGGGGCGCGTAGGACGCCTGGGGCTGCTGGTACTGCTGCGGCGGATAGCCGTAGCCCTGCTGGGGCTGCTGCGGAGGCGGAACGGAGCGGCGCTGCGGGCGGCGCTGGGGCGGGCGTTGCTGCCGCTGGCGCTGGGGGGCGCGGTAGAGCGGGTCCTGGCCGGGGTCGACCGGCGGCTGGACGCGGGTGGGCTCGTTGCGGTCGCGGGCCGCGCGCATCTGGTCCTGCCAGGGGTGGGGCCCCTCGGGCTCGGGCGGGCCGCCGCCCGCGGGCATGGCCCGGGTGGTGTCGAGGCCCTCGGGGTCCCGCTGCGGGTGCGGCAGCACGCTGGTCGCGGAGAACGGGTCGGCGGTGCCGCCGCCGCCCGAGCCGCCGGGCAGGGCCTGGGTGGGCTCGGCCGACCCGGGCGGGCTGATGCCGGTGCCCGGCACCCGCACCGGGGACGGGTCGGGCGTGAGCAGCGCCGTGACGCCGAGCGCGGCGGTGCGCTGCTCGGCGGCGGCGTGGTCGGCGATGCCCGCGGCCACGGTGCGCAGGGCGCGGGCGAGGCTGGCGGCGGCGGGGCGCTCGTCGGCGCTCTTGCGCAGGCAGCAGTCGATGACGGTCCACAGCGGCCCCGGCAGCCCGTCGGGCTTCCTCGGCTGCTCGCTGATGTGGCGCTGGAGGACCTGGAGGGTGCTGCTGCCGCTGAACGGGGGCTGCCCGGTGACCAGTTCGTACAGCAGGATGCCCGCGGCGTAGACGTCGACCGCGGAGGTCTGCGGGCGGCCCTCGGCGGATTCGGGGGCGATGTAGGAGGGGGTGCCGACGAACTCGTGGGCGCGGGTGACGCCCGGGGAGTCGGCGAGCCTGGCGATGCCGAAGTCGGTGAGCATCGGGCGCAGCGGGCCCGCCTCGTCGAGGGCGCCGGCGAGGATGACGTTGGCCGGCTTGAGGTCGCGGTGGACGACGCCCTTGGCGTGGGCGGCGGCGAGCGCGTCGGCGATCTGGGCGGTGAGCAGGGCGGCGCCGACGGGGCTGAGCGGCCCGTTCTCGTAGAGGTAACGGTGCAGGTCGGGGCCGTCGATCAGGTCCATCACCAGGGCGATGAGCTCGCCCTCGACGACGAGGTCGCGGGTGCGCACGATGTTGTCGTGGCTGTCGGCGCCGAGGCGCAGGAGGACGGAGCGCTCGCGCAGGAAGCGCATGACCACGTCGGGGTCGTGCGCGAGCTCCTCCTTCAGCACCTTGACGGCGACCTGCTCGCCCGGCTGCCCGGCCACCACCGCCTCGTCCCCGGCGGCCTCCCGCTGGCGCCCCCGCCAGACGGTGCCGGTGGCGCCGCGTCCGAGCGGCTCTTCAAGCAGGTACTTGCTGCCTACCGGCCGCACGTGTGCTCCCTGATTGCTTCGCTTGTGATACCGAGACCCGAGCCACCTACTGTAGTGGCGCCACCCGGAAGTGCGGGGGCCACGTGTTCGGGTGCCGCACCGGCCCCCGCCGGGGAGGACGCGCCTGCCGGGGCGCCCGGTTGCGGGTCCCCCGCGGGTCCTTCGGGCGTCCGTCGGAGGGCCGTCGTGGGTCCGTCGAGGGTCCGCTGCGGATCGATGCCCGTTCAAATCCGGTCAGACCTATCCAGAAATCGTCCAATCAAGATCACTAAGTGCCGGTGGCGGCGCGAGCTGTCAGTGGCGGGTGCGAGGATGCTTTCAGCATCACCATCCGATGCGACGACTCATGCGCTCGGGGGCGTGCCATCGGGATGGGCGAGGTGACCGGGAGGGCCGATGCCGATTCAGATCAGGTTGACCGTTCTCGGGCAGGGGGATGCCTCCGCCGGCGTCGACGTCCAGGTCACCGCGCCCACCGACACCCCACTCGACGCGGTCCTCGGCGCGCTCGCCTCCACCGTGTCCCCGGGTGCCACGGCCCCGGGGGCGGTGTTCTGCGAGGACACGCGGCTCGACCCCAGGCGCTCCACGCTCGGCAGGCCGCCGCTGGTCGACGGCGCGGTGCTGGCGTTCCACCGGCCGGTCGAGAGCACGCCCCCGCAGAAGGTCCCGGCGACCGTCCTGGTCGTCTCCGGGCCCGACGCGGGCGGCGTTCACCTGCTGCGGGGCGGCGAGGCGCGCGTCGGCAGGTCGGCCGAGGCCGATGTGCCGCTGGACGACCCGGACGTCTCCCGGGCGCACTGCGCGATAGAGCTCGCTCCCGACGGCTCGGTGACCGTGACCGATCTGGGCTCGACCAACGGGACGCTGCTCGACGGCGCGCCCGTGCGGCGCGGCCCGCTGCCCGTGCGGTCCGGCGGCCTGCTCCGCATCGGCGAGTCGGTGCTGCGCGTGGTCGCCGAGCGCACCGCTCGGCGTCTCCCTCTTCCCC
>NZ_LAVK01000521.1 GCF_001083795.1 Streptomyces sp. SBT349
TCGATGTGCGGCGAGGGCTCCTCGGCATGCAGGGTCTTGGGCAGCAGGCCATGGCGCATCGCCATCACCATCTTGATCACACCCGCCACACCCGCAGCCGCCTGCGCATGCCCGATGTTCGACTTGATGGACCCCAGCCACAACGGCCCACCGTCCGCCCGATCCTGACCGTACGTCGCCAGCAACGCCTGCGCCTCGATCGGATCACCCAGCGACGTCCCCGTACCGTGCGCCTCCACCGCATCCACATCACCCGGCGCGAGGCCAGCATTGGCAAGCGCCTGCCGGATCACCCGCTGCTGCGACGGACCATTCGGCGCCGTCAAACCATTCGACGCACCATCCTGATTCGTAGCGGTACCCCGCACCACCGCCAGCACCTCATGACCGTTCCGCACGGCGTCCGACAGCCGCTCCACCAACAGCACACCCACACCCTCGGACCACCCCGTCCCATCGGCAGCCGCCGAAAATGCCTTGCATCGCCCATCCGGCGCCAGGCCCCGCTGCCGACTGAACTCGACGAAGGTCCCAGGCGTCGCCATGACGGTGACGCCGCCCGCCAGCGCCATCGAACACTCACCACTCCGCAACGCCTGCACCGCCAGATGCAACGCCACCAACGACGACGAACACGCCGTATCCACCGTGACCGCCGGCCCCTCCAAGCCGAACTGATACGCGATGCGCCCGGAGAGCACACTTCCCGTGGTCCCGATGCCCACGTACCCTTCGGCTTCCTCAGGCATCTCGTCCAGCGCCGGTGCGTAGTCGTGGTACATCAACCCGACGAAGACCCCGGTCGCGCTGCCCTTCAGCGTGGTCGGGTCGATACCAGCGCGTTCGAGCGCCTCCCAGGACGATTCCAGGATGAGCCGCTGCTGCGGATCCATCGCCAGCGCCTCACGCGGTGAGATGTCGAAGAAGTCGGCGTCGAACCCGTCCGCGTCGTGGAGGAAACCGCCCTCCCTCGCGTACGACGTCCCGGGACGGTCAGGGTCCGGATCGTAGAGGTGTTCCAGGTTCCAGCCTCGATTCGCGGGGAACTCCGAGATGCCGTCGCCACCGACCCGGACCAGGTCCCACAGCCCCTCAGGAGACCTCACTCCTCCGGGGTAGCGGCACGCCATCCCCACGATCGCGATGGGCTCGTCGTCGTTCCGCGTCTGGACACGCGGGGGAGGAGGCGCGAGCTCTGACTGCCTGCCTGCTACCTCCGACACCACATGCTCGGTGAGGGCGGCAGGCGTCGGGTAGTCGAAGACCGCCGTGGCGGACAGCCGCATACCCATCGCGCTGCTCAACTGGTTCCGCAGTTCCACGGCGATCAGCGAGTCGAAGCCGAGGTCCTTGAACGGCTTGTCCACCCTGACCGCGTTCGGAGAGGCGTGTCCCAGGACCGCGGCGACGTGGTCCCGGACCATCCCCAGCGTCGTCTCCCGCTGCTCCGCCGGCGACAGGCCCACGAGCCGCTGCGCGAGCGAGGATGTCCCCTCCGCGCCCGCCTGCCCGAGCCCGAGTGCGGCGCGCCGAATGGCCTTGCTCGCCCGCACGAGCCCTCGCATCGGTGGGAGCACATCGGAGGCGAGCTGCTTGCTCAATTGGGCGCGATCGATCCGCATCGGCACGAGCAGAGCCTCGTCCCGTTCACAGCAGGTGTCGAAGAGCTCAAGCCCCTCATGTGTCGCGAGTGGACGGATACCGAGCCGGGAGAGTCGAGCGAGGTCGACCTGGCCGAGATGGTCCGTGATCCCGCTCGCCTGTTCCCACATCCCCCACGCGAGAGAGGTACCGGGCAGACCGTTCGCATGGCGGTGCTGTGCCAGGGCATCGAGGAAGGCGTTGGCCGCGGCGTAGTTGCCCTGGCCGGCGTTGCCGAGGACTCCCGAGGCCGAGGAGTACAGCACGAACATCGACAGGTCCATGCCGAGGGTGAGCTGGTGCAGGTTGAGCGCGGCATCCACCTTGGCCCGAAGCACGTCGCTGATCTGCTCCGGCGTCAGCGACACCACCACGCCGTCATTGACGACGCCAGCCGTGTGGACGATGCCCGTCAGCGGGGACGAGGCGGGGATCCGAGCCAACACGCCGGCCAGCGCGTCTCGGTCCGCGGCGTCGCATGCCGCGATGGTCACCGCCGCGCCCCGCGCTTCCAGCTCGGCGTGAAGCTCGGCGGCGCCCGGGGCGTCCATTCCGCGCCTGCTCGTCAGCATCAGCCGCTTGACGCCATGCTCAGTGACCAGATGACGCGCCAGGAGAGAGCCGAGGCTGCCCGTCGCCCCGGTGATCAGCACCGTGCCATCGGCCACCTTGTCCGACAGCCTCGGTCCCGGCTTCGGTCCCGGCTGCGTCGACTCGGTGGGCGCGCTCGCACGCACACCGCTCCGGGTCAGACGCGGGACCTTCACCGCGCCGTCGCGGACCGAGATGTGAGACTCGCCCGCCCGCAGGGCCGCGGCGACGGCCCGGGGCAGATGCTCGGACTCGTCGTTCCGGCTGCCACAGTCGACGAGCAGTATGCGGTCTGGGTTCTCCGCCTGCGCTGAACGCACCAGTCCCGATGCCGCAGACTGGGCCAGGTCCGCGACGTCTCCGTCGGCGGAAGCCACTCCCCGAGTAACGATGACGAGCAGGGTGGACTCCCACCTGTCGTCGGTCAGCCACTCCCGCAGGAGGTCCAGGGTGGCCCGGACCGACTCGTGAACGTCCCGCGCCGCATGTTCGTCGCCCGCGCCACGGCCCGCGGGCGGGTGTGCCACGACGACTTCGGGGACCGTCATCCCCTCCTGGAGGGCGGTGCTCAACGCGGCGAGATCCGCCAGGCGCGTGATCCGTGGTGCGTCGACGTCAACAACCTCGACAGCCTCGACAGCCTCGTCGAGATCCCTGTCAACGCCGTCGTCACCGATCCGCACCCAGCCAGCGGTGACATCCGACGCAGCTGTCTCGCCGTCCGGCCCGTCGGCGAGGGAAACCCATTCGAGGGTGAGGAGCGAGTCATCGGCGACGTCGGCCACCGCCTGGAGTTGATCCGGATCAACCGGCCGTGTGGTGAGCGACTCGATGGTGGCGACGGGTTGACCGGTGGGATCGGCGATCCACGCACGAAGGGTGTCGTCGCTCGGTGTGGCGATACGCACCCGGAGGGCTGTTGCCCCGGTGGCGTGGAGGTGGACGTTGCGGTAGGCAAACGGGAGAGAGGTGCCCCGATCCTCATCCCGGTCGCGGAGGAACACCACGTGCACAGCGGCATCGAGCAACGCGGGGTGGATACCGAACCGTTCGGCGTCCTGGTGCAACTCCTGCGGCAGGGCCACCTCGGCGAACAGTTCCCCATCCGCCCCTCGCCATGCCGCTGTCAGCCCGTGGAACGCCGGACCGTACGCATACCCCACCTGAGCGAGATCGGCGTAGAAGCCCTCGACACCGACCGGCTGCGCACCGGTTGGCGGCCACACCGCCCGTCCCCATTCGTCCGCGTCCGGCCCCGACTGCTGCCGCCCGAGCTGGGGTTGTTCGAGGGCCGTCTCCACCGGAGCCAGCACTCCCGTGGCGTGACACCGCCAGCCGCCACCCAGAGCATCATCATCACCAGCGTCAATGGGAGTGCGCGGGTCAGCGTGAGAGTCACCGCCCTCCTCGCGGGCATAGATCGATATCTCCCGCCGCCCGCCCTCATCCGCCGTCCCCACC
>NZ_LAVK01000522.1 GCF_001083795.1 Streptomyces sp. SBT349
GGGCGGTTCCCGTGTCGGGGGCCGCTTCGAGCACGATGTGGGCGTTGGTGCCGCTGACGCCGAACGAGGAGACGCCCGCCCGGCGCGGACGGCCGGTCCCGTTCCCGTCGCCGTCGCCGTCTCCGTCGCCGTCTCCGTTCCAGGGGGTCGGCTCGGTGAGGAGGCGCAGGGCGCCGGAGGACCAGTCGACGGCCGGGGTGGGCTCGTCCACGTGCAGCGTCGCGGGAAGGGTGCCGTGGCGCAGGGCGAGCACCATCTTGATGACGCCCGCCACGCCGGCGGCGGCCTGGGTGTGGCCGATGTTGGACTTGATCGAGCCGAGCCACAGCGGCCGTTCGGCGCCGCGCCCCTGCCCGTAGACCGCCTGGAGCGCTTGGGCCTCGATGGGGTCCCCGAGGGTGGTGCCGGTGCCGTGCGCCTCGACCGCGTCGATGTCCGCGGGGGTGAGGCCGGCGTTGTCGAGGGCTTGGCGGATGACGCGCTGCTGGGCGGGGCCGCTCGGGGCGGTGAGGCCGTTGCTCGCGCCGTCCTGGTTGACGGCGCTGCCGCGCACGACGGCCAGCACGGGGTGGCCGTTGCGGCGGGCGTCGGAGAGCCGCTCCAGCAGCAGTACGCCGACGCCCTCGCCCCAGCCGGTGCCGTCCGCCGAGGCGGCGAACGCCTTGCAGCGCCCGTCGGGCGCCAGGCCGCGCTGCCTGCTGAACTCCACGAACGCGGTCGGCGTCGCCATCACGGTGGCGCCGCCCGCGAGCGCGAGGGTGCACTCGCCCTGGCGGAGCGCCTGGGCGGCCAGGTGCAGCGTGACCAGCGAGGCCGAGCAGGCGGTGTCGACCGTGACGGCGGGTCCTTGCAGGCCGAAGGTGTAGGCGAGGCGCCCGGAGACGACACTCGCGGCCGTTCCGGTGATGAGGAAGCCCTCGACGCCCCCCAGCGCGCCGGAGAACAGTGCCGCGTAGTCCTGGCCGTTGGTGCCCATGAAGACGCCGGTGCCGCTGCCGCGCAGTTCCTCGGCGGTGATGCCGGCGCGCTCGAACGTCTCCCACGACGTCTCCAGCAGCAGGCGCTGCTGGGGGTCCATGGCCAGGGCCTCGCGCGGGCTGATGCCGAAGAAGGCGGGGTCGAACGCGCCCGCGTCGCGCAGGAAGCCGCCACGTTCGGTGACGCTGCCGCCGGCGCGTTCGGCCGCCGGGTCGTGCGGCCCGGCGAGGTCCCAGCCGCGGTCGGCGGGGAACGGCGACAGCGCGTCCTCCCCGGCCGCGAGCAGCCGCCACAGGTCCTCGGGCGACTCCACGCCGCCGGGGAAGCGGCAGCCCATCGCGACGACGGCGATGGGCTCCCGGGCGGCCTCGGCCATCTCCCGGTTGAGCCGCTGGAGCTTCTTGTTCTCCTTCACGGAGGCCCGCAGTGCGGCGACGACGGTCGCCTCGGTGCCGGTCATCGTCGCTCTCCCGTGGTCTCCGCGCCGGTCGTGCCGGGCGTCGTGTCGGTGTCGGTGTCGGTGTCGCCCGTGTCGTGGAGGACCAGCCGGACGAGGTCGGCGACGCTCATCTCGTCCACGTCGTCCACGTCGTCCACGTCGTCGGTTCCATCGATTCCGCCGTCGCCGCCGGTCGTCCGTTTCCGTGCGGACTCCGCCGCGGCGGCCGGGGCGCCGTTCTCCGCGGCGAGGCTCAGCAGCGCCTCGTAGAGCCCGGACTCCTTGAGCCGCGGCAGCGGGATGCGGCTGACGAGGCTCAGGACCTCCGCCTCGCCGCCCGCGGGCCCGGCGGCGACCTCGGGCGCCAGCCCGGCCAGCAGGTGGGCGGTGAGGTCGGCGATCGTCGGATGGTCGAAGGCCAGCGTCGTGGGCAGCGGCAGCCCGGTGGCCGCGCCGAGCCGGTTCCGCAGGTCCACGGCGGTCACCGAGTCGAAGCCGAGGTCCCGGAAGGCCCGTTCCTCGTCCACGGTGTCCGGCGAGGCGTGCCGCAGCACCGCCGCCACGTGGCCGCGCACGAGGTCGGAGACGATCTCGTGCCGCTCGTCCCCGCTCCGCCCGGCCAGCCGCGCGGCGAGCGAGGGGCCGGGCGGGGAACCGGGCGGGGTGGCGTCGCCGGTGGCGGGCGCCGCCTCGGGCAGGTCGTCGAAGAGGCTCGTGGACCTGACCGCGCGCAGCGCGGGAGCGAACGTCCCCCACTCGATCGCCGCCACGCCGAGGGCGGGCGCCTCCCGTTCCAGGGCTGTGCGCAGTGCCGCGACGGCCAGGTGCGGGGCCATCGGCGTCACGCCGCGCTGCCGGAGGCGTTCCCCGACGTCGCCGGTGGCGAGGCCCGCCTCGGCCCAGGCGCCCCAGGCGAGCGAGGTGGCGTGCAGCCCCTCGGCACGGCGCCGTTCGGCCAGGGCGTCGAGGAACGCGTTGGCCGCGGCGTAGTTCGCCTGGCCGACGTTGCCCACGAGGCCGGCGAAGGAGGAGAACAGCACGAACGCCGACAGGTCGAGGCCCGCGGTGAGTTCGTGCAGGTGCCAGGCCGCGTCGGCCTTGGGGCGGGCCACGGCCTCGAACCGCTCCGGGGTCAGGTCGTTCAACGCCCCGTCGTCCAGGACGCCCGCGGTGTGGAAGACGGCGGTGAGCGGGCGGTCGGCGGGGAGAGCGGCCAGCTCGCCCGCGAGGGCGTCGCGGTCGGCGGCGTCGCACGCGGCGACCGTCACCTCGGCCCCGAGCGCGCGGAGTTCCGCCGCCAGCTCGTCGGCGCCCGGGGCGGCGGGGCCGCTGCGGCTGAGGAGCAGCAGGTGCCCGGCGCCCTCGCGGGCCAGCCAGCGGGCCACGTGGGCGCCGAGCGCGCCGGTTCCGCCGGTGACGAGCACGGTGCCGGTGTCCGCGGGACGCCAGGAGCGGCCCTCCGTGCGCGGGTGCGCCCGGGTCAGGCGGCGGGCGAGCAGCGCGGTGCCCCGCACGGCGAGCTGGTCCTCGTGGCCGACGGCGCCCGCGAGGACCGCGAACAGCCGGTCCAGGCAGGCCGGTTCCGGCATGGCGGCGGGCAGGTCCACGAGGCCGCCCCAGCGCTCGGGGTGTTCCAGCGCCGCCACCCGGCCGAGGCCCCAGAGGCGTGCCTGCCACGGGTCGGGTGGGGCGTCCGCCGCGCCCGTGGCGACGGCCCCGCGGGTGAGGACCCACAGGGGTGCGGCGTTCACGCCAATGTCCGCCAGGGCCCGGGGCAGTGCCGCGGTGGCCGTGAGCGGGTCGCCGTCCGGCGCGCGGTCCGCGTCGGCCGCGAGGGCGAGCAGGGACAGCACGCCGCGGATCTCCGACCTCGGCGGCACGGCCTCGCCGGGGGCGGCGACCACCACGTCGGCGCCGGCGCTCTTGAGTCCGTCCGCCACGGCGGCCATCGCGTCGTTCTCGACCAGGCCCGAGGGGGTGAGGAGCAGCCAGGTGCCGGTGGCGCTCCGGCCCTGGCGCCCGGCGGTGGCCGGGTCGGGCAGGGGCTTCCAGGCGACCTGGTACAGCCAGTCGTCGGTGAGGCGCCCGCGGCGGCTCGGTGGCACGGCGTCGAGCCAGTAGCGCCGCCGCTGGAAGGGATAGGTCGGCAGATCGACATGCCGACCCCCCGCGAACACCCGCTCCCATGCGACGGGGGCACCCCGCACCCACGCCTCGGCGAGCGAGGCCAGGAAACGGTCCAGGCCCCCCTCACCC
>NZ_LAVK01000523.1 GCF_001083795.1 Streptomyces sp. SBT349
GTTTTGGGTCGGTGGTGGTGACGGATCACCGGATGGTGGTGGGGGTTCCGGAGGGGTGGTCGTTTGAGCGGGCGGCGTCGGTGCCGACGGTGTTTTTGACGGCTTGGTATGGGTTGGCGGATCTGGCGGGGCTTCGTGCTGGGGAGTCGGTGTTGGTGCATGCGGCGGCGGGTGGGGTGGGTTTGGCGGCGATGCAGTTGGCGCGGTATTGGGGTGTGGAGGTGTTTGCGACGGCGAGTGAGGCGAAGTGGGGGGTGGTCCGGGCTGCGGGTGTGTCGCGGGAGCGGATCGCGTCCTCGCGGGATGTGGGGTTCGCGCGGGCGTTTTTGGAGGCGACCGGGGGTCGGGGTGTGGATGTGGTCCTCAACAGCCTGGCCGGGGAGTTCGTCGACGCCTCTTTGGAGTGTCTGGCTGGTGGTGGCCGGTTCATCGAGATGGGCAAGACCGACATCCGCGACGCCATGGAGATAGCCGCCGCACACGAAGGAACGACCTACCAGGCATTCGATTTGCGGGAGGCGGGGCCTGAGCGCATTCAGCAGATGTTGAGTGAAGTGGTGCGGTTGATGGAGGCGGGGGTTCTTGAGCCGTTGCCGGTGCGGGTGTGGGATGTGCGGGAGGCCCGGGAGGCTTTCCGGTTCATGAGCCAGGCCCGGCACGTCGGCAAACTTGTTCTGACGATGCCGCCGCGGCTCGACCCCGCGGGCACGGTCCTGGTCACGGGCGGGACCGGCACGCTGGGCGCGATCGCCGCCCGGCACATGGTCGCAACCCACGGCATCAGCAGCATCGTGCTGGCCTCCCGCCGGGGGGAGAACGCACCGGGCGCGCACGAGCTGCGAGCAGAACTGGAGGAACTCGGAGCCCGGGTTGCGGTCGTGGCCTGTGACATCGCCGAGCCGGCCGGGGTGGAACAGGCGCTCGCGGCGGTGCCAACAGAACATCCCCTGACGGGGGTGATTCACACCGCCGGGGCATCGGATGACGGTCTGGTCGAGGATTTGACGCCGGAGCGGGTGCGGGGGGTGCTGCGGGCCAAGGTCGATGGCGCCTGGCACCTGCACCTGGCCACCCGGCACATGCCGGACCTGGCCATGTTCGCGATGTATTCATCCGCGGCCGGGATTCTGGGGAGTCCTGGGCAGGCGAACTACGCGGCGGCCAACACCTTCCTCGACGCGCTGGCGGCGCATCGCCACGCCGCTGGGCTGCCCGCGGTGTCGATCGCGTGGGGATTGTGGGAGGACGACAGCGCGTTGACCGGGCGGATGGCCGCGGCCGACCGCGCCCGCGTGGCACGCCGCGGCTTCGACCCCATGCCCGCCCCGCTCGCCGTTCAGCTCCTCGACCTGGCTGTGCAGGCCGGTCGGCCGGTCGTGATGGCCGCGACCGTGAACGCCACCCAGTTGCGTGCCGCGGCCACCACCGAGGCAGACATCCAAGCGCTGCCCAGCCCCCTGCGCAGCCTGCTGCCGGCCACCCCCTCCCGGACCAACCGCCGCCACGCCCACCACCACGACCAGCGCGAAGCCGACTCCCTCCGCACCCGCCTGGCCGGCCTCACCGAAGACCAGCAACTCGACACCCTCCTCGACCTGGTCCGTTCACATGTGGCCTTCGTGCTCGGGCACAAAAATCCGACGAGCATCGACGCTCATCGCGGATTCCTGGAGCTTGGTTTCGATTCCCTGACGGCAGTAGAACTGCGGAACCGCTTGAACGCCGTCACCGAACTGCGCCTGACGGCCGGATTGGTGTTCGACTATCCGACGGTGCATGCTCTCGCCGGAGCCTTGCATGCACAATTGCGGCCAAGCAGTGAGAGTGCGCCTCCGCCGATCATCGGTGAACTGGATCGGCTGGAGAGAATGCTGGGCTCGATGGATTCGAACCATGAGTCACGTAGCAGAGTGACCGAGCGTTTGCAGACATTGCTCTGGAAGCTCAATCAATCCGAAGACGCGGCGAATGACGAGCCTGAAGAGGTCGATCTGGGTGTGGTCTCGGACGATGAAATCTTCAACCTGATCGACAAAGAGTTCGGCCTCGACTGACACTCGGATTCCCGATTGATTCGTGACGCTCGTTCTGGAGGCGGCGCCAGGTGGTTAGCAACGAAGAGAAGCTTCGCGATTACCTCAACCGGGTAACGGGCAACCTCCGGGAGGTACGCCAGCAGCTCAAGGAGATGGACACCAAGAGTTGGGAGCCCATCGCCATCGTCGGCATGGGCTGCCGCCTTCCTGGCGGGATTGATTCGCCGGAGGCGCTGTGGCAGGTCGTGGCCGACGGGTGTGACGTCATCACGGAGTTTCCCGAGGATCGTGGGTGGGACACCGAGGGGATATTCAATCCCGATCCTGACGTCGAAGGTACGACCTATACGCGGCGTGGTGGGTTCCTTCGGGACGCGACCATGTTCGACGCGGAGCTTTTCAGGATCTCACCGCGTGAGGCGGTGGCGATGGATCCGCAGCAGCGGCTGTTGCTGGAGACGGCCTGGGAGACGTTCGAGCGGGCAGACATCGTCTCGACAACAATGAGAGGCAGCAACACCGGAGTCTTCGTCGGGTCGGGGAATCCCGGATACATCTCGGGCGCCACGAAACTGCCGCAAGGCGTTGAGGGGTATTCGCTCACCGGAAACCTGACCAGTGTGGTGTCGGGTCGTATCGCCTATACCTTCGGCTTGGAGGGGCCGGCGGTCACGGTGGACACGGCCTGTTCGTCGTCGTTGGTGGCGCTGCACCTGGCGGTGCAGGCGTTGCGCAACGGCGAATGCTCAATGGCTCTGGTCGGCGGTGTGACTGTACTTCCCGATCCATGGACCTTCATCGAGTTCAGCCGCCAGCGAGCGCTGGCTGAAGACGGGCGTTGCAAGGCGTTCTCGGCCTCCGCCGACGGATTCGGACCGGCCGAAGGCGTGGGCATGCTGCTGGTGGAGCGGCTGTCGGATGCCCGGCGGAACGGTCACGAGGTGCTCGCGGTGGTGCGCGGGTCGGCGGTGAATCAGGACGGCGCGAGTAGCGGCTTGAGCGCCCCGAATGGTCCGTCGCAGCAGCGGGTGATCCGGCAGGCGCTGGCGAACGGGCGGCTCGCGGCGGCGGACGTCGACGTGGTGGAGGCGCACGGCACGGGGACGTCGCTGGGTGATCCGATCGAAGCCGATGCCCTCCTCGCGACCTACGGCGAGGGGCGCGACGCCGAGTGGCCGCTGTGGTTGGGGTCCATCAAGTCGAACATCGGGCATGCGCAGGCGGCCGCGGGTGTGGCGGGCGTGATCAAGATGGTGATGGCGATGCGCCATGGACTGCTGCCCAGGACCCTGCACGTCGAGGAGCCGTCAGAACATATCGACTGGTCGTCGGGAGCGTTGCGGCTTCTGACGGATTCGGTGAAGTGGGAGCGGAACGAGCACCCGCGCCGGGCCGGCGTCTCCGGCTTCGGCATCAGCGGGACGAACGCGCATGTGATCGTGGAGGAGGCCCCGGAGCAGGAGGCCGGTGCGGTGGAGGTGGCGGAGGATCCGGCGCCGGGTGGTGTGGTGCCGTTGGTGGTGTCGGGGCGTTCGGGTGGGGCGCTGGTCGGGCAGGCGGGGCGGGTGCGGGGGGTCCTGGGGGCCGACGGGGGGGTCGGGGCTGTGTCTTATACAAATTTCCGAGCCCCC
>NZ_LAVK01000524.1 GCF_001083795.1 Streptomyces sp. SBT349
GGCCGAGGGGGAAGAAGGTATGCCGGGGCCGGGGCCGGGCACGAGAGACGGCGGGGATCTTCACCCCATCGAGCGGACTTCGCCCTCAGTCCTTGAACTCCCGCAGCGCCGCCTGGACGCCGTGGCGGGTCAGCAGCGTGAGGTGGGCGGTCAGGGCGGGGCGCAGGCCGGGGAGTTCGGCCGTTTCGGGGTCGAACACGTCGCCCAGGCCGAGCAGCGTCGCCACCACGCGCTCCGGCGCGTCGGCGTGGGCGCGCGCCGGCGCCAACGCCTGCGCGCGAGGGTCGTCCAGCGCGGGCGCGGTGGTGACGTAGCGCATCCAGGCGGCGATGGTCAGCAGGACGCCGTGCGGGAGGCGGCCCTCGCCGATGTGGTGGCGGAGCGGGGCGAGGACGCGCACGGGAAGCTTCTCGGTGCCGTCGGCGCCGACCTGGCGGGTGGTGTGGCCCAGCGCCGGGTTGGCCAGGCGCCGCAGCACGCGCGTGCGGTACTCCTCCAGGTCGAGTCCCGGGCAGGGGCGCAGCGTGGGGAGCATCTCCCGGCGGGTGAGGTGGTCGGTGAACGCGGCCATGCCGGGCAGGGCCAGGGCCTGGTCGATGGTGGTGGCCCCGGCGAGGGCGCCGAGGTAGGCGACGGCGGAGTGGGTGGCGTTGAGCAGGCGCAGCTTGGCCGTCTCGAACGGGGCGACGTCGTCCACCAGGTCGGCGCCCGCGACCTCCCAGCGGGGGCGCCCGCCGGGGAAGCGGTCCTCGATGACCCACTGGCCGAACGGCTCGGCCGCCACCGCCCCTTCGTCGCGGACGCCGAGGAGTTCGGCGATGCGCGCCAGGTCGCGAGGGCGCGTGGCGGGGACGATGCGGTCGACCATGGTGGAGGGGAACGCGACGTGCGCCTCGATCCACTCGGGCAGTCCCCCGGCGCCGGGCAGCCGGGCGGCGAGGTCGGTGACCAGGCGGCGGACGAGGGGCCCGTTGGACGGCAGGTTGTCGCAGGAGACCACGGTCAGCGGCCCGCCGCCGCGCCGGTGGCGCAGCCGCAGGCCGCCGACGAGCAGGCCGACGGCGGTGCGGGGCGGGGCACCGGTCAGGTCGTGGGCGACCAGCGGGTCGCCGAGGGCGAGGCCGCCGGTGGCCCGGTCGCGCCGGTACCCCTTCTCGGTGACGGTCAGGGTGACCACGGCGACGGCGGGGTCGGCGATCCGCGCGGCGACGGCGGCGGGGTCGTCGGGCGCCGCGAGCACCTCGGTGACGCTGCCGATGACGCGGACCGGGGGCTCCCCGGCACCGCCGTCCCGGTCGAGCCTGAGGACGGAGAACAGGCCGTCCTGCGGGCGGAGTCGGTCGACCACGGCCCTGCCGCGCGGCGCGACGGCGCAGATGCCCCAGGCCGGGTCGCCGGTGGCGGCCATGGCGTCCTCGGTGTAGACGGCCTGGTGGGCCCGGTGGAACGCGCCGGGTCCGAGGTGAACGATGCCCGTGCGGCGCGCGTCGAGGGGCACGCGCGGGCGCGCGTATGCCGGAACGGTCGTGAGCGTGGCGCGTTCCAGGCGGCGGGCGCCGTCGGCGGGACCCGCCGATCCGGCGGGAGGAACGCGCCCCGCGTCAGTAGCGGATGTGCTTTCCGCCATCGACGATCACCGCCTCGCCGGTGACCAGGTCCATCCGCAGCAGCCCGAGGATCGCCTGCGCGACGTGCTCCGGCCCGGGGGTGGCGCGCAGGGGGACCGTCGCGCGCTCGGCCCTGGCGCGTGCGGCGAACCCCTCCTCGCCGTGCAGGCCGGTCTGCCAGCGGGTGGCGACGGTGCCGGGGGCGACGGCGTTCACCCGGACGCGGGGCGCCAGCGCGCTCGCCAGGTCTCGGGTGAGCTGGAGCAGCGCCGCCTTGCTCGCGCCGTAGGCGAGGGAGGAACCCCCGGCGCGGAAGCCCGCGATGGAGGCGACGTTGACCAGGGCGCCGCCGGAGGCGCGCAGCGCGGGCGCGAACGCCCTGGCGCAGCGGAACGCGCCGACCACGTTGACGTCGAGGACCGCGTGCCAGTCCTCGTCGCCCAGCGCGTCCAGGTCGTCCTCGGGGACGGCGCGGGTGGTGGCCGCGTTGTTGACGAGGATGTCGACGCGGCCGAACCGTTCGAGGGCGGTGGCCGCCAGCGCCCGCACGGCCGCGTCGTCGGTGACGTCGGCGCGTTCGGCCAGGGTGCGCGCCCCCAGCGCCTCGGCCTCGGGCACGAGCGTGGCGGCGTCGTCGGCGGAACGGCTCCAGCCCGCGACGATGCCCGTGGCCCCGCTCCCGGCCAGGGCGAGGGCGGTGGCCCTGCCGATTCCCGTGCAGCCGCCGGTGATCACGGCGACCGCGCCCCGCGGTTCCATGGCCGCCCTACCCTTCCCGGTCGTAGGTCGCGAGCTCCTCCTCGGCGATGTCCACGTGGCGGGACTCCTTGGAGTGGAGGAACGCCACGAACGACACCGCCGCGGTGACCATCATGAACCCGGCGACCAGCCAGGGCGAGCCGTCGGCGAGTTCGAGGAGCCCCGCGGCGACGAACGGGGAGAACCCGGCGACGGCCGCGCCGATCTCGCGGGAGGCCGCGAAGCCCGTGTAGCGGACACGGGCGCCGAACAACTCGGCGTAGAAGGCCGGCTGCACGGCGATCATGGGCGCGAGCCCGAGTCCGGTGGCGATGATCAGGGCCAGCCAGATGAGCGGTGGCGCCCCCGTCTCCATCAGGAGGAAGAGCGGGAAGGCGAAGAGGCCGGTGAAGACCACGCCGAACAGGTTGAGCGGGCGCCGTCCCACGCGGTCGGAGAGCGCGCCGTAGACGGGTTGGAGCGCGATGACGACGAGCCCGAAGGCGATGACGCCGGTGAGCGCGACCCAGCGTTCCAGGCCGAGTTCGTCGGTGACATAGGAGACGGAGAAGGTCGCGTAGATGTAGACGACGGCGGTGTCGCAGATGTGCGCGCCGATGCCGACCAGGAAGTTGCGCGGGTAGCGGCGCAGCGTCTCGCGGGCGGGGATCCTCACGACGCGCTGCTCGCGCCGCATCCGCCGGAAGACGGGCGACTCGGCGACGCGCAGGCGCACATAGAGGGAGACGGCGATCAGGACGAAGCTGAAGAGGAACGGGAGCCGCCAGCCCCAGGATTCGAGCGCCTCGTCGGAGAGGAGCTCGACCAGCAGGAACGCGACGGTGCCGAGGACGAGGCCGATCTGCACGCCCATCTGCGCGAACGAGGCGTAGTAGCCGCGCCGCGCGGGGGGCGCGTGCTCGGCGAGCAGGGTGGAGGCCCCGCCGAACTCGGCGCCCGCGCCGAGACCCTGGCAGATCCGCATCAGGGCGAGGAGGAGCGGGGCGGCGAGGCCGATCGACTCGTAGGTCGGCAGCAGCCCGATGACGCCGGTGGACAGGCCCATGATCAACGTGGTCAGCACCAGGGTGGCGCGCCTGCCGATGCGGTCGCCGATGGAGCCGAAGAGGAAGCCGCCGAGGGGGCGGAAGACGAATCCGACGCCGAAGGTGGCGAAGCCGATGAGCGTGCCCGCACCCCGCTCGCCGAGGGCCACCACGAGGTCCTGGTCCCCGGCGAGCCCGAGGAACGCACCCGCGCCGAGCGCCTCGCCCACGGCATCCCGCTCCCCGCGGGGACCTGGAGCGAGCTGCTG
>NZ_LAVK01000525.1 GCF_001083795.1 Streptomyces sp. SBT349
GGGTAGTCGAAGACGATGGTGGCGGGGAGCCTCAGGCCGGTGGCCGCGTTGAGGCGGTTGCGCAGCTCGACCGCGATGAGCGAGTCGATGCCGAGGTCCTTGAATCCCCTGCCCACCTCGATGGCGTCGGCGCCGGAGTGGCCCAGCACCACGGAGACATGGCCGCGGACCAGGTCGGTCAGCGCCTGCTCCCGCCGGTTGTCGGGCAGGCCGGCCAGGCGCCGGACGAGCGAGGAGTCACCCGGCTCGGCGCCGCCCGCGGCCGCGCGCCGGGCGGGGGCGCGGACCAGCCGGCGCATGAACGCGGGGAGCACCCCGCTGCCCGCCTGCGCGCGCAGCGCCGCCATGTCCAGCTGCATGGGCAGCACGAGCGGCTCGTCCAGGGCCAGGGCCGCGTCGAGCATCCCGAGCCCCTGCTTGTTGGAGAAGGGGACGACGCCGCTGCGCGCCATGCGGGCGCGGTCTTCCCTGCTGAGGTGGCGGGTCATCCCGCTGGCCTCGCCCCACAGGCCCCAGGCCAGGGAGACGGCCGGAAGCCCCTGGTCGCGGCGGTGGCGCGCGAGGGCGTCGAGGAAGGCGTTGGCCGCCGCGTAGTTCGCCTGTCCCGGGCCGCCGAACACGCCGGAGGACGAGGAGAACAGCACGAAGGCCGCGAGGTCCGCCCCGCGCGTCAGCTCGTGCAGGTTCACGGCCGCGTCCACCTTCGGCCGCAGCACCCGCTCCAGCTGCTCCTCGGTGAGGGCGTCGATCAGGCCGTCGTCGAGCACCCCGGCCGTGTGCACCACGGCGGTCAGCGGGTGCGCGGCGGGGATGCCCGTGAGGACGTCCGCCAGCGCGCCCCGGTCGGCGGCGTCGCAGGCGACGACGGCCACCTCGGCGCCCGCGTCGGCCAGCTCGTCGCGCAGCTCGGCGGCGCCCGGGGCGTTCGGGCCGCTCCGGCTCGTCAGCAGCAGGTGGCGCACGCCGTGTTCGGCCACCAGGTGCCGCGCCACCAGGGCGCCGAGGGTTCCCGTGCCGCCGGTGATCAGCACCGTGCCCTCGGGGTCGAGCACCCTGGGCATGGTCAGCACGATCTTGCCGACGTGCCGGGCCTGGCTCATGAACCGGAACGCGTCGGCGGCGCGGCGCACGTCCCACGTCGTCGTGGGCAGCGCCGTGAGCGTGCCTGCGCGGAGCAAGTCCACGATCGTGCCGAGCACCGTCCGCAGGCGGTCGGGGCCCGCCTCCATCAGGTCGAACGCCCGGTAGGTGACCCCCGGGTGGTCACCGGCGATCCGGTCCGCGTCGCGGAGGTCGGCCTTGCCCATCTCGACGAAGCGCCCGCCGTGCCGCAGCAGGCGCAGCGAGGCGTCCACGAACTCCTCGGTGAGCGAGTTGAGCACCACGTCCATGCCGTGGCCGTCACTGGCCGCGAGGAACGCCTCCTCGAAGTCCAGGGTCCGCGACGAGGCGATGTGGTCGTCGTCCAGCCCCATCGAGCGCAGCGTGTCCCACTTGCCCTCGCCGGCGGTGGCGAAGACCTCCGCCCCGAGGTGCCGGGCCAGCTGCACCGCGGCCATGCCGACGCCCCCGGCCGCCGCGTGCACCAGCACCCGGTCGCCGGCGCGCAGCCCGCCGAGGTCGGAGAGGCCGTAGAAGGCGGTCAGGAAGACGACGGGAACGGACGCGGCCCGCTCGAAGGAGAGCGTCTGCGGCACGCGCGCCAGCAGCCGGTGGTCGGCCACGGCGAGGGGGGCGAGACCGGCGTTCAGCAGGCCCATCACCCGGTCGCCGGGGGCCAGCCCGGTCACCCCGGGCCCGACCTCGACGACCGTTCCGGCGCCCTCGGTGCCCATCCTGGCCTCGTCGGGGTACATGCCGAGGGCGAGGAGGACATCGCGGAAGTTGAGGCCGGCGGCGCGCACCGCGACACGCACCTGTCCCTCCGCCAGCTCCCCGGAGACCTCCGGGTGGGGAATCAGCGACAGGTTCTCCAGCGTGCCCGGGGCCTCGCTGTCCAGCCGCCAGGGCACGTCCCCGGGCGGCGGCGTGAGCAGCCCGTCGGAGTCGGCCCGCGCCAGCCGCGGCACCAGCACACCTCGGCCCCGGACGGCGAGCTGCGGCTCGTCACCGGCCAGCCCCAGGGCGACGGCCTCGGGCAGCGCGGCATACGCACCGGCACCGGCACCGGCACCGGCGTCGAGGTCGATGAGCAGCAGCCGGTCGGGTTGCTCGCTCTGCGCCGAGCGCACCAGGCCGCACACGGCGGCGACCGCCGGATCGGCCCCGGAGGCGGCGCCCCACGTCACCACGACAAGACGGGAACCGGCGAGCCGGTCGTCGGCCAGCCAGGCGCGGATGTCCCGCAGCACGCGGCCGAGCACGGCCCGCGCGTCGTCACCGTCGCCCGGCGCGGCGGTGTCCGTCGCGACGGCCAGCAGCGCCACGGCCGGCACGGCCGCTCCCGCGTCCAGCCCGGCACGCAGCTCGGCGACGTGCGCGTACGCGCCGCCCGCCGCGATGCCCGCGGGCAGGCGCCCGTGGTCACCGAGCAGCACCCAGCCGCCCGGATCGGCGGTGGGAGCCTCGGCGGGCGTGGGGGCGGGCGCCCAGTCCAGGCGGAACAGCGAGTCGGCCCATTCGCCGCGCGCGCGTTCCAGCTGGCGCGCCGACACGGGGCGCGTGACCAGCGACCGCGCGGAGACCACGGGCTGCCCGGAGGCGTCCACGGCCGTCAAAGACAGTTCGTCGGGTCCCGTCAGGGACAGCCGCACGCGGAGATCCGTGGCTCCCGCGGCGTGCAGCGACACGCCCGTCCAGGAGAAGGGCAGCCGGGGCCTGTTGTCCTCGGCCGTCAGCACGGTGAGGCCGACGGCGTGCAGGGCGGCGTCGAGGAGGGCGGGATGCAGGCCGAACCGCGCCGCCTCCTGGCGCTGCGCCTCCGGCAGCGCGACCTCCGCGTACAGGTCGTCGCCCGACGTCCAGGCCGCGCGGAGCCCCTGGAAGGCCGGGCCGTAGCCGTATCCGGAGGCGGCGGCCCGCTCGTAGTAGCCGTCCACGTCCAGGGCCGTGGCGCCCGAGGGCGGCCAGGCGAGCAGTTCGTCGGGGAGGGCGTCGGCCGCGCCGGTGCCTCCCACGGCGAGCAGGCCCCCGGCGTTGCGCGTCCAGCCGTCGTCGGGGGAGCCGTCCACCGCGCTCTCGGGGCGGGAGTGGATGCTGACGGCGCGCCGGCCCTCGGCGTCCGCCGTTCCGATCGTGACCTGGAGTTGCACCGCGCCGTCCGGCGGCAGCACCAGGGGTGCCGCGAGCGTCAGCTCCTCGACACGGTCGCAGCCCACCTGGTCGCCGGCCCGCACGGCCAGTTCGACGAAGGCCGTGCCGGGCAGCAGCACCGTTCCCGCCACCGCGTGGTCGGCCAGCCAGGGGTGGGTGCGCAGCGAGAGGCGGCCGGTGAGGACGAACGCGTCGCCGTCCGGTTGTTCGTGCGCGGTGGCCAGCCCGATGGCGGCGCCGAGCAGCGGGTGGTCGGCGCCCGCCAGTCCCAGGCCCGCCGCGTCGGCACGCTCCTCGGTGGTTGTCTCCAGCCAGTACCGGCGGCGCTGGAAGGGATACGTCGGCAACTCCACCGGCGCAGTGGCACCCGCCCCCGCCACCAGCGGCGACCAGTCCACCGA
>NZ_LAVK01000526.1 GCF_001083795.1 Streptomyces sp. SBT349
CCCGCTGCCCCACCCCACGGGTCGCCCGGTCGTCCGCGCCGGGAACGGACCCCGCGGCCCGCGTCCCGGAACGGCGGCCCGAGCCTCCCCCGTCTTGACAGCACTTGCCGGACGCTCTTAGCGTCCATGGGGAGTGAAACGATTCACAGCGGTGTTGAGCACCTTGGGAGCCCTGATCGCATGACCGCCCCCTCCGCCGTCAAGGCGGCCCTCGCCTCTCAGGCCATCGAGACCCCGTCGTGGGCCTACGGAAACTCCGGCACCCGCTTCAAGGTGTTCGCCCAGCAGGGTGTCCCCCGCACCCCCCAGGAGAAGCTCGACGACGCCGCGCGGGTGCACCAGCACACCGGGGTCGCGCCCATCGTGGCGCTGCACATCCCGTGGGACCGGGTGGACGACTACGCGGCGCTCGCCCGCCACGCGGAGGACCTGGGCCTGCGTCTGGGCGCCATCAACGCCAACGTCTTCCAGGACGACGACTACAAGCTGGGCAGCGTCTGCCACCCCGACGCCACCGTGCGGCGCAAGGCGCTCGACCACCTGCTCGAGTGCGTCGACATCATGGACGCCACCGGCTCCCGCGACCTCAAGCTGTGGTTCGCCGACGGCACCAACTACCCCGGGCAGGACGACATCAGGAGCCGTCAGGACCGGCTGGCCGAGGCGCTGGCCGCGGTCTACGAGCGGCTCGGCGACGACCAGCGGATGCTGCTGGAGTACAAGTTCTTCGAGCCCGCCTTCTACGCCACGGACGTGCCGGACTGGGGCACCGCCTACGCGCACTGCCTCAAGCTCGGCCCCAAGGCGCAGGTGGTCGTGGACACCGGGCACCACGCCCCGGGCACCAACATCGAGTTCATCGTGGCCCTGCTGCTGCGCGAGGGGAAGCTCGGCGGCTTCGACTTCAACTCCCGCTTCTACGCCGACGACGACCTGATGGTGGGGGCGGCCGACCCCTTCCAGCTCTTCCGCATCATGTACGAGGTGGTGCGCGGCGGCGGCCTCGCCTCCGAGGTCGCCTTCATGCTGGACCAGTGCCACAACATCGAGCCGAAGATCCCCGCGATCATCCGCTCGGTGATGAACGTCCAGGAGGCGACCGCCAAGGCGCTGCTGGTGGACCGCGAGGCGCTGGCCGCCGCGCAGGCCACGGGCGACGTGCTGGCGGCGAACGGGGCGCTGATGGACGCGTTCTCCACGGACGTCAGGCCGCTGCTGGCCGAGGTGCGCGCGGACGCGGGTCTCGACCCCGATCCGGTCGCCGCCTACCATCGCTCCGGCTGGTCCGAGCGGATCGCCGAAGACCGCAAGGGCGGCCAGCAGGCCGGTTGGGGGGCCTGACGGATGACCACGCACCGTGACGCGGACGGCCCCCGGGCGCCGCACCCGGCCGTCGAGGCCCTGCTGGCCCGTTCCCACCGCCTCGGCGCCGACCCGCGCAACACCAACTACGCGGGGGGGAACACCTCCGCCAAGGGCACCGCGACCGACCCGGTGACGGGCGGCGAGATCGAGCTGATGTGGGTCAAGGGCTCGGGCGGCGACCTGGGCACCCTGCGGGCCGAGGGGCTCGCGGCGCTGCGCCTGGACCGGCTGCGGGCGCTGACCGGGGTGTATCCGGGGGTCGAGCGCGAGGACGAGATGGTCGCCGCGTTCGACTACTGCCTGCACGGCAAGGGCGGGGCCGCGCCCTCCATCGACACCGCGATGCACGGGCTGGTGACCGCGCCGCACGTGGACCACCTGCACCCGGACTCCGGCATCGCGCTGGCGTGCGCGGCGGACGGCGAGGCGCTGACGAAGGAGTGCTTCGGCGAGCGGGTGGTGTGGGTGCCGTGGCGGCGGCCCGGCTTCCAGCTCGGCCTGGACATCGCGGCGGTGCAACGCGCCCACCCGCAGGCGATCGGCTGCGTGCTGGGCGGCCACGGAATCACCGCGTGGGGAGAGAGCGCCGAGGAGTGCGAGCGGAACTCGCTGTCCATGATCCGCAGGGCGGAGACATTCCTCGCGGAGCGCGGCAGGCCGGAGCCGTTCGGCCCGGTGGTCGCCGGGTTCGAGGCGCTGCCCGAGGCGGAACGGCGGGCGCGCGCCGCGGCGCTCGCGCCGGTGGTCCGGGGGCTGGCCTCGGCCGACAGGCCGCAGGTGGGTCACTTCACCGACGCCGAGGTGGTACTCGACTTCCTCGCGCGCGCCGAGCACCCGCGGCTGGCGCGGCTGGGGACCTCGTGCCCCGACCACTTCCTGCGCACGAAGGTCCGCCCGCTGGTCCTGGACCTGCCGCCGGGCGCGCCGCTCGGCGAGGCGGTGGCGCGGCTGAAGGAGCTGCACGCGGCGTACCGCGAGGAGTACCGGGCGTACTACGAGCGGCACGCGGACGACGCTTCGCCCGCGATGCGCGGCGCGGACCCGGCGATCGTGCTGGTGCCGGGGGTGGGGATGTTCTCCTTCGGCAGGGACAAGCAGACGGCGCGCGTGGCGGGCGAGTTCTATGTGAACGCGATCAACGTGATGCGCGGCGCTGAGGCGGTGTCCTCGTACGCCCCCATCGAGGAGGCGGAGAAGTTCCGCATCGAGTACTGGGAGCTGGAGGAGGCGAAGCTGCGGCGGATGCCCGCGCCCAAGCCGCTGGCGACCCGGGTCGCGCTGGTGACGGGCGCGGGGTCGGGCATCGGCCGGGCGACCGCGCTGCGGCTGGCGGCGGAGGGCGCCTGCGTGGTGGTCGCCGACGTCGACGCGGGGGCCGCGGCGGCGGTGGCCGAGGAGCTCGGCGGCCCCGACCGGGCCGTGGCGGTGACGGTGGACGTGACCTCGGAGGAGGAGATCGGGGCGGCGTTCCGTTCCGCGGCGCTGGCGTTCGGCGGGGTGGACCTGGTGGTCAACAACGCGGGCATCTCCATCTCCAAGCCGCTGCTGGAGACCACGGCCGGGGACTGGGACCGGCAGCACGGCATCATGGCGCGCGGCTCGTTCCTGGTCTCCCGGGAGGCGGCGCGGCTGATGACCGAGCAGGGCATGGGCGGCGACATCGTCTACATCTCGTCCAAGAACGGCGTCTTCGCCGGGCCGAACAACATCGCCTACGGGGCGGCCAAGGCGGACCAGGCCCACCAGGTGCGGCTGCTGGCGGCCGAGCTGGGCGGGCACGGCATCCGCGTCAACGGCATCAACCCGGACGGCGTGGTGCGCGGCTCCGGGATCTTCGCCGGGGGCTGGGGCGCCAAGCGGGCGGCGGTGTACGGGGTGCCGGAGGAGAAGCTCGGCGAGTTCTACGCGCAGCGGACGCTGCTGAAGCGGGAGGTGCTGCCCGAGCACGTGGCGGGCGCGGTGTTCGCGCTGACCGGCGGCGACCTGAGCCACACCACGGGGCTGCACATCCCGGTGGACGCCGGGGTGGCCGCGGCGTTCCTGCGGTGACCGGGGCGAGCGGAACCGGGACCGCCGCCCGCCCGTTCGCCGCCGTGGACCTGGGCGCGGCGAGCGGGCGGGTCATGCTGGGGTGGGTCGGCGGCGGGGAGCTGGCGCTGAGTGAGGTGCACCGTTTCCCCAACGAGCCGGTGCGGGTGGGCGGGACGCTGCACTGGGA
>NZ_LAVK01000527.1 GCF_001083795.1 Streptomyces sp. SBT349
CTCCCCCCACGCGGCGGCCAGGTCCTCCCCCAAGCCCTCCACCGCATCGCCACCTCCCGCCAGACCAGCGGCCGCTGACCGGACCGGGCGGCACGGAGGCTCCGGGCGCGAGCCCGTCCCCGGGTGGACAGCGCTCCCGGAACATTGGACACTACGGACATATCTCCCAGAGTCCGGAGGAGTCCGCATGCAGTCCCGCCCCGTCGGTGATGTCCAGGTCAGCGCGGTCGGCCTGGGCGAGATGCCCCTGTCCATCGAGGGGCGGCCGGACGAACGGCGCTCCCTCGCGACCATCCACGCGGCGCTCGACGCCGGTGTCACGCTGATCGACACGGCGAACTCCTACCACCTGCCCCCGGACGAGGCCGGCCACGGGGAGGAACTGGTCGCCCGCGCGCTCGCCGCGTATGGCGGCGACACCAGCGCGGTGCTCGTCGCGACCAAGGGCGGGATGACGCGTACGCCGGATGGGGGATGGGGCACGGACGGCAGGCCGGACTATCTGAAACGGTGCTGCGAGGAGTCGCTGAAGCGCCTCGGGGTCGAGGCCATCGGGCTCTACCAGCACCACAGGCCCGACCCGGACGTCCCCTACGCCGAGTCGATCGGCGCGATCCGCGACCTGCTCGACGCCGGGAAGATCCTGCGGGCGGGGATCTCCAACGCGACCCCGGAGCACATCCGCGAGGCGAACGAGGTGCTCGGGGGGCGTCTGGTGAGCGTGCAGAACCGGTTCTCGCCGGTCTTCCGTTCCAGCGAGCCCGAGCTGGCGCTCTGCGACTCGATGGGCCTGACGTTCCTCGCCTACAGCCCCCTCGGCGGCATCGGCCGCGCCGCCGACCTCGGCACCCGCGTGGCCCGCTTCGCCGAGGTCGCGCGGAGCCACGGTGTGAGCCCTCAACGGGTCGCCCTGGCCTGGATGCTGGCCAAGTCTCCCGTCCTCGTCCCCATCCCCGGATCGACGCGCCCGGAGACCGTCACCGACTCGGCCCAGGCGCCGGAACTCGCCCTGAGCGCGGCTGAACTCGCCCGCCTCGACACCGCCTGATCCCGCCCACCTCCCCGCCCACTTCCAGCCCTCCGCCGTGCCCGGGTCCGGGTGCGCGGTGGGGTGCGCGGAATTCTCCACGGCGGGTGACGCCATTCGGTGATTCGGCGCCGCGACATACCGAAAGAGCGGAAACCATATACAGGTCGGCGCGCCTTTCCAGGGCCATTCGCATGCTAATGTCAGGTCACCTTCCGCGGTGCTCGGTGAACACCAGCTGGGTTCACTCAGTGAGGGAGGTGATGGATGTTGCCCTCCGGCGACCTTACCCCCGCGGGGGACCAGACGTCGGTGCGGAGGACCTGGCTTCAGCGAGCGGGCGACGCGGTCCGACTCGTAGCCCAGAGCCTGCATGCCGCGTACTACGTGGCACGATTCTGGCTCCTGGACTAGGGAGCGCAGGCGGGCCCGATCCCGGCCAGGGTCAGGCCCGCCGTGGTCCGGTGACACCCGGGGCCCCATGTCCTCGTCGTTCCGGGCGGGCATGGGGTCCAGTCATGCGGACCGGCCAGCCGGAATTCATCTCCACCGGCAAGCTCCTGAAGCAGAGTACACCAAAAGCCGTTCACGTGGTCCATGAAAACTCTTGCAAAGGAATTTGAGTGGCCGTCGCCGCCTTATGGACAACTGCGGCGATCGCCCTGCGAGTTTCCTTCTTTCTTCGCCATTTCCCGCGCTGAATCTTTTTGAGACGCCTCCGCACGCCGCGACCGCCCCGGCCGCCGTCGGTGACGGCCGACCGCGGCCCGCGCCGGGCGACCGCGGCGGGTGGACGGCTTGACGGGACTATTCTCTCAGGGAATAGTGAGGGGCGTGTCACTGGCATCGAACGTTCTCCTCGGGCTCCTCAGCACGGGTCCCCAGCACGGGTACGAGCTCAAGCGGGCCTACGACGAACACCTGCCGCGGGCCAAGCCCCTGGCGTTCGGTCAGACCTACGCCACCCTCGGCCGGCTGGAGCGCGACGGGCTCATCGAACAGACCGGCCGCGACCGTGAGGGCGGGCCCGACCGCACGCTCTACGCCGTCACCGACGCCGGCCGCGCCGCGCTCGGTGAGTGGCTCGATACCGTCGAACCCCCCGCGCCCCACGTGACGAGCGTCCTGCTCGCCAAGGTCATGGTCGCCCTGCTGGCGACGGGAAGTGGCAAGGCCCGGGAGTGCCTCGCCGCCCAGCGCGCCGCCCACAGCGCACGCCTGAGGGAGCTGACGGCGGTCAAGTCCGACCCGTCGGCCTCGCTCGGCGACGTGGTCGCCGCCGACTTCGCCATCGTCCATCTCGACGCCGACCTGCGCTGGTTGCGCACCACGCTGGAGCGCGTCGCCGATCTGCATCGGGAGGTGCACGCATGACGCTGATCCAGGCCCGCGGCCTCGTGAAGGCATACGGGCGGACGCCCGCGCTCCACGGCATCGATCTCGACCTGGCCGAGGGGGAGATCCTCGCCGTCACGGGGCCGAGCGGCTCCGGGAAGTCGACGCTCCTCCACTGCCTGGCCGGGATCCTCGCCCCGGACGCCGGGGAGGTGCACTACGACGGCCGGCGCCTCGACACGGCCTCCGAGGCGACGCGATCGCGGTTACGGCGCTCCGACTTCGGGGTGCTGTTCCAGTTCGGCATGCTGGTCTCCGAGCTGACCGCCGCCGAGAATGTCGCGCTGCCGCTGCTGCTCACCGGCGCGGGGCGGGAGGAGAGCCGCGAGACGGCGCTGACCTGGCTGGCCAGGCTCGGCGTCGCCGACGTGGCCGACGCCCTGCCCGGACAGATGTCCGGCGGCCAGGCGCAGCGCTGCGCCACCGCCAGGGCGCTGGTCACCGAGCCGCGGGTGCTGTTCGCGGACGAGCCCACGGGCGCCCTCGACACGTTGGCCGGGGAGGAACTGCTCGGCCTGGTCGCCTCGTTGGCCCGGGAACGGCGCATGAGCGTCGTCCTGGTCACCCACAACCCCGTGGTGGCCGGCTACGCCGACCGCGAGCTCGTTCTCCTCAACGGTTCGGTCGATCCCACCGGGCTCGGCAGCACCCTGCGGGGGGCGCTGTGAGCGCCTCGATGGCGGCCCGGCCGCCCGCCGGGTTCGAGATGAGGCCCGCGACGCTGCTCCGGCTGGCGCTCGCGGGCACCAGGACGGACGCGTTCCGCGTGGTCCTCACGGCGGTCAGCGCCGCGCTCGCGACGCTCGCCGTGCTGGCCGCGCTGACCGTGGGCGCCATCGAGGCGCCCGGCGGCCGGGGACCCGGCAGCGGCTCGGCGGGCTGGTCCGAGCAGTACACCAACGCCCTGCTGCGCGAGCCGGGTCTGCGCCCCGGGGTGGTCCTCACCCTGCTGGCGCTGACCGTTCCGGTGCTGGCGCTGGCCGGCCAGTGCGCCCGCCTCGGCGCGCCCGCCCGCGAGCGCCGCCTCGCCGCCCTGCGGCTCGCCCGGGGCACGCCCCGGCAGACGGCCGCCGTCGCCGCCGCGGAGACCGGGGCCGCCGCCCTCGGCGGCGCCGTCGCGGGCCTCGGTGTCCACCTGGCCGG
>NZ_LAVK01000528.1 GCF_001083795.1 Streptomyces sp. SBT349
CGCCTGATCGAGCCCCACCCACCCCCCCCCCCCCCGGAGGACGCGCTGCCGAGACGGCCGGCGGCCGACGCGCTGGTCCGCCGACGCCGGCGCCGGGATCCACGGAGGCGGCGAAGCCGGTCAGAGCTGCCTCGGTGTCCCGGAGGCGCACGGTGCCGTCCTTGCCGGTGCCGGCGATCCAGCGCCCCTCGGGGCTGATCGCCACGTTCCGCACGAACCCCTGGTGACCGCCCAGGACCAGCGGCCGGCGGGTACCGGTGGTTCAGGCCGCCCATGCGACGAGCTGGGCGGCCTCGCGCCGCCGTACGTGGTGGCGCAGTTCGGCCCAGCCGGCGGACGAGCGGCGCCCCGCCCAGTGCGGGTGGAAGGCGATCCGGCAGGACAGGTGCAGCAGGCGGCGGCGCAGCACCGCGTACTCCGCGGGCCGGCAGGCGGCCAGCTGCCGGTAGGCGTGGTTCCAGGCGAGCTGATCGCGGACGAGGTCGTCGGGGAAGCCAGGGTTCACCATGCCCCGTATTCAATCACTTGTTCGAATTCATGGGAGGGTGCCACGCCTGCCCCGGCTCACCTTCCGCGGCTACGCCACGGGGCGGAGCCGGTGGAGTGTGCTCCATCCCTCCAGCGTCCCCATGTCCTCGGGCCGGGCCAGCGGGTTGGCGAGCAGCCGGGTGCTCGCCTCGAAGATCTCCTCCGCGCGCCCGGCGGGGAGCCGGGCCCTGCCGGTGACCGGGCACCGATCCGGCCACGGGGTCCACGCGGGTGCCTCGCCGGTGGTGAGGAACAGCGGCCCCCGGGTGCGGCCGGCGACGAGAAGCGGCAGCAGGCGGGCGGTGCCCGGCCCCCAGTGGATCCACCCGGTCGCGCCGCCCCCGGTGCCGGTTCTCGCGCGCATGTCCGCGACGAGCAGGTCCTCCACGTTCAGGCGCAGCGCCTCGTCGGTCCGCGCCGCGCTCTCGTGCAGGAGCCTCCAGAGCGTCCGCTCCCGCGGGGGCGCGTCCAGCCGCCACAGGGCCTCGACCTGGCTCGCGGTCAGCGCCTCGGCGCGGTGCGGGGGCGCCGGGCGGCGCTCGATCCCGAGGGTGGGGTCGCGCGTGATCCAGCCCCGGGCGAGCCACCAGCCGATCGCCTTGCGGGCGATGGCCAGTTCGCGGTTGACGGTGTCCGCGCCCAGGACGTCGGCCCGCGCGGCGGCGAGCTCGGCGAGCACGGGCGGCAGGCCCGGCGCGCCGAGCGCGGCCAGCGGGAACGGCGCGGGTGCCGCCCCGCGGCGGGCCGGTCCGATGGGCGCGGGGCAGCCGGAGAACATCCACCCCCAGGTCGAGAGCGAGATCCGCCGGATCCACGCGGAGGACCTGGTGCCGGCGCCGGCGAGGTAGCGGTCGACCGCCGCGGCGTAGGTCGGGGGCGGGGCGGAGAGGGGCACGGTCACGGGGCGCGGCGCGAGGAGCGTTCCCCGGCCCTCCGTCGCGGGTGCTTGTTCGATCGCCATCTGTCTCTCCCCTTTCGCTCCGCCGCAGGGGACGGCACTGCGGGCCGGGTCGTCACGGACCCTCGTCACTGTGCACGGCGCGCCCCGGCACCCCTGCCCACGGGTTCCGCGACCGGCGGGGGGCGCGTCGGCGGGCCGCGATCCGGGACCCCTGCCGGGCACCCTCTGTTTCGATCCTCACACCGCTCGTCGGTGTCCCCTGACGCCGAAGTCCCGAGGCGGCTCCGGAGATTCCGGAAACCAGAGACACGCGGAAGGTGAGGCAGATGCACCCCGAGGTCAAGCTTTCGCCGGAAGAGGTCGACCGCGTCATGGGCATCATCGCCCAGGCGTACACCGACATGGAGACGGTCGCCGCGGGCATCGGCGGGCACGCCGGCGCGGTCGGCACCGCCTACAACGGCACGGGCACCGCGACCGCCATGGAGACCTACGAGAACCTCGGCCGCGCCGGCCAGGCCCTGGCCAACGCCCTGGACGGGCTCTCGCAGGACCTCGGCCTGACGTCCAACACCGGCCGGGAGACCGACGACGCGGCACACGGCGCGCTGAACGGCGTGATCCCCGTCAACACGATCTCCGACCACTCCATCGCCGCCCAGATCTGACGCGGCCCCTCAGCACACGAGCACACGAGCGACCCGGAAGAAGAGACGACGGAGGAGAACCCATGCCGTTCAACGGGATGATCCACTTCAGGAACGACAACCTCGACGCCATCCAGTCCCAGACCGCCGGCCAGCAGGAGCAGTACACCCAGATCTGGGACAGCGTGCGCATCCAGCTCATGGGCCTCGTGCAGACCGGCCAGGTGGACGCGCAGATCGGCGCGACCCTCGAATACCGCGACGCGGTCTTCCACCGCGAGTCATCCGGCTACGACGAAAGCGTCACGTCGCAGAACACCGCGATGCGCAACGTCCAGAACATCGGCAACGAGGGCGGTGCCGCCATGGTCCGGGCCGCCGCCGGCGGCCGGGCCTGAGGCGGCACGGGCACCGGGGAGTCCACGGGAGACAGGGAAGACGTCATGAGCACCATCACGATGAACATCGACGCCCACCGGAACGTCGAGACCGCGGTGGGTGAGCGCGACCGGCTCTCCGCGTTGATGGAGTGCGCCGGCAAGATCGGCTCCGACGCCGGCATGTTCGGCCGCGTGCCGAACGGGGCCCGGGCGGCGGCGGCGCTCAGCGCGGCCGTCGCCAGCGTGACCCAGCAGGTGACCGAGGGCGGGCGGACGGTCGACGACATCCGCAGCAGCGCCGCCGCGGCGGCCAGGATCGGCGAGCAGTCCGACCAGGAGGCCGAGCGGACGCTGGCGCAGGCACGGGCGGTGGCCCTCGGGAACTTCGACGCCGTGGCCGGCAGCCGGCAGCGGACCGCCACCAGGGTCGAGCAGGCGGAGGACCTCGGGCGGGCGGGGGGCTGGTGAGGTCATGAGCATCGCGTCGGCCTCGGCGGCCTTCCGGCAGACGATCGAGACGATCAAGAGCGCACAGGAGTACAGCATCCAGGCCGCCTCCGGAGCGTGGTTCACCCTGGCCAACGCCGGGGTGGCGGAGAGCACGGCTCTGGCGAGCACGGCTCAGGGAGCGGCGGCGGAACCGGGCGTCGGCCTCCTGGAGCTCTCCGAACGGCTGGTGCAGATGACCGACTTCACCTCGGGCACCGCGGCCCTGGCCCAGCAGGTCTCCGCCCAGCTCCAGCGGGCGGGGGAGCAGACGGCCAAGGCGGTGCAGGAGGCCATCAGGCTCGAATTGCAGTTCGCGCAGCTGGAGGAGCAGCGGCGGACGCTCTCGACCTCGGCCCACGCCGAGCAGGCCCTCGAAGGCCAGATCATGGCCCTGACCACCCAGGCCCAGGGGGTGCTGACGGGGCTGGACCAGGAGTACGCCAACGTCATCGCCGGTGAGGCCCCGGCGGCCCCCAGGAGCGGTGGCCCCGGTGGCTCCGCCACCGGGCCGACGGCGCCGACGGCGCCGGGGACCGCCGGGGCGACGCCCGCGGCGGCCGGGGGCGCGCAGGCGGGGGCGCCCGCGGG
>NZ_LAVK01000529.1 GCF_001083795.1 Streptomyces sp. SBT349
GGTCAGGGGCCGGGGTCAGGCGAGCCGGATCACGTTCCAGGAGAGGGGTTCGAGCGCGGCGGTGAGGACGCCGCCCGCCAGGTCCGTGCGGACGCCGTCGTGGGGCGTGACGCGGTCGGGCTCGGCGGCCGTGTTGCGGGCGTCGGGGTCGGCGTCGGACAGCACGCTGTGCTCGACGACCCGGGTCAGGTCCAGGCCGTGGAGGGTGACCTCCAGCGGCAGCGGGCGGGTCTGGTCGCGGTTGACGGCGAAGACGGTGACGGTGCCGGTCTCCTCGTCGCGCACGGCGGTGGCGTGCAGCAGGTCCACCTCGCCGTGGCGCGCGGTGGTGTGGGTGGGGCTCTCGGGCCGCACGTCGAGCACCGTCCCGCGCCCGTGCGCCGACGCCTGGGCGAACGGGTAGAACGTCGTCTGCCGCCAGGCCGCGCCGCCGGGCTCGGTGGCGATGGGGGCGATGACGTTGACCAGCTGGGCGAGGCACGCGACCTTCACGCGGTCCGCGTGGCGCAGCAGGGCGATCAGCAGCGAGCCGAAGACGACGGCGTCGGTGACGCTGTAGTTGTCCTCCAGCAGCCGCGGGGCCTCCGCCCAGTCCTCGCCGCGGCCCTCGCCGGAGAGGGTGGGGGCGCTGCCGTCCTGGTACCAGACGTTCCACTCGTCGAACGAGAGGTTGATCCGCTTCTTCGACTTCAGCCGGGCGCCGATGTGGTCGCAGGTGGCCACGACGTTCTCGATGAACGACTCGGTGTCGGCGGCGGAGGCGAGGAACGAGTCGCGGTCGCCGTCGTGCTCCTGGTAGTAGGCGTGCAGCGAGATGTGGTCGACCAGGTCGTAGGAGTGGGTGAGGACCGACGCCTCCCACTCGGCGAACGTCGCCATCTTCTGCCCGGAGCTGCCGCAGGCGACCAGTTCGAGGTCGGGGTCGATCTGCCGCATGGCGCGGGCGGTCTCGGCGGCGAGCCTGCCGTACTCGTCGGCGGTCTTGTGGCCGGTCTGCCAGGGGCCGTCGAGCTCGTTGCCCAGGCACCACAGGCGGATGCCGAACGGGTCCTTGTCGCCGTGGGCGATGCGGCGCTCCGACAGCTCGGTGCCGCCGGGGTGGTTGGCGTACTCCTGGAGCTCGATGGCCTCGGCGACGCCGCGGGTGCCCAGGTTGATCGCGAGCATCGGCTCGCCGCCGACCTTGCGCACGAAGTCGACGAACTCGCTGAGCCCGAACTGGTTGGTCTCGGTGGAACGCCAGGCCAGGTCGAGGCGGCGCGGGCGCTGGTCCTTGGGGCCGACGCCGTCCTCCCACTTGTAGCCGGAGACGAAGTTGCCGCCCGGGTAGCGCAGGGCCGTGACGCCGAGCTCCCGGATCAGGTCCAGCACGTCCCCGCGCAGCCCGGCCTCGTCCGCGGTGGGGTGGCCCGGCTCGTAGATGCCGGTGTAGACGCAGCGGCCCAGGTGCTCCACGAAGGAGCCGAACAGGCGCGGGTCGACGGCGGAGACGGCGAAGTCGGGGTCGAGGGTGAAACGGGCGGAATGCGGTGCGTCGCTCATGCGGTTCCCTGGTCGAGATTTCGTACGGCGGTCGTAGCTGCGAACAAACGGTAGAAGCGGGGTCGTTCGCCGTCAACACCACGGACGGCCCCGCCGCACCCGTCTCCCGTTCACTGCCCCGCGATGCCGGTGTGCGCGACGCCGCGCACGATCTGCCGCTGGAAGAGGACGAAGACGATCAGCAGCGGCAGCGCGGCCAGCAGGGCGCCCGCCATCAGCTGGGCCCAGCGGATGCCGAACGAGGACTGCACGGTGGCGAGCCCGACGGGCAGCGTCGCGAGGTCCGGGTCGGTGGTGACGAGGTAGGGCCACATGAAGTTGTTCCAGGCCCCGATGAAGGTGAAGATCGAGACGGCGGCCAGCACGGGCCGGGAGAGCGGCATCACGATGCCCAGGAAGATCCGCCACCGCCCCGCGCCGTCGAGGGTGGCGGCCTCCTCCAGCTCCCTGGGCACGCCCTGGAAGAACTTGTAGAGGATGAAGACCATCGCCGGGGCCGAGACCTGCGGCAGGATGACGCCCCAGTAGGTGTCCACCATGCCCAGCGAGCGGACGTTGGCGAACAGCGGCGCCGTGATGACCGTGCCCGGCACCATGATCCCGGCCAGCGTGAGCCCGAACAGCGCGCCGCGGAAGCGGAACCGGGTGCGGGCGAAGCCGTAGGCGGCGAGCGCCGAGACGATGACGGTCAGCACGGTGACGCCGGTGGAGACGATGACCGAGTTGACCAGCCACTTGGGGATGTCGCCCACGCCGAGGACGCTGCGGTAGGCGTCCAGGTTCATGTTCGACTGGATCCACTTCAGCGGCAGCTTCTGGGTGTCGCCCTCCGGCTTGAACGAGGTGGACAGCGCCCAGGCGAACGGCACCAGCCACAGCGCGGCCAGGGCCGACCCGATGGCCGTGAGCACGATCTGCCCGGCGTTGCGCCGCAGTCTGACCGTGAACGGGACGGGCGGCGTCGGTGTCCGCGTCGGCGTCGGCGTCGGTGTCCGCGTCGGCGCGGAGGCGCGGGCGGTGCTCATCGGGCGTTCTCCTCGGTGCGGTTGCGGACCATCCACAGGCGCAGCAGCGTGACCGCGACGATCAGGACGAAGACGATGTAGGAGATGGCGGAGGCGTAGCCGATCCGGTAGCCGGTGAAGCCCTGCGTGATGATGTACTGCACCACCGGCCTGGTCTCGTTGTTGGGGCCGCCCTCGTTGATCAGGAAGATCTGGTCGAACACCTGGAGCGAGGCGAGGATCTGGAGCACGACGATGAGTCCGGTGATGTTGCGGACCATCGGGACGGTGATGTGCCACATCCGCTTCAGCGCGCCCGCGCCGTCCAGGGCGGCGGCCTCGTAGAGGTGGTCGGGGATGGACTGGAGCGCGGCCAGGTAGAGCAGGAAGCTGAAGCCGACGGTCCACCAGAGCGTGGCGAGCACCATGGAGAACATGGCCCAGTCGCCTTCGAGCAGCCAGGGCACGCGGTGGTCCAGGGTGTTGTTGAGGAGGCCGTAGTCCGGCTCGTAGAGCCAGCGCCACAGTTCGGCCATGACGGCGGAGGGCAGCAGGAACGGCGCGAAGAACGCCAGCCGCCAGAACCACTTGCCGCGCCTGATGTTGTGGGCCAGCAGGGCGAGGCCGAAGGCCGCCACCACGATCAGCGGGGTGATCATCGCCGTGAAGGTGAGGGTGTTGCCCAGCGAGTCCCACATCTGGTCGTCGCCCAGGGCCTCGCGGTAGTTGTCGAGGCCGATGAACTCGCTGTTGATGCCCGCCAGGTTGGTCTCGTTGAGGCTGTACCAGATCCCCGACACCAGCGGCCAGAGGAGGAAGAGGGCGTAGAAGACGAGGAACGGCGCGACGAACCACCCGCCGTGCTGGAGGATCCGGCCGAGCCTCGCGCGGGCGCCGCCGGGGTCCGTGGCGCGGCGCGCGGCGCCGGCCGTGGCGTCGGCGGCCGAGGGGGACGGAGGGGACGGA
>NZ_LAVK01000052.1 GCF_001083795.1 Streptomyces sp. SBT349
CCCCACAGCCGACCTGCGCGTCGCGCACCAGGTCGGCCTGCGCCTGAGCCGCCCCGCCGAGCTGCTGCAAGCACCCAACGGAACACTGCTGCTCCCCAGCCAGGGCCGCACGTTCCACTTCGCGGCCGAAGCAAGACCCCTCCTGCAACGCCTGCTCGTCGGCCCCCTCGAACTGGACCCGCTCGCCACCGACGGCGCAGGCACCCTCGACGGCCACAACTGCCTGACCCTCCTGACCGCCATGCACCGCGAGGGCCTGCTGACCCTGTCCCACTGACCCGCAAACCCCGCCACGCACCACACCAACCGCAGCCGATGAACCCGATACGGCCAACGCGGCTGGGCCCCCGTGCCCCCGCGCCGACGACTTCGGCCTCACCCGCACCGAAAAGGCCCCACCTCACCTTCGGTGCGGTGCGCGGGCCGCGCAGTCCGTGGGCTGGCCGCCCGGCCGCGGTGTTGCCCTCGTGACCATCCGCCCCGACCAACCGTCCACCATCACCCCAGGAGACAGTCGTGCCCGACGCGCTTGACGAGCCCTACAGCCAGCTGCTGCCCGAGGAAGCGGCGGCCTACCGGCGGCTGGGAGCCCTGCCGCATCTGCGGGTATTCGGTGTCCATGACGCGGCGGCCGTTGCGGAGTTCGCCCCGGACCAGCGCCTGGACGACGCCGCACGGCTCATCGAAATGCTCGCCGAGCTCGGGCTCGTCGAACGCCTCGGCGTCTGCACGATCATCGGGGGAACCCGATGGCGGCTGAGTGACGCTATGCACGAGCACGTCGTCGCCAAGGCCCGGGAAGACTCCGAGGAGGAGCGCGCTGCCACCCTTCGAGGCTGGGTCGACTTCCTTCTGTGCACCGCGACCGCGGCCGAGGAACTGCTGACTCCCAGCCACCGCACCCTGGACCGCAACTACCTGCACCGGCCCGGCTCGCCGGTGCCGCTTGCCACCGAAAGCGCTGCCCTGGCCTGGCTGGAGGACCGCCTCCCTGACCTGATGAGCGCTCTGCGCGCCGCGTTCGACGCCGAGTGGTACCCGACCGTCTGGCAGCTCGCCGACGCGATGTGGCCGGTCTTCCTGCGGCACCGGCACTACGACCTGTGGCTGCAGGCATACCAGCAGTACGGGCTGGTGGCGGCACGGCGGGCCGGCCACAGCGCGGCCGAGCGGCGCATGCTCACCTCCAGCGCCGGCGGCCTGCGGAACCTCGCGCGCTACGACGAGGCACTCGCTCACCACCAGCTCGCCCTCACCAGCGCCCGCGACGACGGTGACCTGCGCGACCAGGCCCAGGCGCTGCACGGCATCGGCGATGTCCACCGGCTGATGCGCCACCCCGGGCAAGCACTGAGCTACCTCCTCGAAGCCAAGCGCCTGCGCGAGCAGATCGAGTACCGCCGGGGCGCGGCGCTCACCGGGATCCTGCTCGGCGACGTCGCCATCGACCAGCTGGATCCCGACGAAGCCGTCACCCACCTGACCGCCGCCCGCGACACCCTCCTGGCCGAGGGAGACCGGTACGACGCCGCCCGTGCACTCGCCTTCCTCGCCCGAGCCCACTCCGCCCAAGGCTGGCACGCACACGCCCTCACCCTGCTCCGGCAGGCAGGCGCCGAGTTCGCCGCCGCCGGCTCCCTCGCCTGGCAGGCACGCACCATCGAATGGACCGGCCAGATCCACCAGGAACAAGGCCACCACGAACAAGCCCGCACCCTCTACCGGCAGGCGCTCGCCCTGTACGAACCGATCAGCCAGCAGGACACCGACCGGCTGCGCGGACATCTGCACTCCCTGCCCACCGCCCTCGCCACGCCGAAGAACGGCGAAGCACCGTGACGAGCAACAGGCCCTTTTCCGGGGAGTGGGAATCCGGGTTGTCGGACGCTGATCTGCAAGCGACGCGGGGAACTCGCGGGCTCCTGGGCGGAGGAACCACCGTGTACCGGTCCGACGACATGCGCCAGGCTGCCTGTCACCTCACGGCATTGCCCTCCAACCTGCGGAGGCGCTGCGGGAGCGCCCGCCCCAAGCTCACGCCTGCCGGGCAGTTCGCCGCCCTCCCCCGTGAGGCCCGACACGCCGCCCACCATCGGGCAGACTGCCGTGAGTCCCAGCCGAACGCGGATGCGGCGCCTGCCCTCCCCGTACGGCTCCGCCGGGATGTGGCTGCCGATTCCAAACAGCGGATGCAGCAGATCCTCCTGCCGTTCCGGCCACTTCGCGCGGTCGCCATCGACTTCGCCGGCACGTTGACCACCACCGGTCGGCGCCGACCGACCGGAGAACTGGTCCGCGACGTCCTCCAGGCGCGGTTCGCCGTCCGCGTGCCCAGCGGCTTCGTCGACCTCTTCAACCGCTCGTTCTGGGCCTACTACGTCGAGTCGCTGCCCGGCACCCTGGAGCGGCTGCTGAGGGATACCGCACGTCGGTGCGCCGTTGAGTTGCCGGACATGGATCAGCTCACCGAGGCGATCTGGCAGGAATGCGGCGATCATCCGGTCGACGACGCCGCGGCCGACGCGGTACGAACCCTCCACGCACAAGGGCTGGTGTGCCTGCTCGCGTCCAACACCGCTCGCCCCGTGCGCTACCGCTACGAGACACTGCGGGCCGTCGGCCTGGGCTTCATGGTCCCCGTTTGCTCCAGTGACATCGGAGTCGCCAAGCCGGACGACGGCTTCTACGAACACATCATAGAAACCGCCGACGTCGAGCCTGAAGAGATCCTTTTCGTCGGCGACAACAGCCTCAACGACGTGAGAAAGCCCATCTGTGCCGGAATGCGAGCCGCGTGGGTCAACCGAAAGCTCCAAGGAGGACCGGGGCTCTTGGCCGATGGAACGCTCGCCCTGGAACACCTCTCCCAACTCCCCGACCAGATCAGCATGCACCTTGCCGCCTGACGCGACAGGCCGCCTGTACCTGTGCCGTCCAAACGAACACCCGGAGCTTGTTCCACGTGTCGGTTGCCATGTCGGCGGCGGTCTGGGGGCCCTTGTCGATGCGCAGGCATTGCGCGTGGTCGAGGGTCAGGAGGGCCCGGGGCATGACGGAGGGCGAGTCGGTGAGGGCGAGGGCGGCTGCTGCGAGGGAAGGAGATCTGGTTCCGGCTCGGCAACGCCGCTGCCGTCGGTGGAGAGGAGGGGCGATGCTGACCCACCGCAGGTGTTTGGGCTTCGGCCCATCTCCCCGGTACCGCAAGCCAGTTCGACCATTTTCGGGCTGTCGTGACGCTTGGTCACGCAGCCTAGACTCAAGGTCGTTCGCCCGGCGTCGGCCGGCCGTCACCAGGGGTGCACGCTGTGCGCCCTCGCCTCGGGCGCCGTCGGGTACGCGACCGGTTCCAACGAATGAAGAGGGGTGTTCCCGTGCCCGAGAAGGTCACCAAGGACAAGGTGCTGTGCTACGTCGTGCGCGACGGAAAGCTGCTGGTGTTCCGGCACACCGAATACAGCTACGAGGAGGTCGGCATCCAGGTCCCGGCCGGCAGCATCCGCGAGGGCGAGACGCCGGAGGCAGCGGCGCTGCGCGAGGCCCGCGAGGAGACCGGCCTGAAGGACTTCAAGATCGCGCGGAAGCTCGGCGAGACCGAGTACGACATCAGCCCGTACCGGTTCGAACTCCAGCACCGCCACGTCTTCCACCTGGAATTGACTGAACCCACCCCGGAACGGTGGATGAGCCAGGAGGACCACGACGGGGAACAGGAGCCCACGCACTTCGAGTGCTTCTGGATCCCCCTGGAGGCCGCCCACATCCTCCAGTCCGGTCAGGCCGCCCTGCTGGGACGCCTGTACGACTGATCCCCACACCGGTCACGGCCACCCCGGGAGGCAGCCGATGCACCGCACCACCGAACAGCACGACCCGATCGCCCAGCTGTACCGCGGCCTGAACGCCGAGGACACCGACAGCGCCGTATCGGTGATCTTGAAGTTACGCGGTGAGACCTGCGACATCGACTGCCTTTACTGCTACGAGAAACGCAAGGAGGCCCCGGGCGGAGCCCGGATCGACGCCGGCCAAGTGCGCCGACTCACCGAGCTTTTCCAGGGGCGTCCGCTCGCCATCGAACTCCACGGCGGCGAACCGCTGACCGCCGGGCGTGACCACATCGCCGACGTCCTGCACGAACTGGCCACCCAGCCCAGCGTGGTTCGCGTCTCGCTGCAGACCAACGGTGTGCTGCTGGACGAGCAGTGGCTGGACCTGTTCGACGCGCTGTACCCGGATCTTCACATTGGCATCTCCCTGGACGGGGACGCGGCGGGCAACACCTGGCGGGTCGGCTACGACGGCCAGCCCGTATACCCGCGCGTCGCCGCCGCCCTGCGGCTGCTGGCCGCCCGCAGCCGGAAGGTCGGCGTGATCGCCGCTGTCACCCCGGCCGTGCTCGGCCGCGCCGAAGCCGTCCTGGACCACCTCGCCGGTTTCGAGGCGGTCGACGCCGTCAGCTTCGTGCCATGCTTCGATGCCTCCGTCCAGCGCCGCACCGCCGCACCAGGGCGGCGCCTTCCCGTGAGCCGGCTGCTCCAGGGCGCGGCCGTGCGCGGCCCCGGAGGGCCAGCGTGGGCGATCAGCCCGGCCGAGTACGCCGAGTTCGTGCTCGCCGCGACCGTCCGCTGGATCGGCGCAGGGCACTTCGCCCGCCTGAAGCTGGAGCCGACCGTGTCCACCATCCGGCGACTGCGCGGGCTGGACAGCGGCTTCTGCCACTTCTCCAACATGAAGTGCGACCACGTCTTCACGCTCTACCCGGACGGACGGCTCGGGAGCTGTGACGAACTGCCCTGGCCACAGGCCCAGCTCGCTTCCCTGGACCGGATGCCCGACGAGGCCGCGGTCGTCGCCGCCCAGCGCAGGCTGCCGCTACTCAACGAAGGCAAGGCCCTGATGGAGCGGTGCACGACGTGCGCGTACCGGTCCACGTGCGGCGGCGGCTGCGTGGCCACCCGCTGGCGCCAGGACCAGTCCCATGACCCGGACGCCTACTGCGATTACCGGATGCGGATGATCGACGGCATCGCCGCGCTCCTCGCCCAGCCCGCCCACCCGGCGGGCGCCTGGTGCCGTACGGTGCGCTGGCGTCCCCGTACGCCGAACAGCATGCGCGACGTCGCCGCGTTCCTCGCCCGCTGGGACCGCACTGACGCGCCCAGCACCCCGGTGCGGCTGCACACCAGTACGCACGGCAACATCAACACTGTCGGCCTGCCCGGTGTGAACGAAGCTGACGATCTGGATCCCGCCCACCCCCAGTGGCGCGAGGCGATCGAGCCCGGGGCTCGCCCCCTGGTCGACGCCGTCACCCGCTCGTGGGGGCTGGTCACGTACGACAGCTGCCAGGGCCACCTCTACGACGGTCTCGCCCTGCCGCCCGCCGAGCGTCGGGTCGGCATCCTCCCGCGCGACCGGACCGAGTACGCCCAGGCCGCGGCTGCCCTGTGCCGGGCGGTCACCGCTGCGGCCCCCGGCCTGCCTGCATCGGTTCAGGTGACCGTCGGGCGGGCGGAGCTGACGTGCGAGAGCACCGGGTGCGCGATCCCCGCGCTCGACCTGGCGCTGCGACCGGCCCCCGGGCACGGCTGGCCCGCGTACTTCGACGCCGTGGACACGGTCACCGCCGCCGTCGCGGACGCGCTGCGTGGCGAACGGCCCACCGCGGGCGGCTGCTTCTGCCCCATACCGCAGTCCGCCGTGCCGGGTGTCGAGGAGGTGCCGGCGTGAGCCGGGCCACCGACGCGCTGACGATCAACCAGTTATTGGGGCGGATCGTGTACTTCCACGCCTTGTTCATCGAACCCTCACTCCGGCCCGGCCCGCAGCCCGAGCCAGGCCCGGTGTGCTGCAACCACGGCCCGGCCCTCGGTCGACGCACCACCGTCGGCGAGCTGGTGCAGGACTCCGCCTGGGCGGCCCTCGGCGAGGTTGCCGCCACTCTCCCAGCCCGTCATCAGCCGTGCCCGAAGTCCGCCCGGTCGTGCTGTGCCACCTGCCGCGTCGCCGCCGCAGCCGGGGCAGTCGCGGGTGGGTGGGCACAGACCGAGCACCGCAGCTTCCAGCACGCCGAGCCTGCGGAAACGCTCCTGCGCTCCTGTGGGCTCGCGGCGGCAGTCCGGCTCGGGCGGGCCTTCGCCGCCCAGCACGCGACCTCATGCGCCGCGTTGGACCGGCTCACCGTGCCGGAGGCGCTGCCCGGCGCGGAGGAGCTGCCGCTTACCGGAGAGCTGCTGGCCCTGTGGGCCGACCCGACCGCTACCGCCCGCCATCCCGTTGCCAGTTGGCTCAACCACTGCACCGGTCCGGACGACATCCGCCGCGTGCTTGAGACGAGGAGGACCGGCTCGTGATCCACATCGCCGAGACCGTCACGGTCGGCAGTATCGAGGGATTCCTCGACACCGAGGAGCAGGCTCGGCTCGCCGCCGTGATGAACGACTTCCTCACCAAGGAAGACCGAACCCGCTTCGGCACACAGCGGACCACCTCCATCCACGAGATCCCCGGCCACTCGCACGAGCAGGCCATGGCCGTCTACGAGCCGGCCGGGCGGGTCGAAGTCCCCGAGATCCCCGAGGAGGCCGAGCACCTGCTCCAGCACGCCTTCGACCGCGCCCGCACCGCCCTGTCCCGCGTGATGCCGTCGATCAGCGCCTGCCGCCCGTGGACCTACGTCGAGTACGGCCCCGGCCAGCACATCACCGGCCACCTCGACGGCATCGCCCCCGACCCGCTCGCCTGGCCGCGGCAGATCGCCGGCATCAGCGTGGTGATCCACGAGCCGGAGGCCGGCGGCGCGTTCTACGTCGAGAGCGCCGCCAGCGACCGGCTGTGGAGCACCCGCCTTGATCACGACGCCCAGGCACACGGCTACGCGGACGGCATGTGGCTGGCCCACGACGGCGCCGACCACTCCGCCGACTGGTACGCGGCCATGCCCCGCACCCGGTGGAGCGTGAGCCCCGCCCCGGGCACCGCCCTGCTCTACGGCTCCCAGCTCACCCACGGCACCGAACCGGTGACCCACGGCCGGGTCGCGAAGTTCATCAGCTGGCTCATCGCCGAGAAGGACCAGGGGTAAGGGCATGCTGCTGGCCTTGGAGGGCATCGCCGGAGCCGGGAAGAGCACGCTGCGCGACCGGCTCCTGGCCGCCGCCACGGCCGAAGACCTCGGCCTCGGGCACATCGGCCAGTTCTCCTGGCTGTCGCTTCAGTCCACCCGCACCATCATCAGCCTGCGGGCCGGACACCCGGCCGCCAGCGGCGAGGAGGCGGTGGCCGCGGCCCGGTGCGATCTGGAACTCCACGCCCGCCACAACCTCGCCTCCGCCCTCTCCCTGGGCCCGGTCGTCGCCGACCGCCTCACCCTGTCCACGGCCTGCCTGCTCGCCCTGCTCCACGACCGGCCCGTTGCCGACTACGTCCACCAGCTGGCCGAGGTCACAGCCGCGCGAGCGGAGCTGACCGTCCTGCTGACCACCGAGCCCGAGCTGTGCCATGCCCGGCTCTCCCGCCGGGCCACATCGCGCCGCTTCGGCGAGGACCTGCCGACCGCCGCCCACCTCGCCGACCTGTACCAGCAGGCCGCCACCGCATGGACCGAGGCGACCGGGCTGACCGTACTGCGCCACACGTGCACCACCGAGCCCGACCTCGACCTGTTGGCCACCGCCTGCCTTAACCGGCTGCGCGCAACCGCCCCGCATACGGCGCGAATAGAGGAGCCGCCCCATGCACCTTCACCCGATGCACCCCGCCGCCTGGGTCCTTGACCAGCTTCGCGACGCCGACTGGCACGTCCACGACCTGCTCTCCTTCACCCGCGCCAGCACCCTGGTCCTCGCCAGCCGCGACAACGAAGACCCAGTGGTCCTCAAGGCAGGCTTCGGCAGCAACCACGTCCTGGCCGAACTCGACGCGGACACCCAGAAGGCCGCCTACGGCTTCTACTGGTACGCGGAGATGTCCGAAGCCGAACGAGCTCTGACCCGTGAGGACTTCCGCCACGAGATCGCCATCACCCGCGCCGCCCAAAGTGCCGAGCACGTCATCCCGCTGCTTCAGCAGGGCAGCAGCGACCAGTTCGACTGGTACACCATGCCCTACTGCGCCGACGGCAACTTCCGCCCCCACCTCGCCCCCACCCTCGACCCCGCCGAGGCGGCAGCCGGGCTGGGCATCCTGGCCGACATCGCCGAGGGCCTGCGCACCCTGCACGAGCGCGGAATCGCGCACCGCGACGTATACCACGAGAACATCCTCATCCACGACGGCCAGGGTCTGATCACCGACCTCGGCGCAGCCCGCCACACCGACACCCCGCGCGGACCCGCCGCCCGGGGCCCCGAGGTGCACTGGCCCCCGGAATACGCCACCGCCTACGACCGCGCCACCCCGGCCGCCGATGTATTCAGCCTCGCGGTCCTCACCTACCGCTTCTTGTGCGCGGACATCCCCCGCCACGGCCACTCCCGGCTCGACACCACCCCCGCCGTCCTGCGCACGGTGCTACCGGCGGCTCTCGCCCCGCAGCCGGAGGACCGGCCCGCTATGAGCGAGCTGCTCAACGCCCTGCGCCAGGCGGCCACCCCCACCGCCATGCCAGTCCCACGCGGCCACTGACCCCGCCATCACCGGAAGGAGACCGCCGTGCCCACCGCCCGTTCCCCGCCACACCATCCGGTCCCAGAAGGTGCACGGCCCCCAACACCCCTGATCGGAAGGACGAGCACACTCATGACCGACGACCGGATCAGCGAGTTCCTGGACGCTGTGGAGGAGCTGCGCGGCGACGACGACACCGTCCGCACCACCGCCCACACCTCCAGCGTCTCCGCCGAGGGCTGGCCGACCACCGAGGCCCCCGCGGGCACCGACACCTGAGCGCCACACACCGCACCGGCAGCAGACCGCTGGTGAGCACCACCTGGGACCGGCCCACCACGGGGCCGGCCCCAGGCCCAGCCCCTCGGAAGGACCCGCCCCGTGGACGCGACCGCAACTGCCTTCTCCTTCGCCCCCATCCAAGCCCTGCACCACGACCGGACCCGCCGGATCCGCGCCGTCCTGACGCCCGCCGCCCAGCACCAGGCCGGCACCCCCGAATCCCCGGAATCCGCCGCCGCCGATTACTGCCTGACCCACCACGCCCTCGAAGGCGCCGAAGCCGCTGCCCGCGCTCGCGACACCGCCGCCTTCGACTGGTACAGCGCCCACCCCGACGCGAACGCCCCGGCACTGTCGACACCCACCGCCGTCGGCCCCCGCATCATCCTCACGCCCAACCTGGACCGCCTGCCCCGCTCAGAGATCTCCGAGACCCCCTACTACATCCTGTGCCCCGACACCACCCCCGCCCCGCCGGACCTGCGGGAACTCGCCACCACCGCATACGCCGCCGGCGTCCGCCACGGCTTCGCCGACCTGCTCGCAGGACACGCCGTCGTCGTCTGCCTCCTGCGTCGCAAGAAGCTCGGCGACACCCTCGACAGCTGGACCATCACCCGACTGCCCGGCACGATCTACTGCGACCACGTCGACGAGCCCACGGTGCTGGCCCGCGACCTGATCCACGAGGCGGGCCACAACTGGCTCAACGACGCCCTCGCCGCCACCGCCTGCAAAACCAGCGACGAGGCGAAGTTCCACTCCCCGTGGAAGAAGACGACACGGCCCGCCTTCGGCTTCCTGCACGCCTGTTTCGCCTTCCCCCTCACCATGATCTACACCGCCCGCGCCCTCCCCGAGACCAGCGGCGACCTCCATCAGTTCCTGGCCGCCTACCTCGACCAGCAGCACGGCCTGCTCGCCGGAACCGTCGACGACCACGCCCGCGCCCTCACGCTGATCACTGACTCCGACCTGCGGCAACGCCTGCACGCCGTTCACCGCGAGGCCCTCAGCCTGTGAATGCCACCAACACACCGACCGCCTCCACGACTGCCGGCCCCGTGAACCGGCCGGGCGAGCCCGGCGTGATCCTGTGCCTCCGGACCGCCGACGGCCCGCTGATCCATACACACACCGGATCAGCCAGCCTCGAACTCGCCGCGCCCATCGGGGAGAACACCGCCTTCAACGTCGGCTCCGTCGCCAAACAGATCACCGCATACCTGTGCATCCGCACCGCACGCGACGGCCTCCTCGCCCTGGACCGGCCGGTGGGCGACATCCTGCCCCGCTTCCGCATCCCCGACGTGACCGTAAGCGACCTCATCCAGCACCGCAGCGGCATCCGAGATGCCGAAACCTTGCTGTCCCTGGCCGGCTTCCGCGACCTCGACCACTACACCGCCGACGACCTGCTCCAGCTCGCCTACCGCCAGCAGCACCGGGCCGTCACGCCCGGCCGCTTCCTGTACAGCAACACCGGCTACCTCCTCCTCGCCGAGGTTCTCGCCCAAGTCCACGGCGCAGGACTCCAGCAGGTCGCTGAACAGCAGGTCTTCGCACCGCTCGGCATGACCGCGCGCTTCAAGACCGATCTCCGTGACGTCATCCCCGGTGCTGCCGCCGGCTACCAGTCCGCTGGCGGCGGATGGCAGCACGAGCAGCGCCCGGTCACCCTGCCCGGCCCCGGCTCGCTGTGGTCCACCGCCGCCGACTTGGACCGATGGCTCGGACACCTGTGGGACCAATGGAGCGAGTCGGCCGACGACGGACTTCCGTACGAGCGGTACGTCGGCTACCGGCCCAGCGACCACCTGCCGTTCACGTACGGACCCGGGCTGTACGCCGACACGAGGCCCGGCCATGTGGCCGTCTTCCACTGCGGCCACGAACAGGGCTTCTCCGCCGCCGCTCACCTCAGCCGCGCGGGGCTCCGCATCATCTGCCTGTCCAACCACGCGGGCATTGCCGCCGACCACGTCGCTGCCGTTGCCCTCGCCGAACTCGCCCGCGCACCGGAAGCCGACCTGACCAAACTCCTGCACCTCACCCTGCGCCGCCAGCCCGGCCCCCCACCCACCGTCTCGGACAGGAGCGGCGCTGATACGCCACATACCCCGCTCGGCACGTACGCCTGCGACGAGGTGCCCGGCGCACTGCGCCTGACGCGCAGCGAGAGTTCGCTCTACCTATGGCGCAGCGGAACCCGCGACCGCCTCACCCGCACCGGGGCCGCCACGTATGCGGCGAACGGTTACACGCTCACGGTCCCGACTGCTCCGGCCGGCGACAGCGCGCCCACACCCGATAGCTTCATACTCGATCTCGACCGCGCGCCCGGACTGCGCTACCGGCGGCGGCCGGACTGACCAACTCCCCAAACGCTTCGACCAGGCCATCGTCAACTACCTGACCAGTGCGGAGACCGACGCCCTGGTCGCGGCCCCGGACCGCACCACCTGGACCGGACGCCGTGACCGCGCCGAGCTGCTGACCGGCGTTCACACCGGACTGCGGGTCAGCGAACTGACCGGCCTCACCCTCCAGGACCTCCACCTGGGCACCGGGCCCTCACCTGCGCTGAGCGAACTGGCTTGGTGACTATCTCGGCTGGGCGGGCTTCCGTGCGAGTCCGCCGTAGCCGGCGACTTCCTCGGGTAGGCCGAAGGGGAGGGCTCCCAGGCGCCATCGGGAGACGGAGATCACGCCGGGTTCGAGGAGGTCGAGGCCGTCGAAGTAGCGGCTTATCTGCTGAGGGCTGCGGGGGGTGTAGGGGATGGCGCCGGGTCGCTTGTTGAGTTTGCTGAGGCCGTTCACGTAGGCGGGGTCGGTGGTGGTGCCGTCGTTGAGGCCGAGGAAGCTGCCGGGGGCGAGGGCGTCGGTCAGCCGGGTGACGATGGAGCGGGCTTCGTCGTCGTCCTCGATGAGGCCGAGGATGCCCATGAGCATGAGTCCGACGGGGCGGGAGAAGTCCAGGGTGCGGGCGGCCTCGTGGAGGATGCGCTCGGGATCGCGTGCGTCGGCGTGGACGTAGTCGCATGCGCCCTGGGGTGTGCTGGTGAGCAGGGCGGTCGCGTGGACGAGCACCAGGGGGTCGTTGTCGACGTAGACGACGCGGCTCTCGGGAGCGATGCTCTGCGCGACCTCGTGGGTGTTGTCGACGGTGGGAAGTCCTGTGCCGATGTCGAGGAACTGGCGTATGCCTTCCTCTTCGGTGAGGTGGCGGACGACGCGGCCGATGAACGCTCGCGAGTGGCGGGTGAGGGCGACCATGCCAGGGAAGGCCGCGGCCAGCCGGTCGCCTGCTGTGCGGTCGACCTCGTAGTTGTCCTTTCCGCCGAGGAGGTAGTTCCATACGCGCGCGGAATGATGGACGGAGATATCGATCTCCGGACTTGGCTGGTCCGGGTTGAAGAAGTCAGGCATTTCTGCAGCGCCCTTTCTCTGATGTGGGGGCGACGCCCTCTGGGCTCAGTCCTTAGTTGCTTCGTGAGCGAGTGTGAGTGTGGAGGGAAGGGGGGTCTCGGTAAGGGGGGCCATGATGGCGGCACGGTTGAGGGCGTGAATATGGCGTTCCACGACGGGCCGGTTGTCGGTGACATGCGCGGATGCGTGGAGCAGGCCTCTGACGACGAGGTGATCCGGCAGTTCGCTGTGTTCGAGGCGGAAGATCTCCATGGTCCCCGTGGTGAGCAGGGCGTGCGGGGGTGCTTGGAGTGGCATGACCTGGATCTTCACCCATGACGGTGGACAGGCGATGAACTCGGCCAGGTGGTCGAGTTGGTCCCGCATCGTCGTGCTGCTGCCGACGGAATGGTGAAGCGCCGCCTCCTCCAGGAGCACCCACAGGCGAAGCGGCTTCGGCCTGTCGAAGGCGTGACGCTTTCGTGCGGCGTGCAGGGCCTCGCGCCGGGCGCGGGTGTGCTTGCTGTCTCCGGGGTACTGCAGGCTCAGGAGGGCCCGGGTGTAGGCAGGGGTTTGCAGAAGATCCGGGACCAGGGCCGGGGCGTAACCTCGGATCACGCTGGCCGCTGCCTCCAGGCGGATGAGCTCTTCCTGGCGGCCGGTCAAGATGTCGCGGTACTGGTGCCACCACCCTGGTGCGTTCGCCGCTGCCAGGTCGGCGAGCATCAGGTCGATGTCATAGGCGTCCGCGCCGTACAGGCGCATCAGGGCGGTGACGTCCGCAGGGGTGATGCCGCGCGTGGCGCTCTCGATGCGGCTGATGGTCATGGGGTGGACGTCGAGCTCGTGGGCTACGGCGGCCATGGTCAAGCCCGTTGCCTCGCGGCGGCGGCGCAGGGCCGCGGCGACGATGCGCAGGGCCATGGTAGGGCTTGAGTGTTTCCGCATACGGGTGTCAGTTCTTTCGCGCGACGAGACCCCACTGCAGCGTGGGTTCGAGTTCGCGGTCCGGGCGCCATTCGTTGATGGGACCGACTCCTGGGGGCAGGATCTCCAGCCCGGCGGCTGTCGCTGCCAGTTGCTCTTCTGTGCGCAGGTGGTATGGCATTGCGCCGGACGCGGTGTAGGCATTGTTGGCCTCCACCATTTCCGGTGCGTTGATGGAGTCGCATGTCGCCAGGAAGCTGCCGCGGGGCAGCCGGCTGGTGTAGTGCTGGACGAGCTCGGCGGCCTCGTCGGGCTCGATGTGGCCGAGCATGCTCAGGAGCGTGAGGGCGATCGGCTTGTCGAAGTCGAGCGTCTCGGCGGCTGAGCGAAGGACCGCGTCGGGGTTCCTGACGTCTGCCTGGGCGTAGGCGGTCGCGCCTTCGGCGCTTGACGTCAGCAGGGCCTGGGCGTGCAGGAGTACCAGGGGGTCGTTGTCGACGTAGACGATGCGGCATTCGGGGTTGTATCGCTGGGCGACTTCATGTGTGTTCTCGGCTGTGGGCAGCCCTGTTCCGATGTCGATGAACTGCCGTATGCCTTCCTTTTCGACGAGGTGGCGTACGACACGGTGGAGGAATCCCCGGCTGGCCAGGGCGATGTTGCAGACGGCGGGGTACTTCTGCTTGATGTATTCCCCGAGTTTTTGATCCACCGGGTAGTTGTCCTTGCCGCCGAGAAAGTAGTTCCAGATCCGCGCGGAGTTCGGGACTTCCGTGTCGACGTGGGGCAGGCTCGGTGTCGCGTCGGTCATAGGGTCTCTCCGTTCGTGAGACGGATGGGAGGGATCGGGGCGTTGCGTCGGGGCGCCATCGTGGCGCTCTGGTCCATCGCCAGCATGTAGGCGCGTACCGCGTCGCGGTTCGTGGTGATGGTGGCGGTCTCCGGGTGCAGGCCGCGGGTGACGAGGCGGTCGGCGACGAGGTGGTGGTCGAGCCGAATGACATCCGCGGTGCCGTACTCGGCCATCAGATGGGGGGGAGCCTCCCCCGGCATCACCTGCACGGTGATGCGAGACGAACGCGTCGCTTTGATCGCCCGCAGGTGCTGGATCTGCTCGCGCAGCACCTCGGTCCGGCCCACGGGGCGGCGCAGAACGGACTCCTCGATCACGGCCCAGAACCACAGGGGAGCGGGCCGCTCGAACGCGGCTCGCTGCCGGGCCAGGATCAGCTCCACACGCCGTTCGATGGCGGCGTCCTTCTCCCAGGGGTTGCGCAGGCGCAGCAACGCCGCCGCGTAGCCTGAGGTCTGGAGCAACTCGGGGATCACACCGGGCGCGTAGGTGCGGATGACCCGTGCGGCGGACTCCAGGTCGATCACCTCTGCAAGGTGCTCCGGCAGCACGTCATGGAACGCGTGCCACCAGGCCGGCCGGTGCGCCGCCGCGAGGTGGGCGAGCACCCGCTCGGTGTCGGATTCGCCGGCGCCGTACAGATGCAACAGCGCCCGCAGCGTGACCGATTTGGGGGCGACCTTGGCGTGTTCCCAGCGGTAAACGGTCGTCCTCGCGACATCGAGCGTCTCCGCGACGGCGTCCGCCGTCAGGCCCGCCGCCTCCCGCATGGCCTGCAGAGTCTCGGCCACGACGCGAAGAGACATCGTGGCGCCGTAACGACGATGGGACATAACGCCCCTCCCTCAACGGGTTGCTGCCTGAGGTGTCGAGTCGTGACTCACACTATGCAGCATTGCATAGTGTGAGTCACGAGAGTAAGAGTGGTGCAGCGGAGCGGTCGGTTTCGGCCCCACGACGTCACCTCTCGTCTCCCGGCTCGAACTCGCCTGCATATCACGCGCTTTGCGCCCTGGGCGCCAAGGGATACACCCCGTGGCACAGCACGTCCGGGGCGATCACCGCCACCGCCTGGGGACGGTGGGCACCTTGTTCGAGGGCGGGGGTATGGGAGCAGACACTACGTTCGGAAGCGCACTGCGAGCCTGGCGGCACAGCCGCGGCTACTCCCTGCGGCGGTTGGCTGGGGAAGTGCATTACAGCGTCGGGTGGCTGAGCAAGCTGGAGAACGGAGCTGGGCAGCCGACGCCAGCAGTCGCACAAGCCTGCGACCGCGTGCTCGATGCCGACGGTGAGTTGGTCGACCTCGCCCTGGCCGGCCAAACACCGCACGTCGGCGCTGCCGTGCGGCCGGTGCAAATCCCGGCTGGCGCCGGAAACTTCATCGGGAGAGCAGGCGAACTGGCCGCCCTCGATGAGCTGCTGGGCTCGGCAGCGAGTTCCCGATCGGTGATGACCGCGGTGATCGACGGCCCCCCTGGCGTGGGCAAGACCGCACTGGCGATCCGCTGGGCGCACACCGTGCAGTCTCGTTTCCCCGGCGGGGTCCTCTTCGCCGACCTGCAAGGCTTCGGTCCGGGCGGTTCACCGGCTGACCCGGCAGATGTCCTCATGACGTTCCTGAGCTCGCTGGGGATGCCCCTGGAGACGATCCCCGCTGGGAAGGAACAGCGAGCTGCGATGATGCGCAGCCTGGCTGCGGACCGCCCCGTGCTGATCGTGGCGGACAACGCGATCGACAGCGTCCAGGTCGAACCGCTGGTTCCCGGCGCGGCGGGCTCAGCCGTGCTGGTCACCAGCCGCCGTCGACTGACCGGCCTGGCAGTCCGGCACGGCACCGGGAGACTTGACCTGGGCCCATTGTCCCCTGCGGACGCGCAGGCCATGGTCGCCGCGGTTGTAGGTGAACGCGCCGACCAGGAGCCAGAGGCCGTACGGCTGCTTACGCAGCAATGCGCACGCCTGCCACTCGCCCTGCGCATCGCCGCAGACGGAATCGCGGTACTTCCCTACGCATCGGTGGCGCAGGCGGCTGCCGACCTCTCCGCCGACGCGAGCCGCCTGGAGGTCCTCACCGCCGGAGAGGACGAAACGCTCGCCGTGCGAGAGGCATTCTCCTGGTCCTACCAGAACCTCACAGCGAACGAAGCCCGCATATTCCGCCTCACCGGGCTGCATCCCGGCCCCACTCTCAGCCTCGGCGCGGCCGTCGCGCTCGACAGACGACCGCCCGCGGAGGTGCGCCACACCCTCTCGCGACTGGCAGACGTCCACCTGATCGAGGCAACAGGTCCCGATCGCTGGAAGCTCCACCCTCTGCTGCGGCTCTACGCTGCACAACGCGCCGCCGCAGAAGATCCCGAGTGCCCGTCGGCGATCCGGCGTCTGAGTCAGTGGTATCTGCGAGAGGCGCGATCCGCCCACCACACCCTCGCACCGCATTGGCACCTCCCCGTCACCGCTGCACAATTCCGCGAGCATGAGCCCAGCCGCGACACCAGGCAAATGATGCAGCCAGCGTCCTTCAGCAGCCGAGCCGCCGCCCTTGCCTGGCTCGACGAAGAGGCCGAGAACCTGGCCGCCGTTGCCTCCCTGGCCGCCGAGCACCAACTGCCAGCCGCCTGGCAGCTCCCGATGTGGCTGTGGAGCTGGGTTCATCAGCGCAGGCACTGGACGGCGTGGCTCCACGCCTTCGAGACCGCAAGGCAGCACGCCCACACCGCCGGTGAGCCGGCCGCGATGGGCTGGCTCACCGGCGCTCTTGCACACGCCCACCTCATGTCGGACGAAGTCGACGCCGCCGACAGCCTGTTCCGCCAGGTAGCGGCACCTCAGGGGACCCGTCCGGATGTCCACGGGCTGGCGTGCTCGACCGCAGGCAGGGGAGACATCGCTCAGCAACGCCGAGACATCGGCACAGCCCGAGAGCACTTTCTCCGCGCTGCTGCGTACTTACCCGACCTCGACCAATTCGGGCAGGCAGCGATGCTCGCACGCCTCGGACAGTTCGCTAGAATCACGCGGGAATTTGACGCCGCGAGACGATACCTGGAGCGTGCCCTCCAAGCTTTCGGCGCCTTTGAGGATCCCTTCGTGTACGGACACACCCTCACCGCACTGGCCGTCCTCGCTAGGGAAGGAGGAGACATACGGCGCGCCAGCACTCTGCTGGAGGAGGCACTGTCCGCTCGGCAAGTTGCTGGCGACCTCTGGGCCCATGCGGAGATCCTCACCGAGCGAGGCCGCCTAGCCCTCGCAGCTGGCCGGCCGGAAGACGTCACCATTGCCTGGCGGAAGGCCGCCGACGAATTCGACAGCCTTGGCGACCCGCGAGGTGTCGACCTACGGCGACAGCTGCCCAGGGCACCTGAGTATGGTCACGGATAAGAGGTCGCCCGGATAGGCGGGAGCAAAAGGAGACGGCGTCGGGTCCGACGGCGCTGGGGGCAGATCTGCGGCGGAATGACGTCAGACCGGGAACGTGTCATCGGCTCCCGCAGTATCGGCGGCATGTCTGCTGCTTCGTGCGCGGCCGCTGCTGCCGCCGCGGCGACGAGGAAGCTCCGCTAACGGTGGGGCGTTCGCCTCACTTCTGTTGAACGTTCTTTCGCTTCGTGGTTGAACCGGGGCGGTAGTGCCCTTGGCCCTCCGTGGCGGCGGAACCGGCGACTGGTGCGGCCGGATTGAGCCTGAGGGTCGCTCTCTGTCAATTCCGAAGGCTGAAGAGATAACGACTGACGTCCCGTCAGAATTGACCTGCACCGCTAGCGTCATGATCTATGGGGTGATTCGCCCACTCTTTCCCGCAAAATCCCTGCAGGCTTTCCGTTCTGCTACCTCTACGAACTTCTCGGCACAAGACGCACAGCGGTAACGTCGGTAGCCGATCACGAACGAGGAAGGCGGAGCCGCGCCAACGGCCCCGCCTCGCGCTCCTCGAAGTGTTTCGACGCTGCATGTCTATCCACTACGAATTACTTGCCCAGGAGCATCGTCATGCTGTCACAAACCGAGCCCATACCCCAGCCTCGGCGACGCCTCGCCTTCGAGGTCTACCCTGCGCTCCCGCCCATCCGCGCCGCCTGGGCCGCCGCCGCGTCCACCTGGACGCTCGGCTCGGCCACAGGGTGGCCGCCCGCGCTCGTCATCGCGCTGAGCGTGCTGCCCGCGGCGCCGCTGCGAATCCGCCGCGCCTGACCAATCCTTCGGCCCGCTCCGCCACTTCCGGAGGAGCGGGCCCTGTCAGTACCCGTCGATACTCTTTCGTCATGCCCGAGTGGTTCAACACTGTCCTGCCGGTCCTCACCCTCATACTCGGCGCCGCGGGCGCCTTCGCTCAGCAGGCGTTCGGCGAAGGCAGACAGGACCGCCGGGAGCGCGAGGGGCGCCAGCACGAGCGCGTGGTGGCAACGGTCGAACGCCGCGAGGAATTCGAACTCACGCACCTCGCGGAATTCCACCGACTTCTTCAGGTGCAGGCTGACGCCCTGATGACATATAACCTTGCGGAGCGCAATCGCCAGGATCCCGGTTCTCCTTTCCCGGAGGAACCGCACGATGAAATGCTCGCCGTCGAGAGGAGAGTGCAGGCTCAAATTGGGCTCATTCTCCCCGAGGGCCTGCGCCAGCAGGCTACCGAGATACATGAGGCCTTGTCAGACGTTGGAGGCGATCTGGCGGCTGGAGCTCTTCCGGATCTCGACGACGTATACGATCAGCTAGCCGCCTTCTTCGATGCCCTGGCGGCCCGGGTTCGGGAGATTTACGCAGGGCGCGACGACCGATCGGCCTGAGCGCCAAATAACGCCGGACCGTGGATTCCGACCCATCGTGGCGCCTCGAACTCGTAGTCTCTTGAGGTGCGCTACGCCTGCCGCTGCACCGCCTGCCCCCTCAACGCAGACCCGCGGGAACAGAACCGCTACGCCCGCCGCGACCGCGGCTCGCGGCGCTCCTGCGGATCCGCCGAGCCTTACTGCGGGTAGCTGGCGCGCTGGGCGAGACCGCCCTCGTCCACGACCACGTACGCTGATGGCCGGCGGTGCCCCATGTGGGCACTGGACCTGCGAGTCGTGACAGTGGCCGTTGGCACTCGGTGGCACGTCTGGGGTTGGGCGCGGTCGCAGGAACCGCACGGTTTTTACCTGCACTGCGCGTAGTGCACCGCCACCACCGGTCAGACCTGCCGCCGCCTGACGGGCAAAGGATCTGCTGCGGTGTGCTGGGCGCGGTCGTCGCATGTGACGGCCTCCGTTGCAGGCCATTCACGCGCGAGACCGCGGAGGAGAGGGACCCAGAAGCGTCGCGATCGAATGTGCCGACTGTCCGGCAGCAATGCCTCGGAAGATCTCCTCCCGCTCGCAGCCTGCGAACTGGCAGCCCTGGCGAGGTCGCACCGTAAGTCGGATCCCACCAGAGGCCGTCAGCGTTCAGACCTTGCTCGCGTAGCACCACCACATCACACCAAGTTTTCAATCGAGCAGGTCTGTCCCACGTGATTGTTGAGGCTGAGACGCGGATGTTTCTTCTGTTTCCTGTGTTTCCCAACAAGGAAACGCTGGCGGTGGCCCCCGGCGCGTGGAAAGAGTTGGGCGGGTGAAGGCAAAAGAACTCATTGCAGTCGGCCTCCCACGCCCGGTGTGCGTCGGAGCCGCGGGCACGGTGACGGCCATGGCGCTGCTGACGACTTCGTGTACCGATACCGCCTCGGCACCGGAGAACGACACCGCGACGGAGCCACCCGTTACCGACACGATTCCCGAAGACGACAACCCCACCGCGGCCGAGCCGCGCGAGGTCGCGGCCGCGGAAGCGGTTGAGGCGTACGAAGGCATGTGGTCCGCGATGGCCGAGGCGGGGGAGACGTCGGACTGGCGGTCCCCTGTGTTGGCGGAGTTCGCGACGGGTGAGGCGCTGTCGGCGATCTCGCGGGGGATGTACGCCGATCACCGCAACGGTGTGGTCACCCGCGGCGGCGGGCCGGAGCTCGCCCCGGAGGTGGACTCGGCGGAGCCGCCTGAGGATCCGACGACCGTGGTGATCGCGGACTGCGGGGATTCCAGCGGCTGGCTGAAGTACTTCGAGGAATCGGGTGAGCCGGTCGACGACGAGCCCGGGGGGCGCCAAGCCATCACCGCGGAAGTGCGGGTCCAGGAGGACGGTGCCTGGCGCGTGGTGCGGTTCGCCGTCCAGGGGGTGGGCTCGTGCTGAGGGGCACCGGGGTTGTGGCCGGGCTTGCGCTGGCGAGCGTGGTCGTATCGGCGTGGCCGGCCGGTGCGGAGAGCGGGTGGGGCGGGGTGGAGTGCGGCCAGAACCCCCATCCGGGGTGCGAGCTGGAGGCCGAGCGGCCCGGCCGCGAGCCGGAAGCGTTACCGGAGTGGGTGCCCGAGGGCGACGGAGACGGTGGTGATGGGGGCGGCGCGGTGCCCGAGGAGGAGCCCGAGTACGCCAACCCCGACTGGAACCGCGCCGATTGCACCTACGAGCGCAGCGACTACCAGCCGCCCACCGAGGTCGGCCTTGTCTCGTTCGGCCTGACGCCGCCTGGCCAACTCCCCATGCAGCCAGCGGCGTTCAGTACCGGCCCCCGTGGGCCGGGTACGCCGGTTCCGGCTCGGCAGGCTGCCGAGCCGGAACCGCGCGAGGACGGTGCCTGGTACCTCTACCGCTGCACCGGCGACGGTGTGCAGGACGCCCTGTACCGGCCGCCGGTGTGGATCCCGGACGCGCCTGCGGGCGATGCGGCCGAGGATGGCCCGACTCCGCTGCTACTGGCCGAGCGGGCACGGGAGCAACTGCTGCTGCCTGCCCCGGTGATCGATGCGAGCCCCGCGGGTGACCAGCTGGTCCGGGTCCCGACGTGGCTGTGGCTGGGCCCGGGGAGCTGGGGGGAGGTCTCGGCGACCGCGTCCGTGCCCGGTGTCTCGGTCACGGCGGTCGCCACCCCCCGGCAGGTGACGTGGTCGATGGGAGATGGGCGCGACGTCGTCTGCGACGGCCCCGGTACCCCGTACGAGGCGCGTGGCGTGCCGGACGGGGCGTCGCCGGATTGCGGCCACACCTACACCGCGTCCTCGGCTGGCCGGCCGGGTGAGGCATTCGCGGTCTCGGTGCGAGTGAGCTGGAGGGTCACCTGGTCCGGAGGGGGCCAGTCAGGGGCCTTTCCCGAGCTGTCGACCGAAGCTCGCACGTCGTTCCGGGTGCTGGAGAGCCAGGCGTTGACGCAATGAGGGTCACGCGCGAGGAGGAGGTGAGGAACGTGCGCACGATGTCGGGTTCGGGTCTGGGCGAGGCGCCGGGCCGCTCGCGGGATGAGGGTCCTCGGCTGGCGGGAGTGGCGCGGCGTAGGCCAGTGCCGCACCTGCTGGTGGGGGTGCTCCTGGTGGTCGGCTGTGCGGTAGGCGGTGTGGTGGTCGCCGCGGAGATCGGGGAGCGGGAGACGGTGCTGGTCCTGGCCCGGCCGGTGACGGTGGGCCAGGAGATCGCCGCCGCGGACGTGCGCGCGGTGACCATGGCGGTCGACCCGGGTATCGACGTCGTCAGCGGCGATGCGGTCGAGGATGTGGCGGGGCGCACCGCCGCCTACAGCCTCCCGGCCGGCACGATCCTGACCCGGGGCGTGCTGGGCGATGCGCAACTCCCGCCGCCTGGGCAGGCGTTCACCGCGGTGCCGCTCGCGGCCGGCCAGTTCCCGCCCGGCCTGCAGCCGGGACATGCCGTCCAGGTGGTGGCCGGGGTGACGGACGATGCCATCGACGGGGCGGGAGCGCCCGCACCCGCTTCGTGGGCGGCCGTCGTGACGGCGGTGCAGCACGACGAAGGGGCGGTCGCCTCCTTGCAGATGGACGCCGATGACAGCCGGGAGATGGCCTCCTGGCCCGCCGAGGCGCTGCGTCTGGTCGTCGTCGCCGGGGTCGGAGGGGCGTCATGACCACGGTGGCCCTGTGCAGTCTGAAGGGCTCGCCGGGGGTCACCACCACCTCGCTCGCGCTGGCCACGGGCTGGCCGGCCGAGAGCCAGCCGGTGGTGGTCGAGGCCGACCCGGCCGGCGGTGACCTGGTTGCCCGCTACCGACTGGAGCTGACGCCGGGCCTGGTCACGCTGGCCGCCGCCGGGCGTCGGGCGGGCGAGGACGCGGGACTGATCTGGCAGCACACCCAGCGGCTGCCCGGCGGCCTGCCCGTCGTCGCCGGACCGCCCGGCGCCCGGCAGGCCCACGCCGCCCTGGACGAACTGACCTCGGGCCCCTCCGGGCCGGTGCTGCACCGGGCCTCTTCCCGGCCCGGCGTGGTGGTGATCGTCGACTGCGGCCGGCTCGCGCCCGGTTCCCCGGCGCTGGAGGTCATCCGCACCGCGGACGTCATGCTCCTGGTGGCGGGCGCGGGCGATGACTCTTTGGCGCACCTGGCGGTCACGGTCGCCGTCGCGGCCACCTGGTCACGCCGCCCGAGGCTGGTGCTGGTCGGCGACGGCCACCCCACCGACGAGATCGTCCGCGCTTTGGGTCTCGCCGCGCTCGGCGTCCCCCTCGCGGCGCGCATCCCCCATGACCCCGACGGGGCACGGGCGTTCGCCGGGCGGCCCGCGCCCCGATCCCGCCCGGCGCGCTCCGCGCTCGGACAGGCCGCCGCGGAACTCGCCGTCCGGACCGCGCGCGATGTGCTGACCGCACCGCCACCGGGGGACCGGCAGGCACCGCCCGACGACGCCACCTGGGCCAGGCGCGGCGGCGGCGCCCGGGAGTTCCGCGAATTCACGGCACCGACCACCCATTCGATCTACCGGACACCGCGATGACTCCTCCTGCTGACCCCCGCGCATCCGAGCAGCGCAATCCTCGCCTTCTGCCCCCGGGCGGCGTCATCCACCCCGCGCCTACGCAGCCGCCGCCCCACCAGCCGGGTATCCATATCCCTGAAGCCGGCCAGGCGGGCATCTGGCTCGTCCTGGACGACACGGTCGAAGGGCTGCGCCGCTACCTGCGTCAGCAACTCGCCACCCAGTTGTCGGCCCGTATCCGTGCCGACGACGAGGCCGGACGGCCCCGGCCGTCGCCCCAGGAGCGCCGCAAACGAGCCGAAGACATCCTGCGCGAGGCTGCCGAGGAGTACGCGGGCGCGCTGCTGACCCGCGGTCGACGCATCGTCGCCGAGCAGGACGAAGCAGCGGCCATCTCCCAGGCGCTGGACGAGGTCCTCGGAATGGGCGGGCTGGAGGCGCTGCTGCGCGACCCGGCGATCGAGTCCATCAACATCAACGGCGCCGATCAGGTATGGGTCCGCTACGCCGACGGACGGCGGGAACAGGCAGCGCCGGTGGCCGACTCCGATGAGGACCTCGTACGGCTGGTGCGCGACCTCGCCGCCCGCAGCGGCCTGGAGGAGCGGCACTTCGACCGCGGCAGCCCCGGCGTCTCCTTCCAACTCCCCGGAGGAGAGCGGGCGTTCGCGGTGATGGCGGTCTCCACGCGCCCGTCACTGGCGATCCGCCGCCACCGCCACCAGCGCGTGACCCTGGGCCGGTTGCGGCAGCTGGGCACGGTCGACGACCGGGGCGAATCCCTACTCGCCGCCATGGTCCGCGCCCGCAAGAACATCCTCGTCACCGGAGGCACCGCGATGGGCAAGACCACGCTCCTGCGGGCACTGGCCGCCGAGATCCCGCGCGAGGAGCGCCTGATCACCGTCGAGGACACCCGCGAGCTCGGCCTGGACGCCGACCCCCGCGCGCACCCGGACGTCGTCGCGCTCCAAGCCCGGCAGGCCAACACCGAGGGCGAAGGCGCAGTCAGCCTGGCCGAGTTGGTGCGCTGGGCGCTGCGGATGTCCCCGGACCGCGTCATCGTCGGGGAAGTCCGAGGCGAGGAACTCCTGCCCATGCTCAACGCCATGAGCCAGGGCAACGACGGCTCGCTGAGCACCCTGCACGCCTCCTCCAGCGCGGGGGCGTTCACGAAGCTCGCCGCATACGCCGCGCAAGCCGCGGAGCGGCTGCCGATGGAGGCCACCAACCTGCTGATCGCCTCGGCAATCCACTTCGTGGTGCACCTGGACCGGCCGCGTGAGGCGCCGCACCAGCGAGTGGTCAGCTCCGTCCGCGAGATCGTCGGCGCCGACGAACGCCAGGTCCTCAGCAACGAAATCCTGCGGCCCGGCTTCGACCGGCGCGCGGTCACCGGCGTGCCGATGCGGGCCGAGACGCTCGACGACCTCAGGGCGGCCGGGTTCTCCCCGGGGCTGATGGAGAGGCGACGGGCATGAACGCCGCAACACTGGGCCTGTGCGGCCTGGGCCTCGGCATCGGACTCCTCCTCCTGGCCACCGGCTGGCGACGCCGCGTCGGTTGCCACGAAGGCCCGCGCCGCCAGCTGTTTCGGTCCACCGGCCGCGTCCGCCGGGCTCACGCGACGCGGTGGGCGCTTGCCGCCGCAGCCGCCGGGCTGGCAGGGCTGGTGCTGACCCGCTGGCCGGTCGCCGGACCACTGGCCGGCGCAGCGGTGTGGAACCTGCCGCGCCTGACCGGGGGATCGGATGGCGAGCGGGAGACCGCGCTCGTCGAGGCGGTGGCCGGGTGGGCGGAGATGCTGCGCGACACCCTGTCGGCCGGTGCCGGACTGGAACAGACGATCAGTGCCACCGCCACCACCGCACCGGACGCCGTCCGGCCCCAGGTGCGGGCGCTGGCCGACGACCTCGAAGCCGGGGCGGCGCTCGACCCCGCGCTGCGGCGCCTGGCCGATCATCTGGCGGACCCGACCGCGGACCTGGTCATCAGCGTGCTGATGCTCTCCGCCCGCCATCAGGCCCGCCAACTCGCCCCACGCCTCGGTGCGTTGGCCGAGACGGCCCGTTCGCAGGTGGACATGCGCCGCCGCGTGGCCGCCGCTCAGGCGCGGGTGCGCACCACCGTGCGCATCGTCACCAGCACCACCGCCGCCTTCATCGTCGGACTCGTGCTGTTCAACCGGCAGTTCCTCGACCCGTACGACACCGTCGGCGGGCAGGTGATGCTGCTGATGATCGCCGCCATCATCACCATCGCCCTGACCTGGCTGGCACGCCTGAGCCGCATCCAGACGCCCGCCTCCTTCCTCACCACAGGTGAGCGGGGTGAGGCGCGGTGACCTGGATTCTGGTGCTCTCCGCCGGTGTCGGACTGGGGCTGTGGGCGTTGGCTGTGTGGCTGTGGCCTCCGCGGCCCGCGCTGGCCACCCTGGTCGCCACCGTCCGCGCGGACGCCGGAACACGCCGCCCGCCACTGATGGCCACCGAGGGCGAGGAGCATGCGGCCGGAGGCTGGGCAACACGCCTGGGCCGACCGATGGTCCCCGCATTGCGTGCCCTCGGATTCCCGCGTCCCGGGCTGGCCCGCGATCTGGCCATCACCGGCCGCACCACCGAAGCCCACCTGGCCGACCAGGCCGCCCTCGCCCTGGCCGGGCTGCTGCTGCCCGCCGCCTCCGCGTCCCTGGCGACACTCGGCGGCAGCCCGCCCAGCTGGGTCCTGCCCGCAGGTGCCGCCCTCGCCCTCGCCCTCGCGGGCTTCCTGCTGCCCGAGATCTCCCTGCGAGCGGAAGCCGCGCGGCGGCGGGCGGCGATCCGCCACGCCCTGTCCGCCTACCTCGACCTGGTGCACATACTGCTGGCCGGCGGCTCCGGCGTTCTCGGCGCCCTGCACGACGCCGCCGACCTCAGCGACAGCTGGGCCTTCCGGCACCTGCGCAGCGCTCTGACCACAGCCGAACTCACCCGCAGCTCCCCCTGGGAGATGCTGGGCGAACTCGGCGAGGAACTCGGCGTGTCCGAACTCGCGGAGCTCGGGGCGGCGTTGTCGCTGGCCGGCACCGAAGGCGCGAAAGTCCGCGCCTCCCTGGCCGCGAAGGCCGCCGCGCTGCGCGCCCGAGCCACCTCCGAGGCGGAAGCCGCCGCCACCGCCGCCAACGAACGCACCGCGTTCCCCACCTCGCTGATGGCGTTGGCGTTCGTGCTGTTCATCGTCTACGCCGCCATGGGCCACATCAGCAGCTCGCTGTAGACCCCACCCCCTGCCCACAGAAGGGAAAATCCGGAATGAACAACCGGCTGCTCAAGCTGAGAATGCGCCTCGCTGCCTTCCTCGGCCGACTCGCCCAGGACGACCGCGGCTACAGCACCGAAGCCGTGATCCTCACCGCCGCCCTGGTCGGCGTCGGGGCCGGCGTCGGCGCGGTATTCGGCGACGAGATCGTCCAGGCGGCCGAGAACATCAACTTCGCCAACCCGACCCCGTAGACACGCCGTGCTCACGCTCTACCGACGACTGCCCCGGCGATGGCGGGCGGCACTGCGGGATGACCAGGGAGCCGCCGCCATCGCCGAGACGGTGGTGATCTTCCCGGCCCTGATGACCCTGATCATGCTGATCGCGAACATCGCCGTGTGGGGTCACGCCTCCCACGCCGCGCAGGCCGCAGCCTCCCAGGGCCTGGCCGCCGCCCGCGCCCACCACGGCACCGCGGCCGACGGACACCACGAGGCACAGTTCGTACTGGATCAACTCGGCCAGGGGCCGCTGCGGAACGTCACCGTCACCGTCGACCGCGGCGACGACCGGACCGAGGTACGCGTGGAAGGCAGCGCCATGAGCGTCCTGCCATTCCTCGCACTCCCGATCCGCGCCGAAGCCTCAGGCCCCACAGAGGAGTTCCAGCCCTCGACCGAGGCGACACCATGACCCCGCCGATGCCACCCGCGCCGCGCCCCTACCGGCTCCGGCCATCGAGCCCGTGCCGCGTTTTGGGGGACCGCGGCTCGGCCTCGGCGGAACTGGTGCTGCTCCTGCCCGTGCTGCTCCTCGTGATGTATGTCATGGTCTACAGCGCCCGCGGAGCCGAGAGCAGGATGCGCATCGACGACGCGGCCCACCAAGCCGCCCGCGCCGCCAGCCAGACCCGCACCCCCACCCACGCCCTCCACCAGGCGCAGACCACCGCCACCGCCGCGCTGGAGACTGCTGGCCTGGCCTGCCGGCATGTCACGGTCCACCTGAACGGCAGCCTGGACGCCGGATCCACGGTCACCGTGACTCTCACGTGCACTGTCGGCCTTCAGGACCTGGCACTCCTGCCACTGCCCGGCAGCACGATCCTGGAGGCGATGTTCAGCGCCCCCGTCGACGTCTACCGCGGCGCCGCCACCGAACCCGCGGCCGAAAGGAGGTGACCACCGTGGAGGAGCCGGGCCCGCACACCCGACAGCGCGCACTACGTGGTGACCAGGGCCGGATCACCGCCTTCGTCATCCCCCTGATGGCCGCGCTGATGGCGTTCGGCGGGCTCGCCCTGGACGGCGGCCTGGCCCTGGCGGCGAAAGTCCGCGCCTTGGGCGAGGCACAGGAGGCCGCCCGTGCTGGTGCCCAGGCCCTGGACCTTGCCGCCTACCGCGCGGACGGCACCGTCCGCCTCGACCCCGCCCAGGCCAGCCGACTCGCCCAGGACTACCTGAGCGACGCCGGAGCGGACGGCACGGTGACCGCCACCGAGGACACCGTCACCGTCACCATCACCACCGACCAGGACACCCACCTCCTCCACCTCCTCGGCATCCACGAACTGACCGTCACCGCCGAGGGCACCGCCCGGCCCCAGCCCGGCATCACCACCCCGGAATAGAAAAGGCGCCCGCACCATGCCCGGCACCGCGCCCCGCGCAGCAGGCCCACTTCGCCGTACGCGGCCAGACCCAACCGAGATACCGCTGCCGACCCTCACCGGGCGGCTGCTGCTTGCTGCGGCGGCCGCCCTCGCCCTGGCGGTGCTGCTCGTCGGCATCCCTTGGGGGTTGGCGCACTACATCGGTTGGCCGCTTCCCAGACAGCTGCCGAGCCGCGACGAATTCGCCACCACCCTGTCCACGCCGCTGACCACCCGCGACACGGTGCGGGTCCTGGCGTGCGTGCTGTGGCCGACCTGGGCCCTGTTCGCCATCGACGTCGCCCGCTGCCTGGTCGACACAGCCACCACCCTGCCCCGGCCGAACCTGGCACCCCACAGCCCCACCCATGCGCTGGCCGCCGCACTGATCGGCCTGCTCACCCTGGGCTCACTCACCACCACCCCCCGACCCGCCTCCACTACGCCCACCGCTGCCGTCACTCTTCACCTGGCCGAGCCCGTCGGCCCGGGCGAGCCAGAGCCAGCCTCCCTTCTCCTCTTCGCCACCCCACCGGGCAACGCCGCGGCCCACGGTGCGCTGAGGGAGGACGACGCCCGAACGGTGACGGTGCGCCCACCCCACGACGGTGTCTATGACACCCTGTGGCGCATCGCTGGACGCGCCCTGGGCGACGGCACCCGCTGGCCTGAGATCTTTGCGCTCAACCAGGGACGCCCACAGCCCGACGGTCGCACTCTCACCAACCCCGACCTCATTCAGCCCGGCTGGGTCCTCCGCCTCCCCGGCACCGCACCGCTCGTCCCAGACGATCAGGACGAGAGCAACGACTCCAACGGCCACGACGATGGCCCGGAGCAGCCCCGCGGCCCCACACCGCCACTGCAGCCCGAGGAACCCCCAGACCAGGCAAACCCAACCCCCGACGAGGGCACCTGGGCCCCCTCGACGCCACCAGAGCACCCCTCCCCGACGCCTGGCCAACCCCGTGCTCCCGAGCCAACACCGCCTGAGATCCCCGGTTCCCGCGGCGATCCCGGGATCATCACGCCCACAGGTGCGTTCGTCGGCCTGGGCCTGGCAGCCTTGATCACCGCCGCCTGGTGCACCCTCCGGATCCACCGCCGCATCCGCTACCGTCCCGGGACATCCCGCCGCGAGGACAAGCCGACCATGGCACCTATCGTGCGCGCCCTGCGTGTCGCCCACGACCACGCGCCTCCGGCCAACGACAGCAACCTGCTGCAACTAACACGGGAACCGGGGCCGACGCCAGCAGCCGTCGTCGTTCCTGAGGCGGCCGTACGCGAACGCGCACGCGTCCTCGCCGAGGCCACCGCCCTCGGCGACAGCCCTGCGGCAGGCAGCCGTGACGGCTGCCCCTTCGCCATCGACCTCGCCCGCACCCGCGGTCTGGGACTGACCGGCCCAGGCACCCACGACGCCGCCCGCGCCCTGCTGATCACCTGGTGCGCCGACCAGTACCGCCCCGGCGCACACCCCGCGGAGATCGTCATTCCCGCCCCAGACGACGTCCTGCTGCTCGGCCG
>NZ_LAVK01000530.1 GCF_001083795.1 Streptomyces sp. SBT349
CTAGTGCCGCATCAGGCAACGTTCGCCCTTTTGTGATGTGACCCGCCGTCGGGGTTCTGTCTTGGGCGGCGCGCGGCCATCAGGCTGTGCGGGTGGCAGACCGAGTACAAGTCCGTGAGATCGATGATGACGAGGGCAGGCGACTGCTGCGGATCGTCCGCCGTGGCACCGGGTCGGTGGTGACCTGGCGGCGGGCCCAGATGGTGCTGCTGTCCGCGCAGGGCATGGCAGTGGCGAAGATCGCCGAGGTGACGTTCACCAGCGCGGACCGGGTCCGGGATGTGATCCACAACTTCAACGCCGACGGCTTCGAGTCCCTCTACCCCAAGTACAAGGGCGGCCGGCCGAAGACCTTCACGCTTCCCGAGCGGCGCGAGATCAAGAAGACCGCCAAGTCGAAGCCGGCCGAGCACGGCCTGCCCTTCTCGACCTGGAGCCTGACCAAGCTGGCGGACTTCCTGGTCGCCGAGGGGGTGGTCGACGACATCAGCCACGAGGGCCTGCGCATCCTGCTCCGCGAGGAAGGCGTCTCCTTTCAACGCCTGAAGACCTGGAAGACCTCGCGCGACCCGGACTACGCGGCCAAGAAAGCACGGGTCGAGCACCTGTACGCAATCGCCGACGGCGAGGTCATACCCGACGAAGACGAACCGAAGGCGGTGTTCTGCCTGGATGAGTTCGGGCCGCTGAACCTCCAGCCGCACCCGGGACGGCACTGGGCAGAACGCGGCGGCCGACACAAGGACCCCGACCGCGAACCCAGGCCCAAGCGGCGTGCGACCTACACCCGCCCGCACGGAGTCCGGCACCTGTTCGCCGCCTACGACCTGGCCAAGGACAAGCTCTACGGCCACATCAAGAAGACGAAGAACCGCTCGAAGTTCCTGGAGTTCTGCCGCTACCTGCGTACCCTCTACCCGCCAACAGTCCGCCTCGCGATCGTGTGCGACAACTACTCCCCGCACCTGACCACCAGACGATGCCGCCGGGTGGCGAACTGGGCCGAGGCCAACAACGTCGAGGTCGCCTACACCCCCACCAACAGCTCCTGGCTGAACCGCATCGAGGCGCAGTTCACCGCCCTGCGCTACTTCACCCTCGACGGCACCGACCACGCCAGCCACAAAGAGCAGGGCAGCATGATCCGCCGCTACATCATCTGGCGGAACCGTCACGCTGACGATCAACAACTACGAACCCTGGTCGACAAGGCGAACGTTGCCTGACGCGGCACTAGNCACGCCAGCCACAAAGAGCAGGGCAGCATGATCCGCCGCTACATCATCTGGCGGAACCGTCACGCTGACGATCAACAACTACGAACCCTGGTCGACAAGGCGAACGTTGCCTGACGCGGCACTAGGCGGCTTCTACGCCTGGCTTAGGTGGCCGGCGCTTGCCCGGGTGGCGGGTTTCGTGCGGATGCACGAAAAGAGGCACCTACGGGGGGAGGGTTCGTGGGTCGGGGCCGTCCCGATGACCGGCCAGTTTGTCGGGTGGATGAGGTGGGTGTCCGGACGGGCGCAGCGGATGGCGGTGGTCTTGGGTCGGTCTGTGGGTGGTGGGCTGGGGTGGCGCGCACCCTTCGGGCCTGCCCTGGCCGCACGTATTCGTCGTCACCCGCGCGCCGCCTGGGGTTGCGTAGCGGGCCGGTGGGTTCGTTGCCCTATCGGGCATCGGAGGGCGGGGACTGTTTTCAAACGGCGCACGCTTTGTTTTCAACACTCTGTTTAAAACGAAGTGTTTCGCGTTTCAGAACAGTCCCCGCCTCCAGATGCCCGATGGGGCACACTGCCCGTTTGGGCAACGAGCCCCACCGGCCCGGCTGGTGACCAACAAGGGCGCACAGAGGCGGCAGCAGCTGCGCGCCACCCCAGCCACAGCGAACAGACCGACCCGAGACCACCGTCATCCGCTGCGCCCGTTCGGACACCCACCTCATCCACCCGACAAACTGGCCGGTCACCGGGACGGCCCCGACCCACGAACCCTCCCCCCGTAGGTGCCTCTTTTCGTGCATCCGAACGACACGGAAACCCGGGCAAGCGCGTGCCACCTAGGCCAAGCGTCGAAGCCGCCCCACCCCAGCCACCCACGAATCAGACGACCCCTACGAGCGGTCGGAGGAGGCCCGCCGTTTCCCCTTCCCCGGGCGGATGACGCGGTAGACGATGAACGCCACGACCCCCAGCGCCACCACGGCCAGGACCACCTTCGAGTAGACCGACACCATGTCGGTCACCCGCTCCCAGTCCTCGCCCAGCCGGTAACCGGCCAGCACGAAGAGGGTGTTCCAGATCGCGCTGCCCAGCGTGGTCAGCGTGAGGAACGTGGTCAGCGGCATCCTCTCCACACCGGCCGGTACGGAGATCAGGCTGCGGAAGATCGGGATCATGCGCCCGAAGAACACGGCCTTGGAGCCGTGCTTGGCGAACCACGCCTCCGTCTTCTCGATGTCCTCGACCTTGACCAGCGGCAGCTTGTCGGCGATCGCGATCAGCCGCGCGCGGCCGAGCCAGGCGCCGAGGCCGTAGAGCGCGAGCGCGCCGACCACCGACCCTATGGTCGTCCACAGCAGCGCGGCCCACAGGCTCATGTCGCCCTGGCTCGCCGTGAACCCGGCCAGCGGGAGGATCACCTCGCTGGGCAGCGGCGGAAACAGGTTCTCCAGGGCGATGGCAGCGCCGGCGCCGGGCGCGCCAAGGGCCTCCATGAGGTCGGTGGCCCACCCGGCGATGCCGCCGGGGTCCTCCGAGGACGCGGCCGACGCGGCCAGATGAACGGGTGCGGTGGATGAGATCACACAGAGAACGCTACAAAGCCCCGCCGGGGTCCGGCCATGCGGGCCGCCTCAGCGGGGAGGGTGCGGAAAACCGCAGTCCGCTTCCGGGTGGTGCCGCGCTAGCTTGGGCTGCATGAGGACGGTGCTGCGCCGCTGGGCGCTGATGGCGGCCGGGCTCGCCTGCGGGGCGGCCACGGCCGTCCTCGACGTCGTGGCGCTGCTGGTCGGGGCGCTGCCCGGGCGGGCCGCCGCCACCGCCGTGTCCCGGATGGCCGGGCTGGAACGGGCCAGGCTCGCGTTCTTCCTCGGCGGGCAGCGGCCGGGTCCGGTGGCGGCACCCGTGGGGGCGGCGCGGGGCTACCTCGCGGTGCGGTGGGCCGTGGGGCTGCTGGGCGCGCTGGTGCTGCTGTCGGTGGTGGTGGGCGCGGGGTACGCGTCGATCCTGGTGTGGGGCTGGTTCTTCTACCTCGACCGGTGGCACCTGGTGATGCCGGGGGGCGTGGGCGGGCTGTTCCTGCTCTTCCTCGCCACCTACGCGGTCTCCGCGGTCGCGGCCCTGGAGACGGCGCTGGAGCGGCGGTTCTTCGGGCCCGGCCACCGCGACGCCCTGGAGCGGCGGATCGCCGAGCTGGCCGAGAGCCGGGCCGGGGTGGTGGAGGCGGTGCACGAGGAACGCCGCAGGATCGAGCGCGACCTGCACGACGGCGTTCAGCAGCGGCTGGTGGCGATCGGCATGCTGCTGGGCCGGGCGCGGCGCAGGGGGGAAGGGGGCGAACTGCTGGCGCAGGCGCACCAGGAGGCGCGGCAGGCGCTGGGCGAGCTGCGCGAGGTGGCGTGGCGGGTCTATCCGGCGGTGCTGGACGAGGGCGGGCTGCGGGCGGCGCTGGAGGCGGTGGCCGAACGGTCGCCGCTTCCGGTGCGGCTCGACTACGGTCCCGCGTCGGCCCCCGGCCGTCAGGTGGCGGCGGCGGCGTACTTCACCGTCTCCGAGGCCGTCACCAACGCGGTCAAGCACGCCGGGGCCCGCGTGATCGCCGTGCGGGTGGCGGGCGGGGAGGACGTGCTGAGCGTGCGGGTGGAGGACGACGGAAGGGGCGGCGCGGACCCGGCGGGGAGCGGGCTGCTGGGGCTGGCCCGGCGGGCGGCGGCGCTGGACGGGCGGCTGTCGGTGGAGAGTCCGGTGGGCGGGCCCACGGTGATCAGCGCGGAGCTGCCGTGCGGGTGATCCTGGCGGACGACTCGACGCTGCTGCGCGAGGGGCTGGTGCGGCTGCTGACCGAGGAGGGCCACGAGGTGACGGCCGCGGTGGGCGACGCGGAGGCGCTGCTCGCGGCGGTGGAGGCGGACCCGCCGGACGTGGCGGTGGTGGACGTGCGGATGCCGCCCCTGCACAGCGACGAGGGGCTGCGGGCGGCCCTGGAGATCAGGCGGCGGTGGCCGGGGGTGGGGGTGCTGGTGCTGTCGCAGTACGTGGAGGGGCGGTACGCGACGGAGCTGCTGACCGGGGACACGGCGGGGCTCGGCTACCTGCTGAAGGACCGGGTGGTGGAGGTCGAGGAGTTCCTGGACGCGCTGGAACGGGTGGGGGCGCGCAGGACCGCGTTCGACCCGGAGGTGGTGCGGAGGCTGCTGGCGCGCAGCTCGCACACCGATCCGCTGAGCAGGCTCACGGCCAGGGAGCGGGAGGTGCTGCGGGAGATGGCGCAGGGGCACACCAACGCGGCGATCGCCGAGCGGCTGTTCGTGTCGCGCAGCGCGGTGGAGAAGCACATCAACGCGATCTTCGACAAGCTGGGCCTGCCGCCGGCGGGCGGCCACAGCCGCCGGGTCCTGGCGGTGCTGCGGTACTTGGGCAGCTAGAGCCTCCGGCGGCCTGGCCGCCGGGCGCGTGTGGCCTCCGGCCGGGGGACCACCGGGCGCTTCGCGCCCGGGGTTTCCCC
>NZ_LAVK01000531.1 GCF_001083795.1 Streptomyces sp. SBT349
CGGCAGCGTCAGATGTGTATAAGAACCCTCACCCGCCGCGGCGGCGGGTGTGAGCTGGCCCGCCACCCAGGCCCTGCCCCGTTTCGCCGCGCCGACCAGCCTGGTCACCGCGGACCTGTCCGGACTGGCGCCGCCGGAGCAGCTGACGCTGATCAGCCTCCAGGGCATCGTCAACCGCACGACCCCGCGCGTCTACCTGCTGGCCGACGTCGGCGAGGGCAAGACCACCTGGATGTCCGAACTCGGCGTCCCCCACGGCGACCCGCTCCCGCTGCGCCAGGTGGTCGAGCGCTTCCGCTCGGAGATCACCGGCGCCATCATCCCGGACCCGGCCGTGCCGCAGACCGTCAGCGTCGCCACCACCCTGGCGGGCCTGGAGGACGCGGTGATCACCAGCGCGGCGACGGCGGCCGACCTCGGGCTGCCGGTGGTGGAGGACCTGCGCGGCCGGTTCGCGGACGACCTCGCGGCCTCCACCTGGCAGATCGACACCCTGTGGCCGCGCACCGAGCGGCGCATGGTGTGCAGCATGAAGACGTCCCTGACGGCCTACCTGCGGGACTACTCCATCGCCAACCGCGCGCTGATGGTGTGGCTCGACTACCACGACCCGGCGCAGCGGGCCCTCATCGAGCGGCTGGGCGACGAACTGCCCACCCACGCCCCGTACATCGGCTGGCTGCGCGGCGACACCCCGGACGTTCCCTATGAGAGCCCGACCGTCGAGCTGCTGTCGCGTCGCAGCGTCCATGTGCTGGCGGCGGACACCGCGCAGAACCTCACCGTCTGGGGCGGCATCCGCACCCCCGTGGACCGGACCCCCGACCGGCCGCCGACACCGCCGCTGGAGAACAGGATCTATGTCACCCTCGTGTTCAGCGACGGCGACAACCTCCAGTACGCGCAGCACAAGATGCGCCAACTCTGGGACGACCCGGCGCGCGGCGACATCCCCATCAACTGGCCGGTGCCGCCGGAGATCCTGGACGCCGCGCCCGCGCTCCACGCCTACTTCCAGCGCACCGCGACGCCCAACGACTCGCTGGTGAGCGGCCCTTCGGGGCTCGGCTACATCTTCCCCAGCGCCTACCCCACCGCGACGTTCGACGGCTTCGTGGCGCGCACGGCCCGTTACTGCGAGGCGCTGGGCATCGACTCCACGGTCATCATCAACCGGCTGGACAGCGTCTACGAACCCCTCACCGAGGCGTCGGTCCGCTCCTACGCCAACGGCATGGCGCCCGCCGGCCTCTTCCAGAACTGGTCGGGCTGGGAGACCGAACAGCCCATCGTCGCGGGCGTCCCCATCGGCCGCTCCCGCATGGCGCTGAACCAGGCGGAGTTGCGCGCGGGCCTGGCCAACGCGGCGGCGGAATTCGACGCGGCGGACGGCACGCGCCCGGTCTTCGCCACGATCTTCCTGGCCGCCTGGGACATGACGCCGACCCTCGCCGCCCCGGTCATCGCCGAACTGGACGACCGCTTCAGGGCGGTACGCGGCGAGCAGTTCTTCGCCCTCGTCAAGCAGGCGCAGGCACAGGCGAGTTGAGGCTCCCGTGGGCGGCCCGGGGAGGGGGGCCGTCTCCGGCGGAGCGGCCCGGCCCGCCCCGGCCGTCCCGTCCCGCCCCGGGCATCCCGTCCCAGAAATGGCAACGGGAGTTGCCACTCGCGCGGGGCCCTCGCACCCTGGCGGCGGAGGTGATCGCTGTGAACGATCAGGAGTACGCGTACGACGTCGTGGTGGTCGGCGGGGGCCCGGCCGGGCTGAACGCCGCGCTGGTGCTGGGCCGGGCCAGACGCCGGGTGGCGGTGGTGGACGCGGGAGAGCCGCGCAACGCGCCCGCCGCGCACCTGCACGGCTTCCTCTCGCGCGACGGGATGCCCCCGGCCGAGCTGCTGGCGGTGGGGCGCGCGGAGGTGGCGCGTTACGGAGTGGAGGTGTTCGAGGGGCGCGTGACCCATGTGGAACGCGCCGACCCCGGCCTCGTCGTCAGCCTGGCCCAGGGACCGTCGCTGAGGGCACGCCATGTGCTGGTGGCCACCGGGCTGCGCGACGAGCTGCCCCCCGTCCCCGGCGCCCGCGAGCGCTGGGGCCTGGATGTGATGCACTGCCCGTACTGCCACGGCTACGAGGTGCGCGACGCGCCGCTGGGGGTGCTCGGCACCCATCCGCTCTCGGTGCACCACGCGCTGCTGGTGCGGCAGTGGTCGGCCGATGTCGTCTTCTTCCCGCACACCTTCGCGCTGACGGACGAGGACGGGGAGCGGCTGGCCGCGCGCGAGATCGGCGTGGCGGAGGGCGAGGTCGCCCGGCTGGTGGTCGAGGACGACCGCCTGCGCGGCGTCGAACTGGCGGGGGGCCGCGTGGTGCGGCGCGACGCCGTGTTCCTCGCCCCGCGCATGGTGCCGAACGACGCGCTGCTGACGGGCCTCGGCTGCGAGAAGGACGGGAACGGCGCCGTGGTCACCGACCCCGCGGGCCGCACCAGCGTCCCCGGGGTCTGGGCGGTGGGCAACGCCGCCGACCCCTTCGCCGCGCTGATCACGGCGGCGAGCGCGGGCGCCGGGGCGGCGTTCGCCCTCAACCACGACCTGGTGGAGGAGGAGATCGCGGCGGCCGTCGCGTCCCGTCACCGCGGGGAGGCGGAGGCCGGGGCTCTCACCGGATGACCCGGTAGAAGAGGTGCGTGGCGCTGGGGGTGGTGATCACGTCGAGGGCCTCCAGGGGGACGGTTCCGGTCCCGAGGTGGTCGAAGAGGCGGGTGCCGCCGCCGAGCAGCACGGGGGCCACGTGGATGCGGAGCTCGTCGGCGAGCCCCGCCGCCACGCACTGGTCGCAGACGCTCGCCCCGCCCATCACCACCACGTTCCCGTCCCCCGCCGCCGCCCTGGCCCGCTCGACGGCCTCGGCCACGCCGCCGGTGACGAACGTGAAGTCGCCGGAGAGCCGCCGCGTCGCCGGGGGCCGGTGGGTGACGACGAAGTACGGCGGGGGACTCGACTGGTCCCGCACACCGCCGTAGCCGACGTCGTCGCTCCAGCCGTGGGGCCCGTCGACGATGTCGAACAGGCGGCGCCCCATCACCACCGCCCCGCTGTCCGCGACGGCGTCGTCCAGGACCTTGACGTCGGCGTCGGTCCTGCGGCCCATCGCCCAGTCGTGGATCGCCTCGCCCCCCACGCCGAGCCCGTGCTCCACCTCCGGCGCGCCGGTGCCCTCGCACCGGTGTCTGCCCTCTCCGACCGCGCGGGGAGCGGGAATTCATCGCCGGCGCGGAGAGCGAAGCGGGAGAGGTGGGGGACGCGCCGCGCGCGGCCTCACCGGTCGGCGGGCCAACGGGCGCCGTAGCGCGAGGGGTTGACGACCCAGGGTGCCTCGCCTACGGTCCGCTCCATATACCGAATGGCGTTCGCCATTTCGAACATGGAGCCGCCCATGATCCGCGCGCCACCCGCCGGCCTC
>NZ_LAVK01000532.1 GCF_001083795.1 Streptomyces sp. SBT349
CCCGCATCCCCCACACCCCGTGCAGGGCCAGCGCGGTCGTGATGATGCCCACGTTGTAGGCGAGGTAGATCGCGGCGGGCGGCAGGAAGCTGCGGTGGGCCCGGAGCGCGGCGGAGAGGTAGCCGGCCGTCCCGAAGGTGAGAAGAGTCACTGCCGTCAGGCGCGTGCAGTCGACCGCGAGCGCCGGATCGGCGAGGCCGGGCGCCAGCGCGCGCACCAGCAGGGGCGCCCCGGCGACCAGCAGGACCGTGGCCACGGCGAGCCCCCACAGCAGCCGGGGAAACGTCGCGGCGACCAGCCGCCGCACCCCGCCGCCCCCGTCCCGGGCCAGCGCGCAGGCGAACGCGGGCACCAGCACCAGCGCCATCGCCTCCTCGATGAGCACCGTGGCGGCGACCTCGGGCACGGTCCAGGAGACGAGGAACGCGTCCGTCGCCCCGTCCGCGCCGAACAGCGTGGCGATGATCTGGTCGCGCAGCAGCCCGCCCAGCGCCCCCGCGGCGGTGAGCGCCGCCGTGGCGGTGGCCGCCCTGGCGACGAACCTCTCCGCGGACGCGGCGCGTTCGGCCGCCGCCGGCGCGGGCGCGGGCGCCAGCGTCCCGGTCACCGCGCCCCCACCGACACCACCGCCGCCACCGCCCCGGCGGCCAGGGGCCGCTCCGCGCCCCCCACCGCCGCGGGCGCGAACGCCCACCACGCCGCGAGGCCGAACGCGACGGCCGTCAGCACGGTCGCCGGGCCGCCGATGTCGGCGTAGAGGAAGTTCACCGTGCTCCACACCAGCAGCCCGGTCGCGATCAGCCCGACGTCCGGGGACCGCGCCCGCCGCAGCCGCCGCAGGCACCCGCCCAGCAGCGCCGCCCAGCCCCCGGCCAGGGCCGTGGCGCCCAGCAGACCCTGCTCGCTGAGCAGCAGCAGGTACATGTTGTGCGGCGACTCCAGCTCCTGCCGCTGGTACCCGTGCCCCGCGCCCGCCGTGTCACTGCCCGAGGAGAGGGCCAACGGGGCGTGGCTGTCGCGGTGTTCGGAGAACCCCTTGGGCCCGGTTCCGGTCCACGGATCCTGGCGCCACATGGAGAGGGCCGCGTCCCACATGGCGTACCGGTCGATCACCGACTGGTCGGGCGTTCCCGTCACATCCCCGATGCTGCCGAGCCGTTCCGACACCATGCCCGAGCCGAACGCCGCCCCGCCCGCCAGCAGCCCGCCGCCCGCGAGCAGCATCAGCAGCGTCCTGCGCGCGATCCTGAATCCGGCGAGCACCACCACCGCCACCACCGCGGCCCCGGTCGCCAGCCAGGCGCCGCGGCTGAAGGAGAACGCCAGCGGCACCGCGAGCAGCGTGGCGCAGGCCAGCGCCGCCGGGCGCCACCAGCGCGGCGCCGAGCGCGGGGGCGCGAGCCCCAGCGCGAGCGCCACGATCAGCCCGTAGGAGACGACGGTGGCCATGCTCATGACGTTGAGCGGGCCGAACGTGCCGACCGCGCGGACGTTCTGCCCCAGGTAGGAGGCGCCGGTCCCCGTCGCGTACTGGAGGACGCCGACCGCCCCCTGCGCCAGCGCGAGCGCCACCAGGGCCCCCGCGACCAGCCGGACATCGCGCCGGTCGCGCAGCAGGAGCAGCACGGCCAGCGGCACCAGGACGAAGACCTGGAGGCAGCGCAGGAAGCCGGGCAGGCTCGCCACCGGGTCGCCCGAGGCGGCGGTGGCCGCGGCCAGCGCCACCGCGGGCAGGGCGAGCGCCGCCGCGGCGGGCGCGGTCAGCCGGGGCCGCTGGCGGCGGCGCCCCGCGCGGCTCGGCAGCTGCCAGGCGCAGAGCCCGACCAGGGCGAACGAGGCCAGGTCCGCCGGGGCGACCCGCCCCCCCGCCAGCGTCCACCGGTCGCCCGGCAGGACGAGCAGCAGCACGGTCACCACCACGGGCAGCGCGCGCAGCCGCCGGCGGACCAGGGAGCGCGCGAGCGAGCGGACCGGCGCGGCGACGGAGGCGGGCGCCGCCCCGAGGAACGCCATGAACGACGGGAAGGCCGTGAACGTCGGGAGGGCCGGGAGCACCCGGAACGCCCGGGGCATCAGGAGCCTCCGAGCCGGAAGCAGGCGGCCGTGGTGCGCAGCATGATCCGCACGTCCTGCCAGAGCGACCAGGTCTCGATGTAGAAGTTGTCGAACCGGGTGCGGTCCTCGATCGAGGTGTCCCCGCGCAACCCGCTCACCTGCGCCAGGCCCGTCAGCCCGACCGGCATCCGGTGCCGGTCCGCGTAGCCGGGGTAGATGTCGCTGAACCGCTCGACGAAGTGCGGGCGTTCGGGCCTCGGGCCGACCAGGCTCATGTCGCCGCGCAGCACGTTCCACAGCTGCGGGAGCTCGTCGAGGCCGCTGCGGCGCAGCAGCCGCCCCACCGCGGACAGCCGGGGGTCGCCCGCGACGGTCCAGCGGCTCGCGGCCTCGCGCTCGTCGGCGGGCCGCAGCGTGCGGAACTTGAGCATGGTGAACGGCCGCCCGTCCTCCCCGACCCGCTCCTGACGGAAGATCACCCCGGGCCCGTCGGCGACCCTGACCGCCACCGCGCACGCCGCGAGCACCGGAGCGGCCACCGCGAGCGCGGCACAGGCGAGCACCACGTCCAGGCCGCGCTTGCCCAGGCGTCCGGGTCGGCGGTGCGGTCGCGGCGGCGGGTCGAGTCGGCGGCAGCCGAACCCCCACAGGTGGCCCGGCGCCCCGGCCGCCGCCGCCGGGTCGGCGGCGACCAGCCACACCGCGCACCCGCGCGCCCAGAACAGCCTGACCAGCGCGTCCTCGGGTGGCCTCGCGAAGACGGCGTCCCTGACCGCGAATCTGACGATGGCCCGAGTGATGTCGCGCGAGGAGGTCACCACCGGCAGCGGCGCGATCTCGGGAAGCCGCCGCGGCACCGGCCCGACCAGGCCGACGGGCCGCAGCCCGTACTCGGGGTGCGCGGCGAGCGCCAGGGCCACCCGCTCCCCCGCCGGGCCCGTCCCCACCACCAGCGCGGGGCGCGGCCTGCGCCGCCAGGCGCGGCGCCTGGCGGCGTGCGCCACGGCGCGCGTGGCCGTGGCCGCGGCCGTGTGCCCGGCGATCACCGCGGCCAGCGCGACGGGCGCTCCCGCCCCCGGCGCCAGCGCCTCGGCGACGCACCAGGCGACGGCGGTGTGCCCCAGCAGCCGGGGCAGTTCGTCCAGGGCCGAGGTCATCGGCGCGGCGCGGTACAGGCCGCCGGCCGCGTTGAGCGCGGCGACCACGGCCAGCACCGTCAGCAGCGCCACCGCGCCCCGCGGCCAGCCGACGGCCACGGCCGCCAGCGCGTCGGCGCAGCCCAGCGCGGCGGGCACGGCCCCCCGCCACGGCTCCATCCCACAGGGCCGGACACCGGCCGAGGTGCGGGGGCCCCTCGCCCGCGACGGTCCGCCCCGCTCCCCGCACCACCTGCATAGGAGGTGA
>NZ_LAVK01000533.1 GCF_001083795.1 Streptomyces sp. SBT349
GGGCAGGCCGCGGGGCGTGGTGCGGCCGGTGAGGTAGGCGGCCAGGTCGGGAAGGGGGAGGGCCACCTCGTGCGGGGGCCCCTCGCCCGCGACGGTCCGCCCCGGCGGCGGGGTGGTGAGCGCGAGGGCCGGGCCGTCGGCCGCCCGGTCGCGGCGGGCGGCGACCTCGTCCGCCAGGGCGGCGCAGAACCCGTCCGGCAGGTCGGCGAAGGTGACGCCCGCCGCCAGGTCCACCGCGTGGACGCAGACCTCGCGGGCCCGCATCCAGTGGGTCTCGGAGGCGGGGACCGCCCGGCCCTGGGCCGTGACCACCTCGGCGGACCAGGCACGCTCCGGCAGGGTGGCCGCCGCCTCGGCGAGGTCGGCGGCCGACCGGCGCGCCCAGGCGCGCAGGGGGGCGGGCGCCAGGAGCGCGCCCGCCTCGATGTCGGCCGCGCGCTGCTCGCGGGAGGCGTACATCGGCGTCCGCTTCCCGGTGCGCGCCCAGGTCAGCAGCCTGCCGATCGCCTCCGCGTTGGACGCGACATGGGCCACCACATGGCGGCGGGTCCAGCCGGGGAGCGCGCTCGGCCCGTTCAGCTCGTCGTCGCCCAGGCCGTCCAGCGTGCGGAGGAACAGCTCCGTGCCCTCCGCCGACCAGGCGGCCCTCATGCCGCGCGCGCCACGTTCTTCAGGCGGCCGATGCCCTCGATCTCGGTCACCAGCACCGAGCCGTCCTTGAGGTAGCGCTTCGGGGTCCGCGCGTGGCCGACGCCGCCCGGGGTGCCGGTGGCGATGACGTCGCCCGGGTTCAGCGTCAGGATCGCCGAGAGGTAACGGACCAGGGCGACCGGGTCGAAGACCAGGTCCGCGGTGGTGGACTCCTGCATCGTCTCGCCGTCCACGGTGGCGCTCAGCGCGAGCGAGGGCCGCACGCCGCCCGGGAGTTCGTCGGGGGTGACCAGGGCGGGGCCGAACGGGGTGGACGCCTCGAACGTCTTCCCCTGGAGCCACTGCGGCGTGCGGTACTGCCAGTCGCGCATGGTCACGTCGTTGAGCACGGAGAACCCGGCGATGGCCGCCTCGGCCTCCGCCTCGCCCGCGCGGCGGACGCGTGCGCCGATGACGAGGGCCAGCTCGGCCTCCCAGTCGACGGCCCCGGACGCGGGGTCCAGCGCGATGGGGTCGCCGGGACCGATCAGCGCCTCGGTGAACTTCGCGAACAGCGTGGGGTGGGTGGGCAGTTCGCGGCCCATCTCGCGGATGTGGTTCCGGTAGTTGAGCCCCACGCAGACGATCTTCCCCGGGCGCGGCACCACGGGCGCGAGCTCCGCGCCCGCCACCTCGTGTTCGGCGCCCCCGGTGGCCGAGGCCCGTTCCCGCCAGTCGGCGTGGGCCAGCAGGGCTCCGACGTCGGGCGCGTCGAGCTCGGTCGCCGTGTCTCCGTCGACGCGGGCGGCGCGCGTGCCGCCGGGCGTGCGCAGGGTGGTCAGCCTCACGCTGTCTCTCCTTCCGGGGCCCCCTCCACCCACACGCGGTGCGCGTGCAGGCGTTCGTAGACGGGGGTGTCGCTGAAACGGAACAGGTCGAGCGGGGCGTCACCCGCGGTCACCGTCAGCGGCGCCCAGGAGGGCACCGCGACCAGGTCGCCCGCGGCGACGTCGAAGGCGTGCTCGCCGACACGGACCCCGCCGTCGCCGTTGAAGACCTGCCAGACGGAGGAGCCGACCTCGCGGCGGGTCGCCGTGCGGGTGCCGGGGCGCAGCCGGTGCATCTCGGCGCGGATGGTGGGCAGGACGTCGCCGCCGTCGGCCGGGTTGGTGAAACGGACGGCCGCGTGGCCCGGCTCCACGACACCCGGGTGCCCGGCGGCCTCCAGCGCGAGCTGGTCGGCGAGGGCGGCGTCGGTGTGCTGCCAGCGGTAGGCGGCGAGCGGCGAGGAGACGGCGGGGCCGGGCCGCGAGACCGGGCGCAGCCCGGGGTGGGCCCACAGCAGCTCGGAACGCGACCGGTCCGGGGTGGAGCGGTCCGAGACCTCGTCCGGCCCGAACTCGAAGAACGCCGAGTCCATCGCGTGCGAGAAGGGGATGTCCAGGCCGTCGAGCCAGGCCATCGGCGCGTCGGACTGGTTGTGGTGGCCGTGGAAGCGCCAGCCGGGCGTGAGGAGGAAGTCGCCCCGGCGCATCGCCACCGGGTCGCCGTCCACGACCGTCCACACGCCCTCGCCCTCCACGACGAACCGGAACGCGTGCTGGGTGTGGCGGTGGACGGGGGCGTCCTCGCGCGGGTTGAGGTACTGGATCGCGGCCCAGAGGGTGGGGGTGGCGAACGGGGCGCCGCCCAGGCCCGGGTTGGCGAGCGCGATCGCCCGGCGCTCGCCGCCGCGGCCCACCGGCACCAGCTCGCCCGAGCGGCGCGCCAGCGTGAGCAACTCGGCCCAGCGCCAGGCGTGCGGGACGGCCGCCGGCGTGGGGCTCGCGGGCATCAGGTCGCCGATCTCGGTCCACAGCGGCACCAGCAGCTCGCGTTCGAAGCCGCGGTACAGCTCTTCGAGGTCGGCGGACGGCGTGGGCTGGCCCGGCGCGTCGACGGCGCGCAGCGTGACGGGCGAGACGGTGGTCATGGGGTCCTCCCTGCTCCTGGCGGACGCGACCGACGCTATGCCCGTTCCGCCCAGGGAGACGTAGGATTCTGCTGTGAAGAACAGACCCGCGTATGGCATCGACTCCGTGGACCACGCGCTCCGGCTGGCGCTGCTGCTCCAGCAGGAGGGGCCGCTGCGGGTGACGGACGCGGCGGAGCGGCTCGGCGTGGCCCGCTCGACGGCGCACCGGCTGCTGTCGATGCTCGTCTACCGCGACTTCGCGGAGCAGGACGCGGACCGCCGCTACGTGGCGGGCCCGGCCCTGCGCCGCCCGGCGGCGGCCGAGCCGGTGGCCTGGCTGCGGTCGGTGGCCCTGCCGCACCTGCGGGCGCTGGTCGCGCGGGTGAACGAGACGGTGAGCCTCCAGTTCCCGCTGGGCGACCAGGTGCGCTTCGTGGTGACGGTCGAGTGCGACCAGGTGCTGCGGATCGGCGACCGCGAGGGGCGCATGCTGCCGACCCACCTCGCCTCGGGCGGCCTGGCGATGCTGGCGCTGCGGCCCGAGGAGGAGGTGCTCGCCCAGTACGCCGCGCCGGACGGGCCCGAGGTGGACCCGGCGCGGCTGCTTCGCACCCTGCGGCAGGTCCGCAGGCAGGGGTACGCGAGGAACGACGAGGCGACCGAGACCGGCGTGACGGCGATCGGGCGGGCGGTGCGCGGCGGGGACGGGGAGGCGCTGGCGGCCCTCGCGCTGGCGGTGCCCACGGCCCGCTTCCGCGGGTCGCGGCCCTGCTGGCGGCCGTGTGCGCCCGCCGGGCGGGGGGGGCGCTCGGCGGCCCGCCCGCCGGCGCCTCCGTACGCCCGGCCGACGCCTCCACGCGCCTGGGCGGG
>NZ_LAVK01000534.1 GCF_001083795.1 Streptomyces sp. SBT349
GACGTGGATCCCCCGTCGGTGACCGTCCGTAGGCGGCGTATCCTCGGGTGACCTGTCGTCGGCGAGGGGAGTGGCGGGTGCCGTCGATGCGCGACGTCGTGGTGGTGGGGGCCGGGCCGAACGGGCTGACCGCCGCCGTGGAGCTGGCCCGCCGCGGGATGTCCGTGGAGATCTTCGAGGCCAAGGAGACGGTGGGCGGCGGTGCGAGAACCGAGGAGCTGACGCTGCCGGGCTTCCGCCACGACACCTGCTCGGCCGTGCATCCCATGGGCGTGGGCTCCCCCGCGTTCCGCGCGATGCCGCTGGACCGTTACGGCCTGGAGTGGCTGCATCCCGAACTGCCGCTGGCGCACCCGTTCCCCGACGGCAGCGCCGCGGTGCTGGCGCGTTCGATCGGCGAGACGGCCGCCTATCTGGGGCCGCGCGACGCGGCTGCCTACCGGCGGCTGATGAAGCCGTTCGCGGGCAAGTGGGACACGCTCTCGGCCGACTTCCTGAAGGTGCCGTGGGACGGCCTGCCGCGCGACCCGGTCACGCTGGCGCGCCTCGGCCTGCCGGGGCTGGCGCCGGTGTCGTGGCTGACGCGCGTCTTCGCGGAGGACAAGGGCCGCGCGCTGCTGGCCGGTCTCGCCGCGCATGTCGTGGCGCCCGGGTCCACGCCCGTCACGGGGGCGATCGCGCTGGTCTTCGCGCTGGCGGCGCACGAGGTGGGCTGGCCGCTGGCGCGCGGGGGGTCGCAGGGGATCGCGGACGCGCTCACCGCGTATCTGCGCGACCTGGGCGGGGTGGTGCACACCGGCGTGGAGGTGAAGCGCCTGGACGAACTGCCACCGGCGCGCGCCTATGTCTTCGACACCTCACCCACCGCGATGGCCAGGATCGCCGGGCTCGGCCGGGCGTTCGGCCACTTCCGCTACGGAGCCGCCGCGTTCAAGGTGGACTACGCGCTCGAAGGACCGGTGCCCTGGACGGCGGCCGAGGCGCGGCGCGCCGGCTCCGTGCACATCGGGCCGGGCAGCGGGGAGATCGCGGCGGCGCTGCGCGCGGCGTCGGTGGAGGGGCGCGCCCCGGAGGCGCCGTTCCTGGTGACCTCGCAGCCGACGCTGGTGGACCCGGGGCGCGCGCCCGAGGGCAAGCACGTGTTCTGGGCGTACGGCCATGTGCCGAACGGCTGGGACGGCGACCTCACCGAGGCGATCGAGCGGCAGGTCGAGCGGTTCGCGCCCGGGTTCAGGGACCGGGTGCTCGCGCGGGCGGTCGCGGGCCCCGCCGAGCTGGCGCGGCGCAACGCGAACTACGTCGGCGGCGACTTCACCTGCGGCGCGTTCTCCGGCTGGCAGACGGTGTTCCGGCCGCGCCCGGCGTGGAACCCGTACGGAACGGCGCACCCGGCCGTCTTCCTGTGCTCCTCGGCGGCGTGGCCGGGGCCCGGGGTGCACGGCATGTCGGGGCACAACGCGGCGAAGGCGGTCTGGCGGCGGCTGCGGGCGGCCACGCGCTGAGCCCTCGCCGGAGAGCTGAACCCTCCCTGGTGAACGGCGTGGGCGCGCAGGTCGCCCATGGCCTCGACGAGCGGCGGCGGATAGGGTCGCCTGCGAGCCGAGTGATCACAAAAGGGCGGAACATGACAGACACGGGGCGCGTGCTGATCGCCGCGGATAAGTTCAAGGGTTCGCTGACGGCCGCCGAGGTCGCCGAGCATGTCACGGTCGGCATCCGTGCGGTCAGGCCCGCGGCGGTGGTCGAGTCGCTGCCGGTCGCCGACGGCGGGGACGGCACCGTCGAGGCGGCGGTGGCCGGTGGCTTCGTGCCGGTCGAGGCCGAGGTGACCGGGCCGCTGGGGCTGCCGGTGCTCGCGTCGTTCGCGCTGCGCGACGAGGTGGCCGTGGTGGAGATGGCCCAGGCGTCGGGACTGCGGCTGCTGCCGCCGTTCACGTTCGCGCCGATGACGGCCACGACCTACGGGACGGGCGAGCTGATCGCCGCGGCGCTGGACGCCGGGGCGCGCACGGTGGTGCTGGGCATCGGCGGCTCGGCGACCACGGACGGCGGGGCGGGGATGCTGACGGCGCTGGGCGCGAGCCTGCTGGACGCCGACGGCGACCCCCTGCCCTACGGCGGGGGGCCGCTGCGCGAGCTGGCCACCGCCGACCTGTCCGGGCTCGACCCCCGTCTGAAGGACACGGAGTTCGTGCTGGCCAGCGACGTGGACAACCCGCTGACCGGCCCGCGGGGCGCCGCCGCGGTCTACGGCCCGCAGAAGGGCGCCGACCCGGTGGAGGTGGAGGCGCTCGACACGGCGCTCGCGAACTTCGCCCGGGTGCTGGAACGGACCGCGGGCGCGCGCCCCGGCGAGTACGCCGGCGCGCCGGGCGCGGGCGCGGCGGGCGGGGTCGGCTTCGGGGCGCTGGTGGGGCTGGGAGCGACCTTCAGGGCCGGGATCGAGGTGCTGCTCGACGTCCTCGGCTTCGACGCGGCCCTCGCGCGCGCGGACGTGGTGATCACGGGCGAGGGCTCGCTCGACGAGCAGACGCTGCACGGCAAGGCCCCGGCCGGGGTCGCGGCGGCGGCGCGGGCGGCGGGCAAGCGGGTTCTGGCGGTCTGCGGGCGGCTGGCGATCGACGAGGAGGCGCTGCGCGGCGCGGGGATCGAACGGGCCTACCCGCTGGCCGAGATCGAGCCCGACCCCCGGGCCTCCATGGCGAACGCGGGCCCCCTGCTCGAACGGGTCGCCCGGCGGCTGGCCGAGGAGAACCTGTGACGTGCCACCCGGCGGGCCCGCCCCCGGGGGCGTGAAGGCCGCCGCTCCCGCCCGGCCCCCTTCCCCTTCACGCAGCCGTCACGCCGCCGTCACGCCGCCGATTCGTGGCGTGCCGTCGTCACCAGCGTGACCAGGGTCGTCGCCAGGCCGAGGGCGGCGAGGGTGGACCAGACGGGGGCCAGGTCGAGGCGTTCGGTCGCGGCGGGGCGGGCGAAGCCGAAGGGGTCCGTGGCGACCTCCACCGTCGCGCCGACCGGGACGGCCTCGTGGGGGCCGGTGGCCATGCGGCCCAGGTCCTCGCCGGTCGACGCGTCGACCAGGTCGTACTGGGTGCCGAAGTCGCGGGGCCCGTCCTCCTTGTGGGTGGCCACGACCCGGGCCGCCGTCGTCTCTCCCAGGGTGCCCTGGTAGATGACCGGGCCACCGAGGGCGAAGGCCATCCCGGTGACGCAAACGCGACGGCGGGGACGGCACGGCGCGGCAGGGACCCGGGGAGGGCGCGGAGGAGCAGCGCGGCGGCGCCGATCAGGGGCACCCAGACCAGCAGGCTGATGATGATCATCCACGCCCCGGTGCTCACCGAGAGCGCCGCGAGCAGCACCTCGGCGGCCAGCGCCCCGGCGGCCAGAACGGTGGCGCGGCGGGGGCGGTAGGTCGCGGCGCTCTCGGTGAGCACCGG
>NZ_LAVK01000535.1 GCF_001083795.1 Streptomyces sp. SBT349
CCCCTACCCCGACCCGGACCCCGACACCGGCTTCGAGCCTGGCGTCCTCGCCGCCACCACCTGGCTGGCGCTCGTCCCCGCCGCGGGGGAGGACGGCGCGGGAGCCGGCGCGGCGATCGCCGCCGCCTGCCTGGATCGGATCGCGGCGCACGGCGCCCGCGTCCTGACCCTCGCCCTCGATCCCGCCGATCCCGCCGCGCACCGGGCGGGATTCGCGGCGCGGCTGCGGGAGGAGACCGCCCGGGGCCCGATCGACGGCGTCCTGTCCCTGCTGGCGCTGGACACGCGCCCGCACCCGGCCCGTTCCGACGTGCCCTCGGGCCTCGCGCAGAACCTCACCGCCGTCCAGGCTCTGGGCGACGCCGGGTGCGACGCGCCGCTGTGGCTGGTGACCCGGGGCGCGGTCGGCACCGGCCCCGGCGACGCGGCGCCCAGCCCCGAGCAGGCCATGACCTGGGGCCTCGGCCGGGTCGTCGGCCTCGAACACCCGGAGCGCTGGGGCGGGTTGATCGACCTTCCGGGGAACGACGCGACCTCGGGCGGCGGCGCCCTCGACACCGCGCTCACCCGGCTGTGCGGCGTTCTGGCCGGGCTTCCTGGGGAGGACCGGGCCGAGGATCAGCTCGCCGTCCGCGCCGGCGGGCTCCTGGCCCGCCGCCTCGAACGGGTCGCCGTCACCCGGCCCGCCACGCCGTGGACGCCCCGCGGCACGGTCCTCATCACCGGCGGCACGGGCGCGCTCGGCACCCATGTCGCCCGGCGGCTCGCCCGCAACGGCGCCTCCCACCTCGTCCTCACCAGCCGCCGCGGCATCGCGGCACCGGGCGCGGCCGAGCTGGGCGACGAACTGACCGCCCTCGGGGCCCGCGTCACCGTCGCCGCCTGCGACCTCGCCGACCGTGACTCCGTCGCCGCCCTGCTGGCCGAGCACCCGCCGACCGCCGTCGTCCACGCGGCGGGCGTCAACGCCGGGGGCCCGCTTCACGCCACCGACGTCGCCGACCTCGCCGAGGCGGCCGGGGCCAAGGCCACCGGTGCCCGGCACCTGGACGAACTGCTGGACGACACCCCGCTGGACGCGTTCGTGCTGTTCTCCTCGGTCGCGGGCATCTGGGGCAGCGGCGGCCAGGGTGGGTACGCCGCCGCCAACGCCCACCTCGACGCCCTCGCCGACCGCCGCAGGGCCAGGGGCCTGACGGCCACGGCCGTCGCCTGGGGCCCGTGGGCGGGCGGCGGCATGGCCCACGACGAGGCCGTCGACCGGCTGCGGCACCAGGGCGTCCCCGCGCTCGCCCCCGACGCGGCCGTCACCGCGCTGGAGGCGGCCCTCGCCGACGACACCGCCACCGCGGCCGTCGCCGACGTGCGCTGGGACCTGTTCGCCCCGACGTTCACCGCGGCCCGCGCTCGCCCGCTCATCGGCGACCTGCCCGAGGTCCGCGCCGCCCTCGCCACCGACGGCACCGCCCCCGGCGACGGACTCGGCGAACGGCTCGCGGCGCTCCCGGCCCGGAACCGCGACCACGCTCTCCTCGAACTCGTCACCGCACACGTCAGGGCCGTCCTCGACCATGGATCCGCGGCCGGCATCGCCGCCGACCGCGCGTTCAAGGACCTGGGCTTCGACTCGCTGACGGCCGTCGAACTGCGCAACCGGCTCACCGCGGAGACCGGCCTCTCCCTGCCGACGACCCTGGTCTTCGACCACCCCACGCCGGCCGCCCTCACCGCCCACCTGAGCGAGCGGATCCTCGGCACCGACCCGGACGCCGCCCAGCCGGACATCTCCGCGGATGCGACCGACGAGCCGGTGGCGATCGTGGCGATGGGCTGCCGTTATCCGGGTGGGGTGGGGTCGCCGGAGGATCTGTGGCGGCTGGTTGCCGAGGGGATGGATGCCGTTGGCGCGTTCCCGGTGGACCGCGGCTGGGACGTGGACGCGCTGTTCGACCCGGATCCGGAGCGGTCGGGGACGTCGTATGTGCGGGAGGGCGGGTTCCTGTACGGGGCGGGGGAGTTCGACCCGGGGGTGTTCGGGATCTCGCCGCGTGAGGCGCTGGCGATGGATCCGCAGCAGCGGTTGCTGCTGGAGACCTCCTGGGAGACCTTCGAACGGGCGGGCATCGACCCGTTGTCCCTGCGCGGCAAGGACATCGGCGTCTTCGTCGGCGCCTCGCCCCAGGGCTATGGCGCCGGACTCACCCAGGCGTCGGCACCCCCGGAGGTCGCGGGGTACCGGCTGACCGGCGGCGCCACCAGCGTGTTCTCCGGCCGCATCGCTTACAGCCTCGGCCTCGAAGGGCCCGCCATCACCGTGGACACGGCCTGCTCCTCGTCCCTGGTGGCGCTGCACCTGGCGGCGCAGTCGCTGCGGAACGGCGAGTGCGCGATGGCGCTGGCCGGTGGCGTCGCGGTGATGGCGACGCCCGAGGTCTTCACCGAGTTCAGCAGCCAGCGCGGCCTCGCGGCCGACGGCCGGTGCAAGGCATTCGCCGAAGCTGCGGACGGCACCGGCTGGGCCGAGGGTGTCGGGGTGCTGCTGCTGGAGCGGCTTTCCGATGCGCGGCGCAACGGTCATCGGGTGCTGGCGGTGGTGCGGGGCAGTGCGGTGAACCAGGACGGTGCGAGCAACGGGCTGACCGCGCCGAGTGGGTTGGCGCAGCAGCGGGTGATCCGCGCGGCGCTGGTCAACGCGGGCCTGTCGGCGAGCGAGGTGGACGTGGTGGAGGCGCATGGCACGGGCACCACCTTGGGTGATCCGATCGAGGCGCAGGCGTTGCTGGCCACCTACGGGCGGGACCGCGAGGGTGAACGGGCGTTGTGGCTGGGGTCGTTGAAGTCGAACATCGGGCATGCGCAGGCGGCGGCGGGTGTGGGTGGTGTGATCAAGATGGTGCAGGCGATGCGGCACGGCGTGCTGCCGCGCACGTTGCATGTGGACCGGCCGTCGCCGCACGTGGACTGGGACGCGGGCGCGGTGCGGCTGCTGACCGAGTCGGCGGACTGGCCGGAGACCGGCCGCCCTCGCCGCGCGGGCGTGTCCGCCTTCGGGATGAGCGGCACCAACGCGCACGTGCTCATCGAGCAGGCCGACGAGCCCGAGCCCGGCACGGCCGAACTCCGCCTCCCCGCCCACCCGTTCCCGGTGCCCCTGGTGGTGTCCGGGGCGGACGAGGGTGCGTTGGACGCGCAGGTGGCGCGGGTGCGGGGTGTGGTGCCGTCGGTGGATGTGGGGTGGTCGCTGGCGATGGGCCGGGCCGCGCTTGATCACCGTGCGGTGGTGCTGGGGCCGGATGACGGCGACCCGTTCGAGGCGGCGGGCCAGGAGCCCGCCGGCGCGGACGGCGAGCTGATCCTCGGCCCGGTCCTCCCCAGGAAGCCCGGC
>NZ_LAVK01000536.1 GCF_001083795.1 Streptomyces sp. SBT349
GGTGGCGCGCAGCTGCTGCCGCCTCTGTGTGCCCTTGTTGGGTATTCGCCGGGCCGGTGGGGGTCGTTGCCCAACCGGGCCGTGGTGGCGGTGCGCGGTCGTCTGCCCTATTGGGCATCTGGAGGCGGGGACTGTTCTGAAACGCGAAACACTTCGTTTTAAACAGAGTGTTGAAAACAAACCGTGCGCCGTTTCAAAACAGTCCCCGCCCTCCGATGCCCGATAGGGCAACGAACCCACCGGCCCGCTACATAAGCCCCGGCGGCGCGCGGGCAACGACGAATACGTGCGGCCAGAGCAGGCCCGAAGGGTGCGCGCCACCCCAGCCCACCACCGAGAGACCGACCCAAGACCACCGTCATCCGCTGCGCCCGTCCGGACACCCACCTCATCCACCCGACAAACTGGCCGGTCACCGGGACGGCGAACACCCACGAACCCTCCCCCCGTAGGTGCCTCCCTCGTGCATCCGCACGAAACCCGACACCCGGCCAAGCGCGCGCCACCTAAGCCAGGCGTAGAAGCCGCCCCACCCACCAACCCCAGCCACACCCTACGGACGAGTCAGCAGAATCTTGCCCGTATGGAGGTTGGCCTCCATGACGCGGTGAGCCTCGGCCGCCTCGGAGAGAGGAAGCGTGCGGTCGACCACCGGGTGGAGGCGGGCCTCGGCCACCAGGGGCCAGACGTTGGCGCGGACCGCCGAGACGATCGCCGCCTTCTCCTCCGGCGGGCGCGCGCGGAGGGAGGCGGAGGTGACGCTGGCGCGTTTCGCCATCAGGGGCCTCAGATCGAACTCCCCCTTCACGCCCCCCTGGAAGCCGATGATCACCAGGCGCCCGCCCGGCGCGAGGGCCCGCACGTTCCGCCCGAGGTACTTCGCGCCCATGATGTCGAGCACCACGTCCGCGCCGCCCGACAGCTCCTCGGCGAAGTCCTGCTCGCGGTGGTTGATCAGCACATCCGCCCCGAGGTCGCGGCAGCGGGCCAGCTTCTCCGCGCTCCCGGCCGTCACCGCCACCCGCGCCCCGGCCGCCTTGGCCAGCTGTACGGCCATCGTCCCGATGCCGCTCGCGCCGCCGTGCACCAGCAGCGTCTCCCCCGCGCACAGCCCCGCCTGCATGAACACCATCGACCACACAGTGCAGGCGACCTCGGGCAGCGCCGCCGCCGTCACGGTCGAGCAGCCCGCGGGGACGGGGAGCAGCTGGCCGGCCGGGACGGCGACCCTCTCGGCGTACCCGCCGCCGCTGAGCAGCGCGCACACCTCGTCGCCCTCGCTCCAGCCCGCCACGCCCTCGCCGACCGCCGCGATCCGCCCCGAGCACTCCAGCCCCGGATACGGCGAAGCGCCGGGCGGCGGGCTGTAGTTGCCCTGCCGCTGGAGGACGTCGGCCCGGTTCACCCCGGCCGCCGCGACATCGACGAGCACCTCGCCCGGCCCCACCACCGGGTCGGGGACCTCGGCCCACACCATCGCGTCGGGGCCGCCTGGTTCGGGAATCGTGATCGCACGCATGACCAGGACGCTACCCGGAGCGCGGGGCGTCAAAGGTGCCGCGTCACAGATAGATCTGCCGGGCGCACCCGGCGCAGAACGTCTTCCCCTCCCGCCGCTCCAGCTCGCGATGCTCGCAGATCCGCCCCGGGGGAAGGCTCGTGCGCCGCTGATCCTCCCTGATCATGTGCACCAGTTCGGCGATGCACTGCCCGCAGGCGTACAGCTCGCCCTCCGAGGACGGCGTCCTCACCGGCCCGATCCACAGGACGCTGACGTTCTCGCGGCGGCAGTACAGCCAGCAGCGTCCCGTCACCCAGTCGTTGCCGCCGGGGGACCGCCGCGGCACCGGCCAGCCGCTGATGCCCGAGAACACGATGCCTCGCAGGGCCATGTGCACCTTGACGCTCATTCCGTTGCCCGCTTCCGTTTCCGTTTCGCGTCCGCTCCGTGCGCGTGAAAGCTCGCACGGAAAAGCGGATTCACATCTCCGAATAGTTCGCCGCCCACCAGGTGACCACTCCACCGGCCGCGGGTATTCACCTTGCGTACTCCCACCATCACCCTCCGGCACGCCTGGACAACGGGAACGGCAGTTTCCCTTCGTTTCGGAAAGTCAGGAAACAGACACATGAACGAGCTCAGCGGCAGCGAACCGCACGACGGCTACGCCTATTTCGGACTTGAAGTCAAAGAAGCACGGATGCACGCGAGGTTGACCCAGAAGGAACTCGCCGACGCCACGCACTACCAGCCGCCCTACATCAGCAAGGTGGAGAACGGACTACTGCTCGGCTCCGTGCAGTTCGCCATGGCGTGCGACCGGGTGTTCAACACCTCGGGATTCTTCGCGCGCATGCGTGACCGCATCAATCGGCGGGAACACCCGTCCTGGTTCGAGCCCTATGTCAAATGGGAGGGGCAGGCGGAAAGCATCCTGAACTACAGCGCGAATCTCGTCGCGGGAATCCTTCAGACCGAGGAGTATGCCCACGCCATTTACCGCAATGCGCATCCGACCGCCTCCAAGCAGTGGGTGAAGCACAAGGTCGAGGCCAGGATGCGCCGCCACGAGGCCCTGGAGCGCGAGAATCCGCCACTCCTGTGGGTGATTCTGGACGAGTCATGTCTGCATCGCCAGATCGGTGGACGGGACGTCATGCGGGGGCAGCTGGGCCGCCTTCTCGGGGAGGCCGAGTCGCCGAACACCACGCTCCAGGTGCTCCCCTTTTCCACCGGGGCGCCACCCGCCACGGAAAGCTTCATCCTGCTGACGTTCACCGAGGATCCCCCGCTGCTCTACGAGGAATCCTGGAGTGGCGGCCATGTGATTGACTCTGCCGCGCAAGTGGTGACGGCGACGGCGGCCTACGATCGTTTGCGGGCTGATGCCCTGTCACCCGACGAATCGCTGGCGCTCATCAAAAAGGTCATGTTGGAGGAGTACTCCCGATGAAGAGCAAGATCGACCTATCCGGCGTGGAGTGGGTCAAGTCCAGCTATTGCAGCGGCAACGGCGGCGAGTGCGTCGAATACGCGCGGAACGTGGCCGCGACTTCCGGTGTCGTTCCGGTGCGGGATTCCAAGACCGCGGCGGGCCCGGTGCTCGCGTTCGCGCCGCACGGCTGGACCGAATTCGTCGCCGCCGTCAGGGAAGGGGCGCTGGCCGCCGGCCGTTGATCCGGCGGACAGCGGGGCCCCGGCCGTCGTTCGAGGACGGCCGGGGCCCGGGGGCGTCGGGCGCGCCGGTGGCGCGTCAGGAGGAGAAGAAGAGGCCGGAGAGGCCGCCCTTGCGGCGGTGCGGGTGGTGACCGTGGTGGCCGCCGTGGTGGCCACCGCCCCAGGCGGGGCCGCCGCTCGGCGGGTAGGGCTGGGAG
>NZ_LAVK01000537.1 GCF_001083795.1 Streptomyces sp. SBT349
CGTCCCCGCTGTCCCCGCCGTTGCCGCCGGTCCCCTGCTCCTCCTCCCCCGGCCCGGACTCGGACACGGACTCGGACACGGTGGGCCCGCCGCCCGCCGTCCCGTCGCCACCGTCCTCGGGCAGCAGCCACACCACCGTCGCCACCGCGACCCCCGCGACCGCCAGGGCCGCGGTCACCAGCGGAGCCCGGCGCGGTCGCGGGGCCGGGAACGCGGGCGCCGGTGCCGCCCCGGCCAGCAGCCGGTACGGCGGGAAGTCCGCCAGCGCGTAGGTGAGACCGCAGCGCCGGACGACCTCCGAGGGGGCGGGCCGCCGCGCCGGTTCCCGGTCGACGCACCGCCGTATCAGGTCGGCGAGGCCGGGCTCCACCCCGTCGACGTCGATCTCGCCGTGCACGACGCGGTAGCTGACCGCCGGCCACGCCCCGTCGCCGTAGGGCGCGCGGCCGGTCGCGGCGGCGGCGATCGTCGCGCCGAGCCCGAACACGTCAGCGGCCGGGCCCGCCTCGTCGCCCATCAGCACCTCGGGGGCGGTGTAGCCGACGGTGCCCGGCGTCTGGCCGGTGCGGGTGAGCCGCGTGTGCTCCGCGGCCCTGGCGATACCGAAGTCGATCAACTGGGGGCCGCCCGGGGCCAGGATGACGTTGTGCGGCTTCACGTCCCGGTGCACCACCCCGTACCCGTGCACCGCCGCCAGCGCCTCCGCGAGCGCCGCGAACAGGCCCGTGCACAGGGCGGGTTCGAGGGGTCTGCCGCGGGTCGCCGCGAGCAGCGTCGGGCCCGGCACGAACTCCGTCGCCAGCCAGTACGGCGGCGCGTCCAGCGAGGCGCCGACCAGCCGCGCGGTGTACGGGCCGCGCACCGAGCGCACCGTCGCCACCTCGCGCCGGAACCGGGCCAGGACGCTCGGGTCCTCCGCGATGTCCTCGCGGATCACCTTGATCGCCACCTGCGCCCCACCCGGTGACCGCCCCAGGTACACCCGCCCCATGCCGCCGCTGCCCAGCCGGGCCAGCAGGGTGAACTCGCCCAGTCGCTCCGGATCCTGGCCTCTCAGTGACTCCACGCCACCACTCTGGCAGAGGCACGCGCCCGAGTCCCCCGGCGGTCCTCGTTCCCCGCCCGCGGCGTGAGATATCGTCGCGCCGCCGCGTCATCGGGCGCCCGGGGGACGTCCGCCGCGAAGTCGCCCGCCTGCGGCGGTCCGGCGCCGAGCAGCCGGTCGTCCAGCGCCTCGGGCTCGGGGGCGAACCATGCCCGGAGCACCACCACGGCAGCCGTGCCTGCGAGCACGACGGCGGCCAGCAGGTGCGCCCACCGGCGGCGCGGGAGCGGCAGCGCGAAACCCGGCGAGCGCCGGAACGAGCGCCGCGGGCACGGTGACCCACGCCAGCATCACGCCCGTACCCGCCACGAGCGCGACGCACGCGCCGATGGCCTGCCACCACAGCCCGTTGACCGCCCGGTCGCCGTCGTCCGTCATGCCGCCGCGTCCGCGGCCGGGAAGGGTACGCCGACCGCCTCGCGGGTGAACGGCGGTTGGCCGAGTCGCCCTCAACCGGCCACCCGCGTCGGCCCGTTCCGGCGACCGCGGTCCTGGCCGCGGCCGCCGTCGTGGGCGTGGCCTGCCGCCTACTGCCTGCGGGCGGCGAAGGGCGTCATGTCGTCCCACGCCGACGTGCTGCCCACCGCCCACAGGCGGCCCTCCCCGTCCCGTTCGACGTCGAAGAGGGTGCCGCCGCCGGCCACGTGCTCCACGTGCTCGAAGGCGCCGTTCGCGGCGAGGGTGAGGACGTAGTTGCCCTCGGGCTCCACCTGCGGGTCGCGCGTCTCGCCCACCGCGACCGGCGTCCCCGTGGCGTCGAAGGCGATGTCGAAGAGCTGACCCGGCTCCCTCAGGACCGGAACGGCCTCCCAGGCGGCGCCGTCGAAGTGGAGCGCCACCGGGTGGCGGCCGAGGGTCTCGTCCCACGCGTGGCCGACGGCCCAGACGTCGTCCCGGGCGCGTGCCGTCGCGCCGTCCAGCAGAACCCCGCTGACCGACCCGGGGAGTTGCTGCTGCTTCCAGCCGGAGCCGTCGAAGTGGGCGACGCCCGCGCCGAAGACGTACACGTCGTCGGGCGCCAGCGCCAGCACGTCGCTCGCGAAGCCGACATCCCCGGCCCCGGTCATGTCCACCTCCTCCCACTGGTCCTGGCCCGCGCGCAGGGTCAGCGCCAAGGGCTGCTCCACCCCGGCCTCCACCCGGACGCCGATCGCCCACAGATCACCGCCGGGCGTCACGTCGATCGCGTTCAGCCGGGACGAGGCGCCCAGCGACATGCCCAGGTCGACGACCTCCCAGGCCGTTCCGTCCCAGTGCTGGATGAGCGCGCCATTCTCATCCTCGGGCACGTCATCGGCCCCGACCGCCCACACGTCGTCGGCGGCGCGCACCGCCACGCCGTCGAGGCGGGCGGCGGCCAGCGGCTGGGGCGGGGTGACCCAGCTCGTGCCGTCCCAGCGCACCGCGTACGGCGCGAACAGGGATTCCTTGCCATAGCTCATGCCGACGGCCCAGGTGGCGCCGTCGGCGCTCGACACGTCGTACAGCACGCTGTCCGGCGCCTCGGGCGGAAGCGCCGTCCACCGCGGGGCCGCCACCGCGGGGGCGGTGCCGACCGCCAGGGCGAGCACGCCGGTCGCGAGGGCCAGCGCGGCGCGGCGCGGTCCGGCGCGGCCGACGCCGGTGACACGAGTGACGCGGCTGACGCGGAGGGTGCGGGTGGTGTCCATGTCGGGTGTTTCTCCTCGGAGTTGGGCAGGGGGATCGGAAACGGTGGGTCAGGGGACCCAGCCGGGATCGGCGGCGATCCCGCGGAGCTCGGCGAACGTCAGCGGCGGTTCTCCGCGGGTCGCGGGCCCGGAGTCCTCGGCCGCGTTCCAGACGCTGGCCACGACGCGCACGCCCCCGGGCCGGTACAGGTCCACGCTGCGCGAGACGACCCCGGAGCCCGGCGCGGCGTGCTCGTCGGGGGCCTCCTCGGCGACGCCCCTGATCCCGCCGGCGAGTGTGAGCTCCTCGCACGTGCCGCCCTCGACCTCGCGCCGCGCGGCGCAGGTGAAGAAGTCGTCGTCCGGCTCGATCCCGAACTCGGGGAAGAACCGGAGCTCGACCGAGATCAACGCGTCCCCCGCCGCGTCCTCCATCACCGCGAGCACCACGTCGTCGCCCGACGCCTGGTCCACGGACAGTTCGGTGCCCGCCGGGAGCAGCGAGCGCAGCGTGGCGACCATCTCCTCCGCGGAGACGGAGCGCGGGGCGTCGTCGGGCGACGGCTCGGGCCGGTCCGGGGCCGGGGGCGTGGTGGCCGGGCCGGAGG
>NZ_LAVK01000538.1 GCF_001083795.1 Streptomyces sp. SBT349
GTTCCCCGAGGTGCGCCGGGTGCCCTCCCCCGCGGGGACCGGGCCCTCACCGGCGTCCGCGGCGCCCCCGTCGGGCGAGCGGCCCGCCGGGGCGGGCCTGGCGGCCGGGCACGGGCTGTCGCCGCGGCTGGCGCGGGCGCTGCCTCCGGCGCCGGACCCGGAGCTGCTGGCGCGGACGCTGGCGGAGCTGGAGCGGATGGTGGGCCTGGATCCGGTGAAGGAGCAGGTGCGGGCGATGTCCGCGCAGCTGCGGATGGCGCGGCTGCGCTCGGGCCAGGGGCTGCCGGTGCAGCCGCCGAAGCGGCACTTCGTGTTCTCCGGGCCCTCGGGCACGGGCAAGACGACGGTGGCGCGGATCCTGGGGCGGATCTTCCACGCGCTGGGCGTGCTCAGCCACGACCGGTTGATCGAGGCTCAACGGGCCGACCTCGTCGGGGAGTTCCTGGGGCAGACGGCCGTGAAGGCGAACCGGCTCATCGACTCGGCCCTGGGCGGGGTGCTGTTCATCGACGAGGCGTACAGCCTGGTCCACACCGGCTACAGCAAGGGCGACGCGTACGGGGACGAGGCGCTCCAGGTGCTGCTGAAGCGGGCGGAGGACAGCCGCGAGCACCTGGTGGTGATCCTGGCCGGCTACCCGGCGGGGATGGACCGGCTGCTGTCGGCCAACCCCGGGCTGAGCTCGCGGTTCTCGGCGCGCGTGGAGTTCCCCAGCTACCAGCCCGCGGAGCTGACGGCGATCGGCGAGCTGCTGGCGGCGGAGCACGGCGACGCCTGGGACGCCGAGGCGCTGGAGGAGCTGCGCAGCATCGGCGAGCACGTGGTCGGCGAGGGGTGGATCGACGAGTTGGGGAACGGGCGGTTCCTGCGCACGCTGTACGAGTCGAGCTGCGCGTTCCGGGACATGCGCCTGTCGGAGGCGGCCTCGGCGCCGACGCGGCAGGAGCTGGCGACGCTGCGGCTGCCCGACCTGATGCAGGCGTACGGCGAGGTGCTCGCCGGGCGGGGCGGGCGGCAGGAGGAGGACGACGAGCTGCCGCCGCTGGCGTGGGGCCGCGGCGGGGGGCGCGGCGCGGTCCGCGCTAGCGGGCGGTCGGCGGGGAGGCGGTGCCGTGGGCCTCGGCCAGGGCGCGCAGGGTGCGGGCGTCGGCGAGGGCGCGCCGCCGCGAGACGCCGGGCTGGACGGCCATCACCGGCAGCACGGTGCCGTCGGCGAGGTCGAGGGTGACCCACGGGTCGCCGGGGCGCAGCGTCACGCGCACGACCTCGGCCCAGGCGAGGCGGCGGGTGGTGGTGAGGTTGACGACCGTCACGCCGTCCAGGTCGGCCACCGCCCTGGGGCGGCTGAGCAGTGCCAGCACGCCCCACACGAGCAGGCCGGCGGCCGAGACCAGGGCCCGTTCGCCCAGGCTCCAGCTGATCGCGCCGCCCGCCGGGAGGAGGGCGGCGATCAGGGTGAGGACGGCGAAGACGACGGCGCCGATGGCCATCAGCACGACGCGGGTGACCACCGGGCGGATCGTCAGGGGAAGCGGCGGCAGCGCGGGCGTGCCCGCCGGTTCGCGCGCGCCCTCCCGGGGCGTGGTCACAGGCGGGCGGCGTGGATGCCGGTGGACAGGATGGCGCGGGCGCCGAGGTCGTAGAGCTCGTCCATGATCCGCTGGGCGTCCTGGACGGGGACCATCGAGCGGACGGCGACCCAGCCCTTGTCGTGCAGCGGGGAGACGGTGGGCGATTCGAGCCCCGGGGTGAGGGCCACGGCCTTGTCGACCAGCTCGGCGCGGATGTCGTAGTCCATCATCACGTAGCGGCGGGCGACCAGGACGCCCTGGAGGCGGCGCAGGAACTGCCGCACCTTGGCCTCCTGGGAGCTGTCCCCCGGGCGGCGGATGACGACGGCCTCGGAGTCCAGGATGGGGTCGCCGATGATCTCGAGGCCGGCGTTGCGCAGGGTGGTCCCGGTCTCCACCACGTCGGCGATGACCTCGGCGACGCCCAGCTGGATGGCGGTCTCGACCGCCCCGTCCAGGTGGACGACGGAGGCGTCCACGCCGTGGTCGGCGAGGTGCTTGGCGACGACCCCGGCGAAGGAGGTCGCGACGGTCAGCCCGCCGAACTCCGCGACCTCCGTGACGGTGCCGGGGCGCGTCGCGTAGCGGAGGGTGGAGGCGGCGAAGCCGAGCTGCATGATCTCCTCGGCGTGCGCCCCCGAGTCGAGCAGGAGGTCCCGCCCGGTGATGCCGATGTCGAGGCGGCCCGAGCCCACGTAGACGGCGATGTCGCGGGGGCGCAGGTAGAAGAACTCGACCTGGTTCTCCACGTCTATGAGGACCAGCTCGCGGCGGTCCTTGCGCTGCCGGTAGCCCGCCTCATGGAGCATCGCCGCCGCCGGCTCCGAGAGGGACCCCTTGTTGGGAACGGCGATGCGCAGCATGGCTCCAGGCTTTCTCGTGCGGGTGCGGTGGGGCCGCCCGGGCCGTCCGGAGGGTGACGGCCGAACGGGTCAGAGGTGAGCGTATACGTCGTCGAGGGAGATGCCGCGGGCCACCATCATCACCTGGAGGTGGTAGAGCAGCTGCGAGATCTCCTCGGCGGTGCGGTCGGCGCCCTCGTGCTCGGCCGCCATCCACACCTCCGCGGCCTCTTCGACGACCTTCTTGCCGATGGCATGGACCCCGGACGCGACCAGCTCGGCGGTCCTGGAGGTGCGCGGGTCGCCCGTGGCGGCCTTCTGCTGAAGCTCGGCGAAGAGCTCGTCGAATGTCTTGTTGGCCATGGTCCTCTTACCCTACGGCCTGACCCGAGTGGCTCAGCGCGCGGGCTCCGGCACCGCGCGCAGCACGGCGGCGGTGGCGACGGCGGCCGTGACCGCCTCGTGGCCCTTGTCCTCCGAGGAGCCGGGCAGGCCGGCGCGGTCGAGCGCCTGGCGCTCGGTGTCGCAGGTGAGCACGCCGAAGCCCACCGGGACCCCGGTGTCGACGCCGACCTGGGTGAGGCCCTGGGTCACGCCCTGGCAGACGTAGTCGAAGTGCGGGGTGCCGCCGCGGATGACGACGCCGAGGGCGACGACGGCGTCGTAGCCGCGTCCGGCCAGGACGCGGGCGGCGACGGGCAGTTCGAAGCTGCCGGGGACGCGGACCACGGTGGGCTCGGGGACGGCGAGCTCGTCCAGGGCGCGCATCGCGCCGTCGAGAAGCCCGTTCATCACCGTCTGGTGCCACTGGGCCGCGACCACCGCGACCCGCAGGTCGGCTCCGTCGGTCACGCTCAGCTCGGGAGCGCCGTTGCCGCTCACGCTGTCTCCTTCGTTCGGGTTTCGGGGTTCGGGGGAGGTAGGGGAGGTGGAGGGCTCGTGGGT
>NZ_LAVK01000539.1 GCF_001083795.1 Streptomyces sp. SBT349
ATGCTCCAACCCCGCCCGCCCCACCCCCCGCGACCACCCCACATCCACCAACGACACCCCAGCACCGGACCCCAAAAACTCCCGCAACCGCCCCGCCTGCTCGACCAGCGCTCCACCCGAACGCCCCGACACCACCAACGGCACCACACGACCCAGCGCTGGGTCGTCCGCCACCTCGACCGCACCGGCCCCCTGCTCCGGCGCCTGCTCCACGATCACGTGCGCGTTCGTTCCGCTGATTCCGAACGACGACACACCGGCGCGAAGCGGGTGCCCGTTCCGTTCCCAGGCGACCGGCTCGGTCAGCAGCTCGACCTCGCCCGTGGACCAGTCGATGTGCGGCGAGGGCTCCTCGGCATGCAGGGTCTTGGGCAGCAGGCCATGGCGCATCGCCATCACCATCTTGATCACACCCGCCACACCCGCAGCCGCCTGCGCATGCCCGATGTTCGACTTGATGGACCCCAGCCACAACGGCCCACCGTCCGCCCGATCCTGACCGTAGGTGGCCAGCAACGCCTGCGCCTCAATCGGATCACCCAACGAGGTGCCCGTCCCATGCGCCTCCACCGCATCCACATCACCCGGCGCGAGGCCAGCGTTCGCCAGCGCCTGCCGGATCACCCGCTGCTGCGACGGACCATTCGGCGCCGTCAAACCATTCGACGCACCATCCTGATTCACCGCCGATCCGCGCACCACCGCGAGCACCTCATGGCCGTTGCGCACCGCGTCCGACAGCCGCTCCACCAGCAGCACACCCACACCCTCGGAAGGCCCGAAGCCGTCCGCAGCAGCCGAGAACGGCTTGCACCGCCCATCCGCGGCCAGAGCACGCTGCCGGCTGAACCCGACGAAGACACCCGGGGTAGGCATCACCATGACGCCGCCCGCCAGCGCCATCGAACACTCACCACTCCGCAACGCCTGCACCGCCAGATGCAACGCCACCAGCGACGACGAACACGCCGTATCCACCGACATCGCCGGGCCCTCCAACCCCAGCGAATACGCCACCCGCCCGGACGCGACGCTGCCGGTCTTGCCGGTGATCGAATAACCTTCGACCCCTCTTGGCAGTTCCCTGATTCCGACGGCGTATCCCGAGCCGGATGTCCCCATGAATACGCCGGTTTGGGTGCCCTTCAGTGCGGCCGGATCGATTCCCGCCCGTTCCAGCGACTCCCACACCACCTCCAGCAGCAACCGCTGCTGCGGATCCATCGCCAACGCCTCACGCGGCGAAATCCCGAAGAACTCGGCGTCGAACCCCGCCACATCCGCAAGGAACCCACCCTGCCGCGTATAACTCCGCCCCTCCCGATCCGGATCCGGATCATAAAGACCCTCCAGATCCCACCCACGGTCCACCGGAAAACCAGAGATCGCATCCCCACCCGAATCGACCAACCGCCACAAATCCTCAGGAGACGCCACCCCACCCGGGAAACGACAGCCCATCCCCACGATCACCACCGGATCATCCGCCACATCCGACGCAACCGGCACCACCACACCCGCACCAACCGCGACGGCCTGGTCGCCCACCACCTCATCCCGCAAAAACCCCGCCAGCACCAACGGCGTCGGATAGTCGAACACCAGCGTCGCCGGCAACCGCAACCCCGTCACCGCACTCAGACGGTTCCGCAACTCCACCGCCGTCAGCGAATCAAACCCCGCATCCCGAAACGCACGACCCCCCTCAACCGACGCCGCACTCCCATGCCCCAACACCACCGCCGCATCCGAACGCACCAGGTCGAGGAGGGTGTCGAGTTGCTGCTCTTCGGTGAGGCCGGCCAGGCGGGAAGCCAACGAGGCGCCCTCGTCGTGCCCCCCGGCCAACGCCTGTCGACGGGAAACGCGGCCGGAAGCCGGCAGGAGACTCCGCAACGCTGGCGGCAACGCCCCAGCCTCGGCTTCCGCCACCAACCGCTTGGGATTGAGGTTGGCCGCGGCGATTACGGGCTGGTTGAGCTGGAAGCAAGCTTTGTCGAGGAGTTGGAGGGCGAGGGGGGCGGGCATGGGTTCGAAGCCGCGGCGTGCCAGGCGGGCGCGGTCGGCCGCGGCCATCCGCCCGGTCAACGCGCTGTCGTCCTCCCACAGACCCCACGCGATCGACACCGCCGGCAGCCCAGCGGCGTGGCGATGCGCCGCCAGCGCGTCGAGGAAGGTGTTGGCCGCCGCGTAGTTCGCCTGACCCGGGCTGCCCAGAATCCCGGCCGCGGAAGAATACAAGGCGAACATGGCCAGGTCCGGCATGTCCCGGGTGGCCAGGTGCAGATGCCAGGCGCCATCGACCTTGGCCCGCAGCACCCCCCGCACCCGCTCCGGCGTCAAATCCTCGACCAGACCATCGTCGAGCACCCCGGCGGTGTGAATCACCCCCGTCAGGGGATGTTCTGTTGGCACCGCCGCGAGCGCCTGCCCCACCCCGCCCGGCTCGGCGATGTCACAGGCCACCACCGCAACCCGCGCGCCAAGTTCCTCCAGTTCGGTTCGCAGCTCGTGCGCGCCCGGTGCGTTCTCCCCCCGGCGGGAGGCCAGCACGATGCTGCTGACGCCATGGGTTGCGACCATGTGCCGGGCGGCGATCGCGCCCAGCGTGCCGGTCCCGCCCGTGACCAGGACCGTGCCCGCCGGGTCGAGCCGCGGCGGCATCGTCAGAACGAGTTTGCCCACGTGCCGGGCCTGGCTCATGAACCGGAAAGCCTCCCGGGCCTCCCGCACATCCCACACCCGCACCGGCAACGGCTCAAGAACCCCCGCCTCCATCAACCGCACCACTTCACTCAACATCTGCTGAATGCGCTCAGGCCCCGCCTCCCGCAAATCGAATGCCTGGTAGGTCGTTCCTTCGTGTGCGGCGGCTATCTCCATGGCGTCGCGGATGTCGGTCTTGCCCATCTCGATGAACCGGCCACCACCAGCCAGACACTCCAAAGAGGCGTCGACGAACTCCCCGGCCAGGCTGTTGAGGACCACATCCACACCCCGACCCCCGGTCGCCTCCAAAAACACCCGCGCGAACCCCACATCCCGCGACGACGCGATCCGCTCCCGCGACACACCCGCAGCCCGGACCACCCCCCACTTCGCCTCACTCGCCGTCGCAAACACCTCCACACCCCAATACCGCGCCAACTGCATCGCCGCCAAACCCACCCCACCCGCAGCCGCATGCACCAACACCGACTCCCCAGCACGAAGCCCCGCCAGATCCGCCAACCCATACCAAGCCGTCAAAAACACCGTCGGCACCGACGCCGCCCGCTCAAACGACCACCCCTCCGGAACCCCCACCACCATCCGGTGATCCGTCACCACCACCGACCCAAACG